>JBJMSU010000191.1:0-50444 GCA_045801465.1 Xanthobacteraceae bacterium | reverse complement strand
AGCGCGCAGCCGCCTCGGAGAGTTGCCCCTGCCGGTGCAGGGATGTGGCTTCCTGCATTAGGAAGGAGGGAGGAGCTTTCATCCGCCTCACCCTACCGAGGGCGCGGCAGAGCGCCAAGCCGGTTGCCAATATTGCGGCCCTCGGGCACCCATGATGTTCTGATCTTCGGCTCGTGTGCCGGCCGCGAGACTTCGTGATGGATGCGAACGCTCAAATCGGTTTTGCCCTGAACCACATCGCGAAATTCAACGCCGCGATGGTGCAGATGAATCTGCACCGGTTCTGGACCGAGACGCTGGCGCAGCCGCGCTATGCCGATCCGAAGCGACTGCTGCGGCATGGCTTCAAAGTCTATTCGCAGCACGACGAGGACGGCATCATCCAGGAGATCTTTCGCCGCATCGGCTCGACCAGCCGCACCTTCGTCGAGTTCGGCGTCGAAAGCGGGGTCGAGTGCAACAGCGTCAAGCTCTTGGTCGAGGGCTGGCGCGGCTTGTGGATCGAGGCGCGGTCCGACCATGCCGATGTCATCCGCCGCCGCTTCGCGCCGTTTCTCACCGGCGGGAAGCTGACGCTGCTGGAGCGCCTGGTCAACGCCGAGAATATCGATGCGCTGCTCGCCCAAGGCGGCATGAGCGGGGAGATCGATCTCCTCGCCATCGACATCGACTACAACGACTACTGGGTCTGGAAGGCTGTCACGGCAGTGAGTCCACGCGCGGTGGTCATCGAATACAATGCAAGCTTAAGACCGCCGCTCTCGCTGACGGTTCCGTACGATCCGCAGCGACGCTGGGACGGCTCCAATTTCTACGGAGCAAGCCTCGAAGCCCTGGTGCGGCTGGGTCGCGAAAAAGGTTATCGCATCGTCGGCTGCTCGGTCGCCGGGGTGAACGCCTTCTTCGTTCGTGACGATCTTTGTGGCGACAAGTTTCTCGAACCCGCAACGGCCGCGGAGCACTACGAGCCGCCACGCCACTTCTTTCACCTGCTCCCCGCCGGGCACAAAGGACGTCCGGGGCCGTTCGTCGCCGTATAGCGAATGGCGAATTGCGAATGGAAAAGGGGCGCACCGACACCCTACTCGTCACTCGCTATTCGCCATTCGCTATTCGCTATTCGCCTATCTATAGGCGACATCGCGTGCCGGCACGCTGTCCTTGTCGCGCAGGTCGCCGCCGACGATGCCGCCGAGCGTGGCCGCGGCTGCGCCGAGCAGGAGCGACATGAACGTCCAGAACGAGAAGTAGGAGCCGGCCTTGGCGGCCTTGTCGGCGACGTCCTTGGCGGTCTCCTTGGCCTTGCCTTCGACCTCGGTCACGCGGCGCTGCGCCTCGTCCGGCGGAAGGCCGGTGCGCTGCGAGACGAGCTGCGCCAAGTAGGTGCGATCCTGGTCCGTCAGGCCGCCTTGGGCGACGCCGCGCGCGACAATGCGCGTGACCTCGGCACGGCTCTCGGCATCCAGGCGCTGTTGCGCGGACGACATGCTTCCGGCTGCGGCCGGACCGGCCGGCGCCGCGCCGACCGTCGCCGAACCGGGAGCTGCGCTCATTGGCGACTGGGTGCCTGCGCTGGCTGTTGCCGAGCTCGGGCGGAACAACATGTCGACGAAATAGCCGGTCGTATCGGACGCGCTGGCGGTGTTCTGCGGATTGCTCATGGCCGCACCGGTGCCCGCCGCCGCGCCGGAAGCCACATGCGCGGCGGCCCCTGCCGTGAACAGCGCAGCCATGCCGGCGATCGCCGCCATGGCGACCACGCCGATCGACCACACCAGGAATCCCTGCGCAGCATCGCGGAACCGGGTCTCGTCGACGATGCCGTCATAGGAGTGGCTGCGCAGCCGCGCCGCCATGTAGCCGCCCGTGGCGAAGCCGAAGATGTGGGCCATGACCAGCCACATGGCACCGATGATGGTCAGCGTCGTGCCCGACGGTCCCCAGCTATAGGGCGAGGCCAGCGACAGCCCGATGCCGGAGCCGAGCGAAATGATGATGAACGCCACCGCCGTGGCGGCGAAGGCGCCGGCAATGGCGGCGCTCCATGAGAAGGGGGTATTGCCCGCCGTGGTGCCGGTTCCGATCACCTCGACGTCTTCTCCGATGATGGCTGTGTCTGACATGGCAAGCGCCCGCGATGCGCACGTCCGCACCCGGCCCGGAGCCGCGCGCATAACTTCCGGACGTGCATTCAAACGATCGACCGGCGGGGAGGTTCCGCGCGTTCCGACGCCGCGGAGCGGCGGATTTGCTAACAACCCCAAGACAAAAGCGCGGGCCGCCAGGCCCGCGCTCACACAATCGGCGACGATGAGGAAGGTTCAGGTCTGTTGGATAGCCGACAGCAGCCATTGGCCGCCCGGCACGCGCCGGAAGGTCCACAGCTCCGTCGCCTCCTGCGGCTCATCGGTGCCTTCGACGACGCGGCCGGAGCTGCGGTCGACCATCTTGTCCTTCAGGGCGAACCGCATGGCGACGGTTGCGTAGTCGGCGCCATCTTCGCGCCATGCCTCGGCGAGGTCGCCTTGCAGAAGCTTGACGTCGGAGATGCGGTTCACGACGCCGCGGCTCGCATTGGCGTCGAGGTCTTCGGCGAAATAGGAGGCCATCTCGGCCGTCGCCCGGCTGCGGATCGCGTTGAGATCCTCGTTACTATAAGCGGTTTGGATCTCTCCCAAGAGCCGCTCGAACGTATCGAAATCCGCGCCCTCGATGTTCAGTTCCCGCACCGGCGAGGGTGCCGAACCGCCGCCGAAGCCGAAGCTGCCGAGGCCGGACGCCGGTCCGCCATTGATGTCGCGCAGCGACGGTCCGCCCGCCGTGGCGGGCTGCTGGCGGCGCTGCCACCAGCGCCACAACAAGCTTGCCACGATCACCACGAGCCCGATCTGCAGCAACAGGCCGAACATCGAGGCGATGCCGCCGAGCCCGCCGAGCAGGCCATGACCGAACAGGAGCCCGAGCAGGCCGGCACCGAGGAAGCCGGCAGCAAGACCGCCGAGCAGGCCGGGCCGATTGAACAAGCCGCCGAACATGCCGCCCGGCTGGCGCGCAGGCGTGGCTTGGCGGCCGAACGCACCCGGTTGGCCGGGCTGGGTCATGCTGCGCTCCATCGGCGCGGCGGCGTTCGGCGCCGTGCGCGTGGCCGGCGGTGCGCTGAACGTGTTGGTGCCCCGGCTGCCGGAGCTTCGGCTGCTGCCCGCGCGGGCGTCGGCCTCGCTCGCCACAAAGGCAAGCGTCGCCAGTGCAGCAAGCAGAATGACGAGCGGACGAAGCCGCAAACGGAGCGATCCCATCGTTCCCTCTCTGGACGTTTCCCGGAACAGTCTCTTCCGGCCTGTCGGTGACCTGACACCGGACGGGGTTCATATTGGTACGACAAAGCAGGAGTTTAAGACCTATCCCATTGTGTCGCAGGCTGGATGGCGCGCACGGCACCTCGTCTGCATACCGATGAAGCTTTAACAAATCAATAGCTTAATGCGAATTCATGCGACCGAACCGCAGGTTCTGCAGTCATGCGGCACGGTTTTCGGACGGACAACGGGAGCTTCCCGCAAAATGGCCGCCGGCCATCACGCAACTTCTCGTGACGCAGGGGTCGGGAACCCGATGTCGGGTTCTGCCGTTGGAACAGCGACCCGCAGCCTTGCACGCAATCGCGTGCGGGTTGTTTCACCCTATTCAAACATGGGGGCTGTCATGCTGTCGACGCTTCTTATCGTTCTTCTCATCCTGCTGCTTCTCGGGGCGATTCCGAGCTGGCCCTACAGCCGCGGCTGGGGCTACGGCCCTTCCGGCATTCTCGGCATCGTGCTGATCGTCGTGCTGATTCTGGCACTTACCGGCCGCGTGTAACCGGCCGTCCCGATTCGATTTGTACATCAGAAACGTTTGAGCGGCCGGTGAACCGGCCGCTCAAGATTCGGTCGTGCGATCATTGACCCGCTACGACGCGCGCGAGACGCGCTCCTCGCCGTTGGCGATCGTCTCCTTCACGGCCGCGACGAGTTGCTTCAGCGTGAAGGGCTTAGCCAGGAAAGCAAACTGTCCGCCTTCGGGCAGGTTCTTCTCGAATGCATCCTCGGCATAGCCCGATACGAAGATGATCTTCACCTCCGGATTGCGCCGGCGCATTTCCTTCAGCAAGGTGGGGCCGTCCATCTCCGGCATCACCACGTCGGACACGACCAGATCCACGTCGCCGCCGCGGCTCTCCAGCACTTCGAGCGCCTCGACCCCGTTGCCGGCCTCCAGCACGGTATAGCCGCGCGAGGCGAGTCCGCGCGCATTCAAGCTCCGTAATCCTTCTTCATCCTCCACCAAAAGGATCGTGCCGCGGCCCGTGAGATCGGCGGCGGGCTTCGCCTCCGGCACCAGCGGCGCCGCAGCCGTCTCGGCTTCGGCCGCGACCTCGTCGGCGCCGGCGACGTAGCGCGGCACGAAGATGCGGAAGGTGGTGCCGCGCCCGAGCTCGGAATCGGGAAAGATGAAGCCGCCGGTTTGCTTGACGATGCCGTAAACCGTGGACAGCCCCAATCCGGTCCCCTTCCCCACCTCCTTGGTGGAAAAGAACGGCTCGAAGATCTTGTTGATGACGTCGGGCGGAATTCCGCTGCCGGTGTCGCACACCTCGACCAGCACGTAATCGGCATCCGGCATCGGCTCGTGCGCATAGCGGGCGCAGTCGGCGGCGGCGACGTTCGTTGTCCGTACTGTGAGCTTGCCGCCATCGGGCATCGCGTCGCGGGCGTTGACGGCCAGATTGACGACGACCTGCTCGAACTGCGAGATATCGACCTTGACCGGCCACAAATCGCGGCCGTGCACCACGTCGAGCGCCACTTTCTCGCCGATCAAGCGCCGCAGCAGCATGGTGAGGTCGGATAGAGCCTCGCCCAGGTCGAGCACCTGCGGACGCAAGGTCTGTCGCCGTGAGAAGGCCAGCAGCTGCCGCACCAGGCTCGCGGCCCGGTTTGCGTTCTGCTTGATCTGCATGATGTCTTGGAACGACGGATCGGTCGGCCGGTGCGCGTTGAGCAGGAAGTCAGTCGCCATCATGATGGCGGAGAGCACGTTGTTGAAGTCATGGGCGATGCCGCCCGCCAGCTGTCCGACCGCCTGCATCTTCTGCGACTGGGCGAACTGGGCCTCGAGTGCGCGTTGCTCGGTGGTTTCGATGGCATAAACGATGGCCGCCTCGCCGTCGCGCTCGTCCTCCTCGACCGCGGAAACATAGAACCGCGCCGAGCGGCTGCCCTGGCCGGCAAGCGCGGCATCGACCGGAGCGATGTCGCCCTGGCCGTCGGCCGCCCGGGCGATCGCTACTTCGAGCCCGCCGCGGTCGCGCTCGGCCACGACGCTGAGGATTGATCGGCCCTGGGCCGGGACCGCCTCGCCCTTGATCACGCCCTGGAAGAGCCGCGCGAAAGGCGCATTGGAGCGCTCGATCTTGCCGGCTTTGTCGACCGTCGCAATCGCCATCGGCGCGTTGTGGAAGAAACGCACGAACCGCACTTCGGCCGCGCGCAGGGCGTCGGCGTTCTCCTCGCGGGCGCGGTTGAGCACCAGGGTGCGCGAGGCGCCAGGCGTGCCGTCGGCCGCGAACGCAAGCTTGTGATAGAGCCGCACCGGAACCGTCTTTCCGCTGCGGGCTCTGAGGTCGAGGTCGAGGGCCTCGGTCTTCACCTGGCCGGGCGCGCCGGCGAGCGTGGTCAACAGCGCCGCCCCGTCGCCCGACACGATGTCGGCGAGCTTGAGTCCGCCCGAGCCGACTTCCGCGAGGTCATAGTCGAGCCAGGCCGCGAGCGTGGCGTTGATGTAGGCGACCCTGCCGGCAGCGTCGACGGAGAAGAAGCCGGCCGGGGCGTGATCGAGATAATCGATCGCGTGCTGCAGCTCCTGGAACACGTTTTCCTGCCGCTCGCGGTCGCGCGTCACATCGGCGATGCTCCAGACGGCCGAGCGCGCCTCACGCCCGGTCTTGCCGAGCGGCCGCACCCGCAGGCGCAGCCAGCGTGCCGCCTCCCCGCGCAGGCCCGGCACGCGAACCTCCTCCTGCAGCCGCCGGCCCTCGCGTGCCGCCTTGGCCAGCCGGTACACGGCCTCGGACACGTCCGGGTCGCCGACGAACACACGCTCGACCGGACGCACGTCGTCGCAATCGACGGCATCGACGAGGTCGAGATAGGTGGCATTGGCATAGACCACGCGACCCGTCGGGTCGGTCACCACCAGTCCGTCCGCGGCGGTATCGGTAACGGCCTTGATCAGCGGGTTCACCTCGTTGCCCGGCAGGCGCAGGATCCCGGCCGCGATGGCAAACATCGAGAATACGCCGATGACGGCAAGGATGGTGAGGAGTCCGACGATATAAGGTTCGGCACGGCCGCGGCCGATGAACAGGAGCGCTACGGCAGCCCCCACGAGCACCGCCGCCACCAGCAGGACCATGCCGATGCTGCCGCCGCGCTGCAGGCGGTCGACCGAGGGGCGTGGAGTTTCGCTCAGGTCGTGCGTTGCCATACCGTCCAGATCGGCCGCGCTTCGTTTCCGCTGTCCGTCAATCGCAGCAACGGTCTGAGTGCCCGAGGGTCTGAGTCGGCGCAAGAGGCTCAACGTCGATGTTATGGCTAAATTCATGATCGCACCATGGTGCGGCGCAGCCGCATGACGTAGCCGATCACCTCGGCGACCGCCTTGTAGTGCTCGGGCGCGATCTCGCCGTCGATATTGACGGAGGCGTGCAGTACCCGCGCCAGCGGCGGATTCTCGACCACCGGGACGTTATGCGCCAAGGCGACCTCCCTGATCTTGAGGGCGATGTTGTCGATACCCTTGGCGACGCACACGGGCGCGTTCATGCCGCGATCATACTGCAGGGCGACCGCGTAGTGGGTCGGGTTGGTGATGACCAGCGAGGCGTTGGGCACCGCCGCCATCATGCGCTTGCGCATCCGTTCCTGGCGGATCTGCTTGATCTTGGCCTTGATGGCCGGGTCGCCTTCAGTGTGCTTGAACTCCTCCTTCAGTTCGCGAATCGACATTTTCTGCCGTTCGAACCACTGCCGGTATTGAAACAGGTAGTCGAGGGCGGCGATGACCGCGAGCACCGCGACCACCGAGCCGATGAGCTTCGCCGACAGCGTCTCGGTAAGCGCCAACACGGCCACGACCTCGGTCATCACCAGGGCATCGAGGCGATGACGTTCGGGCCACAACACCCACATCATGAGCGCCGCGACCAAGGTGAGCTTGGCGACGCCCTTGAGGAAGTTGACCAGCGCGAGCTTGGAAAACAGACGTTTAGCGCCGGCAATAGGCGAGATCTTGGAAAGCTTCGGCGTGAGCTGCTCGGTCGACCACACGAAGCGGTGCTGGATCATGTTCCCGCCAATGGCCGCCAGCACCAGCAGCAGGAACGGGATTGCGGTCGCGGCGAGGATCTCGAACTCGAGCTTCGCCACCAGGTCGGAGAGACCACCGCGGTCCATCGGCACGCGATGAGCATTGGCGACGAGCCCACGCATTATCGTCGTCAAGCCCGAGGCGAGCGAACCGGAGAAACCGACCAGCACCAGGGCCACGGCGGCCATCACGAACCAGGTATTGACCTCCTGGCTCTTGGCGACGTCGCCGCGTTGAACCGCCTCGTCGAGCCGTTTGAGGGTGGGGTCTTCTGTTTTGTCGGAATCGTCGCGTTCCTCGGCCATGGTCCTTCTCGCATTACATGCTGGGCGCGAGCTCGCGCAGCACGCCTTCGAGATAGCCGAGGAATGTGCTCATCATCGCGCCGATCACCAACAGAAGCGCGACGAAGCCGAGGAGGATGGACAGCGGCATGCCGACGAAGAACACCTGCATTTGCGGCATCAGGCGCGACAGCACGCCGAGGCCGACGTTGAACAGCAGCCCGAACACGAGGAACGGCCCGGAAAGCTGAATACCGATGCGAAACGCCGCTGCGACGGTGCGCGTCAGCAGCGCCGCCACATCGCCGGCAAGCGGCATCTCGCCGGGACGGAACAGCGCGTAGCTGTCGTGCAATGCGGCGATGACATAGTAGTGCAGGTCGGTGGCGAAGATCAGCGCGATGCCGAGGATGGTGAGGAAGTTGCCGAGGATCAGGCCCTGCTGGCCTTGGGTCGGATCGACCGCGGTGACGAAGCCGAGCCCGAGCTGCTGGGCCACCACCGAGCCCGCGACCTGCAGCGCCGAGATCGTCAGCCGCGCCGTCAAGCCGAGCACCACGCCGATGAACAATTCCTGGCCCAAGAGCAGCAGCACCGGGCCGAAGGATTTCAGATCGAGCGCGAAGGCCGCGCGGTGCAGCGGAAACAGGACGGCGGTGAGGACCAGCGCAAGGGTAAGACGCACGCGCGCCGGCACGCTGAGCTCGCCCAGGCCCGGCAGCAGCATCACCATGGTGCCGATGCGTGCGAACATCAGCATGGCGGTCGCGCCGAGCAAGGGAAGAAACGATACGTCGATCCGCATACCCGGCGCGCCTTTGATCAGCCTCCGACGATGCGGGCGGCAAGCCGCATCATATGCGCATGCAGGGCGTCGCTCATGAACGGAAGCGCGACCAGCATGGCGATGAAGATGGCGAGGATCTTCGGCACGAACACGAGCGTCATTTCCTGGATCTGGGTGAGCGCCTGGAACAACGAGATGGCGACGCCGACTGCAAGGCCGACCAGCATCAGCGGCGCCGAAACGATCACCAGCGTCACGATCGCGTCGCGCGCCACGTCGAGCACTTCCGGTCCGGTCATGACGTCTCCTTGCCCCCTCTTTCCCGCGGCGTGGCGCCGTCAGATCGGCATGCGCATGATTTCTTCGTAGGCCTGGATCACCTTGTCGCGCACCGAGACGAGCGCTTCGACCGCGACTTCGGTCTCCGCCACCGCGGTCACGACATCGACGATGTTGGCTTTGCCGGCGACCATGGCCTGGGCCTGCCGGTCCGACGTCTGCCCGGCCTCGACGATCGCGCCGAGCGCGTTCTTGAGCAGCGATCCGAAGTTCCCCTCGCCGCCTTCGGCACCCGTTGCCTTGCCGGCCCCGGCGGATGGGTTGGTGAGACGGGCGAGCGCGGCATAGGCATTGGCGGCGGCGGTCGGCGTCGACATGGTGTTCCCTCAGAAGCTTGGTGACGTTCAGGCGCGCAGAATATCGATCGTGCGCTGGAGCATTCGTCGCGTCGCGCCGATCACGTTGAGATTGGCCTCATAGGAGCGCTGGGCATCGCGCATGTCGGTCATCTCGACGACGGAATTGACATTCGGGTATCTGACGTAGCCGTTGGCATCGGCGGCCGGATGGCCCGGCTCGTACCTGGTGCGGAAGTCGGAAGGGTCGTTTCGCACCGGGCCGAGCGCCACCACCTTGGCATCGAGGGCGCGATCCATCTCGGCACGGAAGGTTGGAACCTTGCGGCGGTACGGATTGGCGCCCGCGCGCGGCGCCGTCGAGTCGGCATTGGCGACGTTCTCGGAGATGACGCGCATGCGCCCCGCTTGGGCGCGCAGGCCCGACGCCGCGATGGCGATCGATTTGAGGAAATCCATGTGCCTCTCCGGTCGCTTCAGCGCTTACCGAGTGCGGTTCTGATCAGGCCGAGACTCTTGCCGTACAGGCTCGTCGCGGTCTGATAGTCCATCTGGTTGGCCGCCACCTTGAGCATCTCGTCTTCGAGACTGACCGCATTGCCGGCGGGACGAACCTCGTAGCCACCTCGCCGGTCGGTGCGGAACTGCGGCGTGCCGGCGGAATTGGCGCCGGCGATATGGACCGGGCTGGTCTGGGCCAGCGCCAGCGAAGCCACGGCTGCGGGGCTGCGGCCGTCGAACTTGGGCGGGGCGAGATCGCGTGGCTTGAAATTCGGCGTATCGGCGTTCGAGACGTTCTCCGCCAACAGCCGTTGGCGCTCCTGATGCCATTGCATCTTGGTGCGCAGCATGGAGAAGATCGGGATCTCGGAGATCGGCATCGAGAAGCTCCGGCAGACGGCGCGCTGCTCTCGCGCGCGGGTGGCCCAGGCAAAGTTTGCCGAGCTTATGGTTAACGCGCCGTTAAACCGTGCCAATCCCGCCCGATTGCCTTGAAACGGCCGTTAACCATAAAAAGGGTGCTGTGGCGCCGATGGACACGGTCCGGACCCCATCGGCGTTAACCATATCTTAGGGTTCGGCACGGCAAATCTTGCCGCACGGTGTTAACCGTACGACTGCATCGCCGAACCCCGGCGATCTGGTCGGAAGGAGCGAGAGCGATGTTCGACGGTCTGTTCGGTGGAGAAACGCCGCTCGCTGTGAAATTCATCATCACGTTCATCATCGTCCTGGCGCTGATCCCGCTGCTCCTGTGGGCGGTCCGTCGGATCGGAGGGACGCGGCTCGGCGCCCCTGCCAGCCGCGGCGGCCGTCAACCCCGGCTCGCCGTGATCGATGCGGCTTCCGTCGATGGCCGCCGTCGGCTGGTGCTCATTCGCCGCGACAATGTCGAACACCTGGTCCTGATCGGCGGGCCCACGGATGTGGTGATCGAGCAGAACATCGTGCGCGCGGTGCCGGTTGCGCAGCCGCGCGAAGCGCCGCCGGTGCGCCCCCACGGCGGAGAGGCGACACCGCGTCCGCCGGACATCCCGCCGCGTTCCGAACCCCCGCCGCGCCCGCCGCAAGCCGAGGCGGCCTGGATTCCTCCCCCGCCGGAGCCGGTTGCCCGCAGCCCGCGCCCGGCCGAACCGGTGCGGCCGCCGCAGCCCGAGCCGATGCCGCGGCAAATCCGACAACCTGAGGGAGCGCCGAAGGTGCAGCCTCCCGTGGAGTTGCCGACCCGTCCCCTCCCCGAACCCGTCAGTGCCGCCATGCGCGCGGCGGCCGCGCCGGAGCCGGCACGCACGCCGCCTCCGCCCAAGTCCCCGGCACCGCGCCCCGCCGAATCCGAGCAGCCGGTGGAGATGCGGCAGTCGCCGCCGACCGCCGACGTCAACCTTGCCGATATGGCGCAGCGCCTCGAAGCGGCCCTGCGCCGCCCGGCACGATCGGGCGAGGCCCGCGCTAGCGAAGCCCGCGCCAGCGAAGCCCGCGTAAGCGAAGCCCGCGTCACGCCGCCGCGTGCGGAGCCAAAGCCGCGGCCGACGGAAGCGCCGCGCCCGCCGGCGAGCGCCGAACCCGCCGCGACGCCGGAGCCGGCTCCGGTGCGCGAACCGGAGTCCGGGCCGCCGCCGGCGACTGCCGCCGAGCCCGAGCCTGCTACCGAACCGGCCAAACCCGCGCCTGCTCCCGAACCGGCCAAGCCCGCCGAAGCGGCGCCCGAGCCGAAACCCGTGCCGGCGAAGTCGGTGTTCGACAGCCTCGAGGAAGAGATGGCGAACTTGCTCGGCCGGCCGCAAGGCAAACCTTAAAGGGAACGGATGAGCGGACGCAGGGTTGGACTGGTACTCGCAACAGTCCTCATCGTAACGGCCGCTCATCCTGCTGCAGCGCAGGATATCAGCATCAATTTCGGCCAGGGCGCGGGCCTCACCGAGCGCGTGATTCAGCTGGTCGCGCTGCTCACCGTTCTGTCGGTTGCGCCTTCCATCCTGGTCATGGTGACGTCGTTCACCCGCATCGTGGTGGTTCTCTCCCTGTTGCGTACCGCGCTCGGCACCGCCACCGCCCCGCCCAATGCGGTGATCGTCTCGCTCGCGCTCTTCCTCACCGTCTTCGTAATGGGACCGGCGTTCCAGCGCGCCTACGATCAGGGCGTGAAGCCGCTGATCGCCAACGAGATCGAGCCGGAACAGGCATTCGAGCGCTCGACCGAGCCGTTCCGCGGATTCATGCTGAAGAACGTGCGCGAGAAGGACCTCAAGCTGTTCGTCGATCTGGCCCAGCAGGCGACGCCGGAAAAGGCCGAGGACACCTCGCTGCGCGTGCTGATCCCGGCCTTCATGATTTCCGAGCTCAAGCGCGCCTTCGAGATCGGCTTCCTGCTTTTCCTGCCGTTCCTGATCATCGATCTGGTGGTCGCCTCGGTGCTGATGTCCATGGGCATGATGATGCTGCCGCCGGTGGTGGTATCCCTGCCGTTCAAGCTGATCTTTTTCGTGCTGGTCGACGGCTGGTCGCTGGTCGCCGGCAGCCTGGTGCAGAGCTACGGCACGTAAGCCGCGCTCGTTTCCCCGCATACGGCGCAGCGCAACGGGGTTTCGCGCTCATCGATCAGAGAAGTTCAATCCGCAGTGTTCGGCCGACGATTTTTGCCGCACGCTGCAGCGTCGCGATCGTGACGTTGCCGTCATTTGGGTCAAGGAGCCGACGAATCTGACTGCGACTCGTCTGCATTCGTTCGGCCAATCGCTTACGCGAGAGTTTCTGTGCCTTCATGGCTTCGGCGATCTGCCATGCGAGCACCTCCTTGATCGCGACGGCTTCGAATTCTTCGAGCTTTCCTTCTTCCTTGAGGAAGTCATCGAGAGTCGTCAGGTCGTCGGTCGAGCGTCGGACTTTCTTTTTTTTCATCTTTCAGCTCATGGATTGAATTCGCGCTTGCGCTTGCGGGCTAAGGCCAACTCATCATCGGGCGTCTTCTGAGTCTTCTTGATGAATCCATGAAACACCAGAATTTTGCCGTCCCGGACGCTGAACAACACCCGCGCGATCCGATTGCTCGAAAGATCGCTTCGCACTTCCCAAATGCCTTCCCCCAGCGAACGGCAAAGCGGCATTCCTACGGGCCACCGGTATTGGACCCGCATGAGGTCCTGACCGATCGCGTTCCGATCAACTTCAGCGAGCCCACGCAACCAGTTCCGCACCACCTCCGTGCCAGCCGGCGTGCGGTAGAAAACGACCGGCACCTTAAGCGGCCGATCAGCGTTCATGTTGACCTAACTATACTCCATGGACCATATAATGTCCACAGGTATCGCTTAGCTATTACAGTCATATCTTCGCTGGCTGAGTATTGCCGGCAGCCAATCTGCAACAGCGCCGCTACGGCACGGCGGCGAGCTGTCCGGCTGCCGCAGAGGTCCGGGCCGCGCGCGGCGGCTCCGCTCTGTGCGACTGGCGCTGGGGCATCGGCACCGGGACGGGCAGCGCGGCGCCCGCTTCCGGATAGCGCGCGCGCATGTCACGCAGGAATTGCTCGAGCGTGTCGGCGGCCGCGGCCGCCTTGGCGATGGTGCGGAATTCCGGCGTGTTGGTCGAGAACGGCGTGATCACCACCTCGAAGGCGCGGGCCAGTGGCCCCTCCGCCATCTTGGGCCCGTATTTTTCCCTCAGGCGGTCGAGGCCGAGCTGATCCTCGCCGAGCGCGAAACCGATCGCCGCGCGCAGGATATCGGGACGCTCGGCTTCGGTGAGCGGCGTGAACTCGCGCCAGCGCTCGCCGTGGAGCATTTCGATCTGTTCGCCCGCTTCGCGCCAGCGCCGGGCGGACCACAGGATGTCGGCGCGCAGCCGGTCGACCTCGCGTCCGCTGAGGTTGGCGATGACCTCGAGCGCGAGGTCGTGACGGCCGCCGTCGGCGACCGCCCGGGCCTCCAACAATAGGCGTTGATTGCGCAGTTCAGTGCTCAGATCCGCGCTCCGCGTCGAGCGCAACAGCTGCAAGGCGCGATCCGGCTTACGGTTCATCAGATGGATGACGGCGAGCCGCGTTGCCACCTGCGCACGCGCCGCACCCTGCAGCCGGTGGTCGACCTGGTGCTGCAGCAATTCGGCGGCTTGGCCGAGCAGATCGACCGAAACCAAGCGATCGGCGAGACGGCGGATCATTTCGTCGCCGCGCCGACCGATCGGCGTCAGCTCGCGGAAATCGTAGAACAGGCTGAGCGCCTCGATGGCCGGCATGGCGTCGGCGGTGCCGTCGAGAAACAGCTTCTCGAACGTCGCCGAGGCCTCGTTCTGGATGCGCCGCGTGGTCGGCGAAGTGGGAAACGCAGAAAGCGCCGTACGCATGACGTAGAACGCATCGCGATAGCGCTTCTCCTCGATGTAAAGATGACCGAGCAATTGCAGCGCTTCGATTTCGGTCTCATCGCCGCGCCACACGGTGGTCAGCACCTCGAGCTCGGAAATGACGTCCACGCGGGCGAGCGTGTTGAGCGAATAGCGCAACAGGATCTCGCGCAACCGGCCTTGTGCAGCGGCGGGACGGTCGCCCGACTGGCCCGCAGAATGGTACGCGTTCAGCGCATCGCTGATGCGTCCGAGCGCCTCGGCAAGGCGCCCCGAGAGCACCGCAATCGCCGCTTCCAGCTCGCCCGGGATGCCAATCGTCGTCAGCTCATTGAGCGTCTGCGTGGCCTCGCCGACATCCTGCACCTCGATGGCGGCGCGCAGCCGCTCCTTGAGGGCGGCGCGCTGCAGCTCGATGGGAAGCGTCGTGATCACCGCCTCGGCGGCCTTGAAGCCTTCGCGCGCCTGTACCCAATTGCCCTGCCGCGCATGCGCGAGCGCGCGCCACAGCGCGGCCTCCTTGTGATCTGCCAGGACCGGATGGGAAAGGTCCTTCAGCGCGTCGTCGTTGCGGTCCATCATGAGCTTGGCAACGGCTCTCAGCACCAGGCCGGATGGTTCTGCCGCCTTCGGCTGCTCGTTGCTGACGGCGACTTCGAGCACCGCCTTGGCTTCCGGGAACAATTCGCGCCCGAGATAGAACCGGGCGAGGTTGAGGCGAGCGGCGCCGCGCTTACCTTCCGGCGCGACGGCGGCGGCCTGTACGAGCTGCCGTTGCCGTTCGGCGAACTGCGCGCGGCGATCGGTGCCCCAGCGCAGCGGATCGAGCAGCACGGTTCCCCCGGACTGCAGCGCCGCCTCGTCCAGCTGATAATTCGCGCCGGAGAGGATCAATCCGCTCGGCCGCGTGATGAGGATTTTGTCGGGGTGGACCTCGGTGGAGACATCGTCCGCCAGCGGCTGAAGCGCGACGCCATGAGTCGAGGCGAGCGCGCGAAATTCGACGAAGTCCTGGGTTCGCAGCATGCCGCGCGCGGGGCCGAGCGCCGTGACGACGAGGAGCATGTCGCCGATCTCGGGATCGGAAATGCGATGGGTCCGGCTCGGCTGATCGAACGGAACGAGACCGACGGCACGGTTGGCGCCGACGCTGGCGCGGTTGATCGTCAGCGGCGTGGTGCGATCGAGCGTGATATCGCCGAGGGTGACGGCCCATGTCGGCCCGCTCGTGCTCGCGCTCGCCAAGCGAGGCCGCTCCAACTTCAGTCGCACCACCTGTCCGTCCTGCGAGCGCGACACCTCGGCGCTGCGGATCACCCGGCCCGGATCGCCGAAAAGCTGCGTGACGTCGATCGGCACCCGTGTATCGAACACCAGCCACAAGGTATCGAAACGGCGGAATATGGCCGCCGGCGTCGGCGTTGCGAACGGAAACACGAGCCGCAGCGTATCGCCTTGGCGGCGCAACTCGACCACGACCGGCGAACCCGCCTCGCGGGCGTCGTCGGACGCGGCTTCGGTGGCGCCCTGGACCGGCGGAAACCCTGCAGGTTCGGCTGGCTGCGAAGCAATCGCGCCCGCCGGCGGGGCGGCGGGCTTCTGCGGTGGCGCTGAAACTTCTTCGATCTTGACCGGCTCGTGCGGCGGCGGCGCGGTTGCCGGCCGGGTATCGACCGGCGGCGGGCGGCCGGCGGCCGGCGCGGGTGCAGTCTCGGGCATCGGTCTTGGTGTCGCTCCCGGCTGTGCGGGAGCCGCCGGCGCCGGAAGCGGATCTTGAATCCGCTCGTCCGCTTTTGCCGCCGCGATCGGCGGCGGCTTGGCCAGAGCCCCGCCCTTGTCATCGGGAGGCACCAGCGAGAGGCCCGGCAGGTCGCCCGGTTGGGTGAGCACGGCGACTCCGGCGGCCGGTGCGGCATTGCTGGCGGTGAGATCGAGGACAAAGTTCGAGTCCTCGCGGAACGTGCGCACGTCGACCTTGCCTTTGAAGGTGAAGCGGACTTCCACCGTATCCTCGCTGGGCTCCGCCGTGATTGCGCTCACCATCGGCGGCAATGCGGCCTTCACGTCGATCAAATCGAACCGCAGCGGCGCGTCGAACAGGACGGTCAGCTTTTCCTTGTCGTGATCGACGGCAACCGGTACCGGCTCCGGCAGCTCGAAAACATAGCGGCTGAACGTCGGATGGTTGCCGAGCCGCACCTTCATGGGCGGCAGCGCCCGTTGCCGCGCAAGCAGCAACGCCTGTCGCGCTTTCTTTTCCGCTTCGCGCGCGCGGCGCGCCAAGTGATCGATCACCTCCTGCGGCAGGCCGGGCGGCACCCCGACCCAGCCCTCCGGCAAAAGGTCGACGAACAGGCGTTCGCCGGCCGCCATGGAATTGACGGTGACCTTGCGCTTCAGCGCGAGGCGAACCGCCGTTCCGTCGGGATCGCGCCGGGCGACCCCCACATAAGCGGAAGCGCCGGCAGAGATGCGGTCCACCGCAAGCTCGGCCGACTTTCTGAAGCTGATGACGATGACACCGTTGGCGATCCGGACATCGGCTTCGTTTTCCTCCGGGAAGGTGAAGACGATGCGGGCGTAGCCCCCATTGGTACTCGCACTCACGTCGCCCTTCATCATCTCGGCACGGGCGGGGCCGGGAAAGGAGGCGAGAGCGGCGAGGAGCAACAACACTTCGAGCAGCAGAAAAAGCACGACGGTCCGCACGCCGACCCGCGGCGGAATCTGCGCATCGGCATGGGCGCGCATCGCCTTCAGCGTGAGTGAGTTGCTCGCCATGCTTAAGCTTCCGCACCGGTCCTTCGAGCCGGCACCCGCCACCGCGCGCGGGTTCGCGTTCAGCCTAGGCGGACGCGTTTAACGCGGGCTTAACCCTCACCCTCCGGGACGTCCCTCGATTTTGGGCAGATCGGATAGCGCCGGAGCCTTTTCGCTCTGATTGGAGCGGGTGGCGAGCTCGACCGTGAGACGCTCCGCCGCCTCCGGCGTCATCTGCGCCAGGATGTCGGACATGCGGCGCGGATTGATCTGGCTTGCCACTTCGAGAAGGATCTTGATGTCCAGTCGGTCGAAGATGCGGGCCGCCTCTTTCGCCTTCATGTTCTCGTACATGGTGACGATGCCCTTGAGCCGGGCGACTTCGGCTTCGTCCTTCTTGGCAATGCCGGCGTTGATCCGCGCCTCGACGTCCTTGAGCTCCATGACGCGCGCCTCGATCCGCTTTTCCGCCGCGGTCAGGAGGCCTTCGCGGATGTCGAGTTCGCGGGCGCGATGCTCGAGCTCCTGCCGGCGCTCCTGCAGCCGCTCGAGAACGGCACGCTCGGCGGGAGACAGCGCACGGGCGTTGTCGATCGAAACTGGCGCCGCGTCCGGCTTAAGCGGCGGTGGCTCCGCGGCGGCGGGTTGCGCAGGATCGCCCTTGCCGGCTCCCTTGCCGTTCTGGTCGGCGGCCGCAGGCTTGTCGACGCTGCCGGTGAGGTCGGGATAGCCCAGCGTCTCCTGCGCCCAGGAGCGCTTGCCCTCGGGCGACCGCGCGTGCACGTCGTTTGCCTGCGCCGGACGCGGCGTTGCCAGCGTGTAGCCGCCGGACGCGACCAGCCCGCCGATCTTCAGCGCGAGCAGGCTCACGGTCGCGAACAGCACGACCGGAATGAGCCGGAACTCGCGCGTGAACTTGTTCATGCGGCGACGCCCCTGTTGCGCGCCCGCGCCGCAAAGGCTTGCGCCGCCTTGACGATCGCCTGGGCATCGGGTGCGACCAGCGCGGCCGGCGCGGCGCCGGCCGCCGGCGAGGGCCGCGCCGCCGCGACGATCTGCTGGAGCCGGCTCAAGATCTCCTGGCCGGCCTCGGTCTGACGGGCGATCTCCGTCGAGAAGCGCTCCGCGGTTCGCAACCGTTCGCCCAAGCCCTGGTCGCACTCGCGCACCGTCAGCTTCAATCCGCCGATCGCGCGTTCGGCAATCTCGGTCGCCGTGATCAGCTCGGAAATGGTGGCTTTCAGCGTCATCTCGTCGCTACGCAGGCGCTTCAGCCTCTTGTTGAGCATCACGCTGTAAGCGATCGTGAGCAGGAGCAGAATCGCAACCAGGGTCTCGATCACCATGCCCAATCCGTTGCTCACTTACGCCTCCACGCGCTTCGAGGACGCGTCCGCCGTCTCGAACATGGCGAACGTGGTCGTTGGTTTACGCAGCGGCTTGGCGATCCGCACCGCCACGCGGTCGCCGACGCGACCCATGCGCCCTTCGGTCAAGGTCACATCGCCGCAGCGCACCGTCACGAAGGCATCGGGCTTGAGCTCGAGCGTCAGCGTGTCTCCGACGCTGAGCTTCATCAGTTGCCGCAACGGCAGCTGGGCCTCGTACAGGACCGCGTCGACGGCGATTTCCGCTTGGCCGATCTCCGTCGCCAGATGCCCCTCCCAGATCGGATCACGGCCGAACTTCTCGCCCATGAACATCTGCAGCAGCACCTCGCGGATCGGCTCGATCGTCGCATAGGGCAGAAGCAGCTCGATGTTGCCGCCGCGATCCTCCATGTCGATGCGCAGGCGCACCAGGATCGCGGCATTGGCGGGCCGCGAGATTGCCGCGAAGCGCGGATTGGTCTCCAGGCGATCGATATCGAACTTGACCGGCGACAGCGGACGGAAGGCGAGCTCGGCATCGGCGAGCACGACCTCGACCATGCGCTTCACCAGGCTGGTCTCGATCGTGGTGTAGGGCCGGCCTTCAATGCGGATCGCGGTCTGGCCGCGCCGGCCGCCTAAGAGCACGTCGATGATCGAGTAGATGAGGCTCGAGTCGACGGTGAACAGGCCGAAATTGTCCCACTCCTCCGCCTTGAACACGGCGAGGATCGCCGGCAGCGGGATCGAATTGAGATAGTCGCCGAAACGCACCGACGTGATGCGGTCGAGCGACACTTCGACGTTGTCGGAGGTGAAATTGCGCAGCGAGGTCGTCATCAGCCGGACCAGCCGGTCGAAGACGATTTCCAGCATCGGCAGACGTTCGTAGGAGACCATCGCCGAGTCGATGATCGCCCGAATGCCGGAATTCTCGTTCAGGTTGATGTCGGCGAGGCTGAAGCCGAGGAGGCTGTCGATTTCCTCCTGGTTGAGAATGCGCTCGGCGCCCCCTTTGGCCGCCTGAACGAACTGGCTGCCGTCGTCGATCATGGCGGCCCACTGCGCCGCCATCTCGTCGTTTCCGTCGGGCGACGGCGCTGCCGCGCCCGCATTGGCGGAACCGCCTGACGTCTCGGCTTCGAGCGCCAACCCCCATTCGGCGGCGAGAGCGTCCTGGTCGATGTCTGCCTTCGACGCCATGACGGCTTAGTCCCCCAACGACTGCCCGTCGCTCACTGGACGAGCAGCTCTTTGAACAGCACGGCGTTGATGCGCGCCGGCTCGATCGCGGTATTGACGCGACGGGTCAGCTCTTCCTTCAACCGGTACAGGCCGGCGGAGCCTTCGAGATCGGTCGGCCGCAACTCGCGCAGATAAGTCTGAAAGGCGTCGATGACGCGCGGCATGACCGGCGTGATCTGCTGGATCAGCGCCTGGTCCGGGAGCTCGAGCACGATCTTGGCCTTGAGGTATTGCGTTCGGTCGCTGCCCGGGTTGGTGAGATTGACGATCACGTCGGGCAGGTCGAGGAACGCAATCTTGACCGCCGGACCCGCGGCCTTCGCCTCCTCGGCCTTGTCTTTCTTGCCCATGAACATGAAGTAGGCGCCAGTGCCGCCGCCGGCGACGACCAGGAACGCGGCCGCCGCAATGATGATGAGCTTGAGCGGCAGTTTCTTTCTCGGCTGCGTCGTTTCTTCTTCCGCCTCGTCCACCTCCGGCTCGGCGGTCGCTGCATTCGCCTTGGCTGCCATGATGTCTCCGCGACACGAGCGAGCCGTCGACGCGTGAAGGCGCAATACGGCTCATTCCTCTGCGCGTGCCAAGCTATGGCCGTCATGGTTAACGAAAGCTTTCGGCCCCGCGCCAACCGGGAAAATTTTGCCGGGCGCAAGGTTAACCGGGTGCAAATTGCCGCCCGCGCCGGTCGCGGCCGCCCTACCAACTCACTGATTTTTCGCAGCAACTGACGTTGGCACGGCCTCTGCAGAGGAGACGCGGGCCGCGGCTTGGGAGAGCCGAGGCCGGAATCGACCGCAGGTGTCGCACGGGAGAGCGCCGCCTGGAGGAATTGGGGAGCAGGACCGATGGAGAACGCGCTTCTCATCGGCCTTTCGCGGCAGATGGCGCTGCAGCGAGAGCTCGATGTCGTCGCCAACAATATTGCGAACCTGAACACCACGGGGTTCAAGGCCGACGGCAACGTCTTTCGCGAATACCTGATGCCGGTCGCCCGCTCGGATAATTTCATGGGCGCCGACCGGCGCATGAGCTTCGTGCTCGATCGCGCCACCTGGCACAACCTCGGCGGCGGCACCATCCAGCAGACCGGCAATCCCCTCGACGTGGCGATCGACGGCGATGCCTTTCTGGTTGTGCAGACGCCGCAGGGCGAGCGCTACACGAAGAACGGCGCCCTGCAGATCAACGCTCAGGGCGAGCTCGTCACCGGCGACGGTTATCGCATCCTCGGCGACAACGGCCCGATCGCGTTCCAGCAGGGCGATCGCAATATCGCGATCAGCCGCGAAGGCACGATCACCGTCAAGGAAGGCAACAATGTCGCGGAGTCGCAGCGCGGCAGGCTGCGGCTCGTCGGCTTCGCGCAACCCGAGCGGCTGGAGAAAGCCGGCACCAGCCTGTTCGCTGCGCCGGCCGGCCTTGCTCCGCAGCCGGTGCCGACCGCGGGCGTCGTCCAGGGCTCGATCGAGAAATCGAACGTCAGCGCCGTCAGCGAGATGACGCGCATGATCGAAGTCACGCGCACCTATACGGCAGTTGCCGGCATGCTGCAGAGCGAACACGAGCTGCGTCGCACCGCCATCGAGCGGCTGGCCGAAGTGCCGGTATGACGCAGCGTTGAGATTTGAGGAGACCAAGCGATGCGCGCCCTCCACACCGCCTCCACCGGGATGATGGCCCAGGAACTCAACGTCCAGGTCATCTCCAACAACATCGCCAACATGCGGACCACCGGGTACAAGCGCCAACGCGCCGAATTCCAGGATCTGCTTTACGAGCATGTCCGCCGCGTCGGCACGCAGACGTCCGACCAGGGAAACATCCTCCCCGCAGGCATCGAGCTCGGCGGCGGCGTGAAGACCGTCGGCACGCCGCGTATCATGAGCCAGGGCAGCCTGTTGCCCACCAGCAAGGAGCTCGACGTCGCCATCCGCGGCGACGGCTTCTTCCGCATCCTGCTGCCGGATGGCCGCACCGCCTATACGCGCGACGGCTCGTTCGAACTGGATGCGCAGGGCCGCCTCGTCACCGCCCAGGGCTACGTGGTGCAACCCGGCATCACCATCCCGCAGAACGCGCGCAGCATCACCATCAACGCCCAGGGCCAGGTCTCCGCGATCGTCGGCACCGAGTCCACGTCAAGCCAGCTCGGGCAGATCGAGCTGTCGAACTTCGTCAACAAGGCCGGCCTGCAGGCGATCGGCGACAACCTCTTCCTCGAAACGCCGGCCTCGGGCGCGCCGCAGAACGGAACCCCGAATCTCGAGGGCCTGGGCGATCTGCAGCAGGGCAACCTCGAGCAGGCCAATGTGGAGGCCGTGAAGGAAATCTCCGACCTGATCGCCGCACAGCGCGCCTACGAGATGAATGCAAAAGTCATCACGGCGGCCGGCGAGATGCTGCAGGCAACCTCCAACCTGATGCGCTGAGGAGTGAGGACGGTGTTCCGCATGCCGCATCTTACAACTGAGTTGATGTCTACCAGCCGCAGAGCCGGGTGCGCGCTTGCAGTCGCGTTCCTGTCGATGCTGGCGACTCCGGCCGCAGGCCAGGTGACGGGGGCCATTCCACCGGCAACCCCGGCGCTCAAGCGCGACGTCAGCGTGGCGAGCGATCTCGTGCGCATCGGCGACCTCATCGAGAACGCGGGCGCGAATGCGCGCGTGCCGGTCTTTCGCGCTCCGGATCTCGGCCAGACCGGCAGGGTATCAGCCGCGCGTGTCGTCGAGGCGGTACGCGCGCACGGATTGACCATCGTCGAGACCCGAGGAGTCTCGGATATTGCGGTGACGCGCGCGAGCCGCGTCATCAGCATCAAGGACCTCGAATTGCGCATCGCCGACGTCGTCGCCGGCCAGCCCGGCGGCGGCGGAGCCAAGAACCTGTCGGTGACGGTCGACCGCGACGCGCGACCGATCTACCTCGAGCCGTCGGCCACGGGCGAGTTGCAAGTCGCGCGCGCCTACTACGATCCACGCTCGGGCAAGTTCGACATCACCTTCGATATGCCCGGCAGCAACGCCGCGCGCCGAGCCCCGCTGCGCTATGTCGGCACGGCCGTCGAGATGATCGAGGCGGCAGTGCTGACGCGCCCGCTCGGCCGCGGCGAAGTGCTCAAGGCGTCCGATCTCGCGCTCGAGCGCCGGCCGAAGGCGGAAGTGCGTGGCGATTTCGCAAGCGCCATCGCGGATGCCGTCGGGCGCGCCGCGCGGCGGCAGCTGCGCGCCGGCGAAGTGCTGCGCAGCACCGATCTGATGAAGCCGGACATCGTGCAACGCAACGAAACCGTGACGCTCGTCTACGAGGTGCCGGGGCTGGTGCTGACCATGCGTGGGAAGGCGCTGGAATCCGGCGCCGAAGGCGACACGATCAACATTCTCAACATGCAATCGAAGCGCACGGTCCAGGGCACGGTTTCCGGTCCCAGCCAGGTCACGGTCGCGCCGCCGCGGCCGCGCGTGACCACGCAGCTCAATCCTTCGCCGCAGTCCCAACCTGAGGGCGAGATGCCCCTGAGATGAGTCGTGTCATGTGGAATATTCCTTTCCCAGCGCCTGTTCCGGCGAAAGCCTGTCCCGGACTTGATCCGGGATGGGCACCGGTTCGCCGCCAAGAACATCTGCCACCCAACGCTACCAAAGTGCGTCCCGTTCCAGGAACGGGACGCAGTTTGGTGCGTGCTCTCGCGGTCGGCGGCTGCGTTGCGGCGATCGGCGGATGCTCGGCGGTCGATCGATTGAGGCAGATCGGCGAGCCGCCTCCCCTGACGCAAATCGAGAATCCGGTCGCGCAGCCGGGCTACAAGCCGGTGCAGATGCCGATGCCGACACCGCAGCCGGTCTCCTACAATCCCAACTCGCTGTGGCGAAACGGATCACGCGCCTTCTTCAAGGACCAGCGCGCGCACCAGATCGGCGACATCATGACCGTGAAGGTCAAGATCACCGACAAGGCGAAATACGAAAACGAGACTCAGAGGACCCGCGCCAACAAGGAAGATTCCGGCATCACCGACTTCATCGGCAGCAAGCTCATCAAGAACCCGGCCACCGCCGTGTTGCCGGGCCGCATCCTCACCGCCGATTCGAGCGCCTCGAGCGACGGCAAGGGCTCGGTCGATCGCAAGGAAGAGCTGTTGACGAACGTGGCGACGGTGGTCACGCAGGTGCTGCCGAACGGCAACCTGGTGATCGAGGGCCGGCAGGAAATCCGCGTCAATTTCGAGGTTCGCGAGCTGATCGTCGCCGGCATTGTGCGGCCCGAGGATATCGAGAGCGACAACACCATCGATTCGACCAAGATCGCCCAGGCGCGCATCGCCTATGGCGGCCGCGGCCAGATCACCGACGTGCAACAGCCGCGCTACGGCCAGCAGGTGCTCGACGTGATCCTGCCGTTCTGATGTGGCGAATAGCGAGTAGCGAATGGCGCGTAGTGAAGAGCGAGTAGGAAGGCAGGGCCGCTGGGACTCTATTCGCTATTCGCTATTCGCCCAACGAGCTCCCCGCCGTTCCCAGTCCCGGGACGGAACGGTGCAACGACGCGGCCTCCGGCAGCTCCCCGCCGGAGGCCGCGATCACTTCAGGGATCAGATATCAGGTCTCCAGCAATGAGAGCAGAGCATCTGTCGGATTACTGAGGAGTGAGGATTGACTACTCGTCCCGGTAGACCCGCTCGCGCCGTTCGTGACGCTCCTGCGCCTCGACCGACAGCGTAGCGATCGGCCGCGCCTCCAGCCGCCGCAGCGAGATCGGCTCGCCGGTCTCCTCGCAGAAGCCGTAAGTGCCGTCGTCGATCCGCGCCAGCGCCGCATCGATCTTGGCGATCAGCTTGCGCTGCCGGTCGCGCGCCCTGAGCTCGATGGCGCGGTCCGTTTCCGATGAGGCCCGATCGGCGAGATCGGGATGGTTCTGGTTTTCGTCCTGAAGATGCTGAAGCGTCTCCCGCGCCTCCCTCAGAATGTCCTCCTTCCAGGCGAGCAACCGTTCCCGGAAATACTCCCGCTGGCGCTCGTTCATGAAGGGTTCTCTGTCCGACGGTCGATAGATTTTTTCTTTTAGCCCTGGCATGCACCGCAACCCCGATACTGAAGACTACCCTTGAGTCTCCTCCCTAGGAGGGCGAGCTTATATCGGGGGAGAACGGCGCCGACAATATCGAAATCGGCGAAGCCTTTACGCCGAATCGCCGTTCGCCCGGCACGGACCGAATTTCGCGAGTTCAACTTCGACGCGTAAGCTGATCTCGGCCAGCACCGCATCCAGGGCATGGTCGCCCGAGACTTCCGTGAGATCGCCGACCGCGCTCTTAAGCCTGGCGAGCGCCCCCGTATCGAGGGTTCCGGCGAGCAGCCCGATTTTGAGTTCGTCGAGAGCATCGAGCGCCAGGCGTCCCCGCCTGACCGCCCGGCGCCGCCGCCCGGTTGCATCCTCGACCCCCTGAAGGGCGATCAGGGCATCGATGCTGCCGATGGTTTTTGCCGCCGACGCCGCGCCCGCCGGCCGGGCCGGCTCCTTGTTGTCGAGAGTGAACGTGCCGGCGCCGCTGCGCCGCGCCTGCGGCGCGTTCGCGATGACGCTGGTGCCATTGGGCCCGTAGATGCGCATTCAAAGTTCCCGCGAGATCCGAAGCGTCGTCTCGCACCGGCCCGCAACGTCGCGCCGGTCTGGTTAATGGCCGGTTAAATCGCCCGGCAAAATCTGCCGAGACTCGGCAGCCGCTACCGCCGGCGCCTCGCCCGACCACCCCCGGTGAAATTGATTTCCACGCAAAAACAGCAGCTTGCCCGCAGCGCGCGGGTTGGCACGCCGCTCGCATGAGGGAAGCTGTCCAGCCATCGGGGAGCGAAGGTGAGAAGGACACTGCGACTTGCGCTCGCCGTCTTGGCGGCGGCGCTGATCCCGGTCTATGCCGCCGCACCGGCGGGTGCTGCCTCGCGCATCAAGGACCTCGCGAACATCGAGGGCGTGCGGCAGAACCAGCTGATCGGCTATGGCCTCGTGGTCGGGCTCAACGGCACCGGCGATACGCTCAACAACATTCCTTTCACCAAGCAGTCGCTGCAGGCCATGCTCGAGCGCCTCGGCGTCAACATCCGCGGCCAAGCGCTGCGGACCGGCAACGTTGCCGCCGTGATGGTGACCGCCAATCTCCCGGCCTTCGGCACTCAGGGCACGCGGCTCGACGTGACCGTGTCGGCGCTCGGCGATTCCAAGAGCCTCCAGGGCGGCACGCTTCTGGTGACCCCCCTGCTCGGCGCCGACGGCAACGTCTACGCGGTGGCCCAGGGGTCGCTCTCTATTGGCGGCTTCCAGGCCGAGGGCGATGCCGCCAAGATCACACGCGGCGTCCCGACCGTCGGCCGCATCGCCAATGGCGGCATCATCGAGCGCGAGATCGATTTCGCGCTCAATCGCCTCAACCAGATCCGGCTCGCCCTGCGCAATCCCGACTTCACGACCGCCAAGCGGATCGCCGGCGCCATCAACGACTTCATGGGCGGCAGCGTGGCCGAGCCGCTCGACCCGTCGACGGTGCAGATTACGGTGCCGAAGAAATATCCCAGCAACGTGGTCGCGATGTTGACCGAGATCGAGCAGCTGCAGATCGAGCCCGATCTCGCCGGCAAGATCATCATCGACGAGCGCTCCGGCATCATCGTGATGGGACGCGATGTGCGGGTGTCGACGGTGGCGGTGGCCCAGGGAAACCTCACCGTCACCATTTCGGAGACGCCGCAGGTGAGCCAACCGGCGCCCTTCTCGCGCGGCCAGACCGTGGTCGTCCCGCGCTCGCGCGTCGGCGTGCAGGAGGACGGCAAGAAGCTTGCGGTGGTCAGCGAGGGTATGTCGCTGCAGCAGCTGGTCGACGGGCTCAACGCGCTCGGCATCGGTCCGCGCGACATGATCGCGATCCTGCAGGCGATCAAGGCGGCCGGCGCCATCCAGGCCGACATCGAGGTGATGTGATGGCGGCTTCGATCAATCCAGCGGCGGACGCAGGTTTCACACCCCGCGCTGGGGCGGCCGCGGCGAACAAGGGGGCTCACGCCAAGGCGCGCGCGGCCGCGGTCGATTTCGAGGCGGTGTTTCTCAACTCGATGTTCAACGAGATGTTCACCGGCATCGACGGCGAAGGGCCGTTCGGCGGCGGTGGGGCAACCGGCGTCTGGCGCTCCTTCCTGACCGAGGAATACGCGAAGTCGTTCGCCCGCGCCGGCGGCCTCGGCATCGCCGACCACGTCTACCGTTCACTCATCGCACAACAGGAGGCGGCTCAGAAGTGAGGCGCTTCCCAGCACCTCGGTCGCAGAAAAGATGCAGAACCTCGTCACCACCCCTGCCCCAGTGTCGCGCATCGAGACCGTCGCCGACGGTGAACGCCTGATCGCCGTCGTCGCGGATCTCCTCGACTCGCTCCGTATCGTCGTCGAGGAGGAAACCGAGCTGGTGCGCAACGGCCGCATCGCGCATGCATCGCGGCTCGGCGCCCAGAAGCAGGAGATCGCCGGACACTATTTCGCCGCCACCGAACGGGTGAAGGCGAATACCAACTTCCTTACGGCGAATCTGGGCGAACAGCTCGACGAGCTGCGCCGCCGGCACGACACATTCCGTCCGCTCCTGCAAATGAATCTGACGGTGCTGGCGACCGTCCATGCCGTCTCCGAAGGCATCATTCGCGGAGTCGCCGGCGAGCTCACGCGCAAAGCGGCGCCGCAGACCTACGGAGTGTCGGGACGGCCGACCGCGCCGGCGCCGGACGCCGCCAAGCCGCTCACCCTCAGCCGCATGCTGTGATTTTCCGCGCGCGGACGGACCGGTGTCGGCTGTCGAGCATCTCCCCGGCGTCGGCGGCGCGCCGCGCGAGCAAATTGTCTGTTCTTTGGCCGAAGCAAATTAACCACCTTCCCTCACGTAAGATTCATTCCGCTCGTCTAGGCTGGCGAAAACCCGGAAAGGGTCTCGTGCGGTAGAAGACCGCCAGGAGGCCGGAATGGACAGCGGCCTGACCATAAGGCCGATCGGACAGGTCACCCAGCCCGGCCCGGCGCGGCCGGACCCGCCGCCTATTGCCCATGCGGTGGCGACAACGCTCGCAGCATCGCAAAGCGTGACAGCCGTGGCCGACAGCGCCGCCTCGCGCAACGATGCGGAACATCAGCCACAATACGCGGAGGATCAGCCACGGCGCTCGCGCGAAATCGTGATCGATGCGGCAACGCGCGACATCATCTACCGCGTCATCAACGAGCGCTCCGGTCAAGTCGTCCAGCAGATCCCCGAGGAAGTCATCCTGCGGCTGAGGGCCTATGTCCGCGAGCTGAGGGAACGCGAGAGCCGGGACAAGGCCGCGCACAACGCCGACTTCGCGGCCTGAGCATCGGCCTGCAGTTCGCCGCTCAATCGAGCGGGCAGCAGTTTCCACTTGTCTTGACGCCGTCCATGACGATCGGCACGGTCGTCCGCCATTCCTCCTACGCTATTCCTTAACCATCTGATCTAACTACGAATTAACCACCTTTCTTCACGGCTCGTCAGTGTGTTGTGGCGATACTCCGCGCGCTGTTCCGAAGCGAACGGCAGGTCCAACGCACACAACGTGCAAACCAGAAAGGTCAAGTCATGTCTTCGAACATCGTTCTCTCGGCAGGCGTCCGCACCAACCTCCTTCAGCTGCAGCGCACCGCTGATCTGATTTCGATCACGCAGACCCGCCTCGCCACCGGCAAGCGTGTCAACACCGCCCTCGACAATCCGACCAACTTCTTCACCGCGGCCGCGCTCAACAGCCGCGCGTCGGATCTCAACAATCTCCTGGACTCGATGGGCACTGCCATCAAGACCCTGGAGGCCGCCGACAACGGCATCTCGTCGATCACCAAGTTGGTGGAATCGGCGCAGTCCCTGGCTCGCCAGGCGCTTCAGACCACGGATCCGACCGAGCGCTCGAGTCTCGGTACGCAGTTCGACGACCTGCGCACGCAGATCGATCAGCTTGCGGCGGATGCCGGCTTCAACGGCAAGAACCTGCTGGACGGCGACGACTTGGACGTGGTCTTCAACGAAGATGGAACGTCCAGCCTCACGATCACTGGCGTCACCTTCGACTCCGCCGGCTTGGCCATCGATGGCGCAGTGGCCAACTGGGCGGGCGATGCCGACATCGACGCGGCTCTTACCGACCTCACGGCTGGACTGACAAAGTTGCGGTCTCAGTCCAAAACGTTCGGCTCCAACCTGTCGACCGTGCAGACCCGTCAGGACTTCACCAAGTCGATGATCAACACGCTGCGGACCGGCGCGGACAACTTGACGCTGGCCGATCCCAACGAGGAAGGTGCCAACCTTCTCGCGTTGCAGACCCGTCAGCAACTCTCCACGACGGCCCTGTCGCTCGCCGCGCAGGCCGACCAGAACGTGCTGCGGCTGTTCGGCTAAAGCCGACACGCAGTCGCCAACTCGGGACGGCGGCGCCCTTGCGCCGCCGTCTTTTTTTCAACAAGCCTGCTGCCAGGAACGAAAGCGGAGCTGGCGCATCATCCATTAATGATTCCATAACGTTGCCGGTTTACGCTTTGTCAACCCTAACAAGTCATGATCACGCGAAGCGAGAGGCGCGAATGCCTCCACGACGCGGAGCGCAGTTATGAGCAACGATGTAGTGCTTTCAGCCGGCGTACGCACCAACCTGTTGCAGTTGCAGCGAACCGCCAATTTGATCTCAGCCACGCAGGTTCGTCTTGCCACCGGCAAACGGGTCAATTCGGCGCTCGACAACCCGACCAACTTCTTCACTGCGGCGTCGCTGAGTAGCCACGCTTCGGACCTCAACGGCCTGTTGGACTCCATGTCCCTGGCGATCAAGACGATCGAGGCCGCCGACAATGGCATCACCGGGATCACTCGGCTCGTCGAGTCGGCGCAAGCCATCGCTCGCCAGGCGCTTCAGACCACGGATCCCACCGAGCGCTCGAATCTCGCTACCCAGTTCGACGCCCTCCGCACGCAGATCGATCGGCTTGCGGCGGATGCCGGCTTCAACGGCAAGAACCTGCTGGACGGCGATAACCTGGACGTCATCTTCAACGAGGATGGAACGTCCAGCCTGACGATCACCGGCGTCACCTTCGACTCCGCGGGCCTCGGTATCGCTGCCTCAGTGGGCGCATGGGCGGCTGACGCCGACATCGACACGGCTCTCACCAATCTCACCGACGCGTTGACGACTTTGCGGTCCCAGGCCAGGACTTTCGGCACCACTCTCTCGACCGTGCAGACCCGTCAGGACTTTACCAAGTCGATGATCAACACGCTGCGCACCGGCGCGGACGGCCTCACGCTGGCCGATCCCAACGAAGAGGGCGCCAACCTCCTCGCGTTGCAGACTCGTCAACAGCTCTCGACAACGGCCTTGTCGCTCGCCGCGCAGGCTGATCAGAACGTTCTGCGGCTGTTCGGCGGTTGATCGTCTCTCGATCTACGTTCGCGGTCGGCGGAACAGGACTCCGCCGACCTCGCGTTTAGGGCTTCTTAAAGCATGTTGCCAAAGCCTCGTATTACTACATAGGCCGGAGGTCGCCGTGGCTCTCAAGGTCGAGCTCAAGCCTGGTGAGCGTATTCTCATCGGTCAGTCCGTCATCACAAATCACGACCAGCGCGCGCGGTTCCTGATCGAAGGCAACGCTCCGATCCTGCGGCAAAAAGACATTATGACGGTAGATCAGGCGGACACGCCGGCCAAACGCATCTACCTGGCGGTCCAGTTGATGTACACCTCTCACGACCCGCGACCCCACCATGAAATCTATTTCCGGCTGGTGGGTGATATCCTTCGCGCGGCACCAAGCGCCATGCCGCACATCGCCTCTATCAATAATCTTATCTTAACGGGCCAATTGTATAAGGCTTTGAAAGAAACGAAGAAATTGATCAGCTACGAGCAGGACCTCCTCCAACATGCAATACGCGGCGAACACCTACCGCACGGTGGCAAAGCAGATCGCCAATCCACGTGAATTGGAAGCGAACCTGCTGCTCAAAGCGGCGGCACGATTGCAGGCCATCCACGCCAGCTGGGACGATGCGAAGGGCGACCTCGACGATGCCCTTCTCTACAATCGTAAGCTCTGGTCGGTGTTCCTCACGTCGGTGACGCAACAAGAGCACCCGCTTCCGCGCGAGATTCGGCAGAACGTCGCCAATCTCGGCCTTTTCGTGATGAACCAGACGATCTCGCTGTTGGCCGATCCCAAACCGGAGAAGCTCAATTCTCTCATCAATATCAACAGAGAGCTGGCCGCCGGTCTGCTTGCCCGGTCCTGAGCCGATCGCCATCATCGATTAGACAATTGAAGAGCAGGTTTGCCGCCGCGTCAGGACCACCCGACGCCGCCGATCAGAGTCACTTTGTACCTGCAAGCTGCGCCGGCCCACGCCCCACCAGCGGGCTAATCAGAGATAATTCACAAGGCTCGTCTGGTAGAGCATCGCGGTGGTCTGCAGCGAAGCCTGCAGCCGCGTCTGCAGGGCGAGGATTTGCGCGCCGACCTGTTCCTGAGAAATCCCCTCGACGTGCTGCAACAGGTCGGTCAGCGTGCTGCGTGTGTACTGATGGCGGTCCTTGGCGGCAGCTATCGTCGTCTGGACGCCCGCGAGATCGGCCGAGATGTCACTGATCTTCTGCACGCCCTGCGGCACGCTGAGGTTCGGGCCCAACCGCTTGGTCAGCTCGGAATACTTCCCGGATGCATCGGCATCACTCGCGGAAAAAGTCACCGCTGCGAAAACCGCCAGGTTCTGCACCTGCCAGCGGATCGCTTCCTCGTTGGCCCGCACTCCGTACGCGACGGTCATCGACTGATCGACGCGTGCGACAGCCGTGGAGCGCGCCGGATCGCTGCCGGCTTCGCCCGTGTACCACGTGACCGTATCGGCCGGCGTGCCGGCAACGAGCGCGGTCGCCGTGTCAAATGGAGGACCGGACACGCGGCGCGGCGGATTGGCATCGTCGACGTTGAAGAAGTCATTGGACGCTGCGATCGCGGACGCGGCGGCGAGCGAGGTGCGGGCGAGTTCGCCCACCGCGTTGCTCAGCGCCGCCTGGAGGTTGACGGCGGTCGCCGCCGTCGATGCCCCGATGGTGAACTCATTCGGCCCGGGCGTCGGCGAGTTTGTCGCCGTCAGCGTGACATTCGCGCCGGAGCCGTCCGGCAGCGTAAACGAAAACCTCACCGTTTCGCCGGGGTTGGGATTGGTCGCGCCAAGGTCGACAGACATTGCAGCCGGGGATCCGGCGGGTCCTGTCACGGTCGAGCCCGTGAGGGACGAACTGATCCCGGCGAGCTTGAAGCCGAACGGCGAGCCCGCGACCTCTTCGGCGACCGAGACCACCGTGCCTGCCGCGGCCGGAATGACGAGGCGGCCCAGCCCGCCGGCGCCCAGGTCTGCCTGACTGCGCTCGGCGAGCACTTGCTTGAACCCGGCCCGCGCACCATCGCCATCCAGGATGTGGTCGAGCGTGTCGACCGCGGGCTGATCAACGGCACGCCCTGAGAACAGGTAGCGGTCGCCGGCTTGGCTGTTGAGCAGATCGAGCATCTCATCGAGCGAGGAGCGGGCGGTCTTCTGGCCGATCGTCTGACCATTGGCATCGAGCTCGAACGGAGTAAGCAGGGTCGCCGTCTTCACGGTACGGGTGATTTCGTCCATTCGCGTGAGCGCGGTCTGAGTCACATTGAGACGCGCCCCGACATTGGCGATGGTCTCACCATATCCGCTCAAGGCGGAGAGCTGGCCCCGCACCCCGACGGCAAGGCCGCGGTCAAGCCCCATGCCGGCATAGGTGTCGGCCTTCTTGCCGGTCCCGAACTGGCGTTGCAGCTCTGCGAGCTGGTTACGCATGTCGACCAGCAGCCGCACGCTGAGCAACGAGGACGAGTCGACTCCGTTGATGTTCATGGCCGCCTCACATTTTCAACAGGAGATCGACCAGGTCTCTGACTGTCGACATCACCCTCGCATTGGCACCGTACGCGGTCTGCAGCTTCAGCAACGTCGCCATCTCTGCGTCGATATTGATGCCGGAATTGTCATTGAAACGCTGTTGCAGGGAATTGACGACGATGTCCTGGCCTTCCTTGAGGTTCTGCGCGCCTTGTGCCGCATCGCCCTGCTGGCTGATCATCTGGCGCATGTAGGAGGGAAGCGAGCCGATGAAGGGCGCCGCCGGCGTGCCGATCCCGGATTGCGGCGAGAAGTCGAGGCTTGCCCTGGCGAGACGATCGTAGATGAAGTTCGGGCGCGTCGCATCGCCGGCCGGCGTCAACGGAGCGGTCTGGTAGACGACGAGTCGCGAGGGATCGGCGATGAGGGCGGGATTGACCACGATGCGGCCGGCCAAGCCCGTCCTCTGCAGGCCGTCCGCCGTGATCGCGCCCGTGAAGGGAATAGTGCCGTCAAGGAAGAACGGAAGCTCGGCACTGCCTCCGGTGAGCGTCGTCACCGTTGCGGTCGTCGAAGCTGCGTCGACGTCGACCAGATTGGGCCCGCCATCATCGAGCACGCGTAACGTGCTCCCGGCCGGGTTGGAAAACTGCAGCGAGGTTGCGCCGAGCGCGGCGTTCAGTTGGGCTACGACCGATGCCATGCCCCCGGAGAAGTCCACACCGACGACAGTGTCGTTGGGGTCCGGCGTCGCCGCTCCCGCGAGCGGCAGCGCTGCCGGATCATCGACGCGCACGATGGTAATCTTGTGCTGCGTGGCCGTGGTGTTGTCGGTATAGGAGATTTCGATCCGGTTGCCCGGCAGCAAGCCTGCAACATCGAGATCAAAGCCCTGTTGCGCGCCGATGGTGGCCGCGGTGCCGTCAGTCGTGCGATCGGACAGCGCGCCCGCCAACGCCGCGGCGATCTCGTCCAACTGCCTCTGGGCCTCCGGGAGTATTCGATCCCGCATCTCCACATAGGCGGCGATGTTGCCGGAACGGATCGCATTGTCCGCGAGAAGGTCCATGGTGCCGCCATTCGGCGAAACCAGCGTGATGGTGCCGACCGAGCGCTTGGTCGGATCGGCGCTCCACACCGAAGCGGGCGTGATCGTCCCGCTCGTGTCGAACTGGAGTTGCGAAGCTTGGTTGGCGACGAGCTGGACACCCGAATTTGTGAATACGGAGACTTGGTTGTGATCGCCCGCGATCACGCGGATATCCATCAGCTGCGACAACTGATTGATGTAATTGTCGCGCTGATCGAGCAAGACGGCCGCGGTCGCGTCCGTCGATGCGGAGGCGCCTAGCTGCTGGTTGAGCTTGGCGATCTGCTGCATGGCCTCGTTCGCTTGGGCGACCGCATCGGACAGGCCGAGCTCCGCTTCAAACCGCAGCCCCTGGACGTCGACGGTCATGCTGTTGAGCTGCTGAGCCAGGACCTGGGCAGCGCTGAGCACGGTGCTGCGCGTCGCGGTCGACTCCGGGCTCGTCGTCAGCGCTTGAACCGCCTCCGTGAGCCGACTGAACACAGTCTCGAGCGCGCCCTCGGAGCCCGGTTCACCGTAGACCTGCTGCAGCCGTCCGTACAACTGCGCCCGCAGGCCGGCGTAGGAGGCGCCGGAACCCTCGATCCGCAACTGGCGCTGCAGGTAGACATCGAGCTCACGGTTGATGCCGGCGATACGGACGCTGGAGCCGAACTCGCCGAGCGCGATGGGGATCTGGTTCGGTGACTTGCGGACATACCCGAGCGTGCCCGCATTCGCCACGTTGCCGGCAACGACCGCCAGGCTCGCCTGAGTGACGCGCAGGCCAGCCGTCGCAATGTTGAGTGCCTGGCTGAGACCCATTACCGAATACCATCCTCAACCGTCATGAAAGACTCGAACCGACCGTCAGCGGGTCATGTTCAAGAGCTCCTGAATCATCTGATTGCCGGTGGTGATGATTCTGGTGTTGGCCGAATAAGCCTGCTGGGTCACGATCAGCTTGCTGAATTCCTCGGCGATGTCGGTGTTCGACCCCTCGAGCGAACCAGCGACGATTTTTCCGGATGCGCCGAAGATGGCCGGGCCGGACTCGTCGGTGACCGCGAAGGCACCGCCGTCGAGACGCTTGAGAAAATTGGCGCCGTTGAAGTCGGCAAGCGTGATCTCGGCGAGATCGATGGTGCGGCCGTTCGAATAGGTCCCGATCACCCGGCCCTTGTCGTTGACGGAAATCGTCTGCAGTTCGCCGGCAGCAAAGCCGTTTTGCTGCAGCAGGTTGATTTGCGCATTTCCGTTCGGATCGGAAAATTGCGTCAGCCCGCCGCTGCCATGGGCGAGCGTGATATCGCCGATCGTGATGCCGTCGACGGTGACACCCGTGAGCGTGACGTTGGTGACCGGCGGATTCATCTGCCCGTTTGCGCCGAACATGTAATCGGTGCCGACATTCTGCCAGGCCACGGTGGCGCCGGTTGCATTGGAGTCGACCTGGTAGAACAGGTTCCAGGTGTCGGTTCCGCCGTAGGCGGCCGCGTCGGTCTTGGCCCAACGAAATTGGATATTCACCGGCGCGCCGGTGGCATCAAAGGCGGTAATGGCACCGCCACTGACCGATTCATCGAGAAAGGTGGTGACATCGCTGCCGATGACGGTTCCGGCACCGCCGGTGGTGGGATCGACCGTGAAGCCGGCCGGGTCGAGAAGTTCCGACTGCGGAACGTTCTTGTCGCTCGCCGGGGTCAGCGGATAGCTGGCGAGATTGGCACGATACTCGATGCGAGTCGTGGGCTGTGCCGGAAGCAGGTCGTTCTGGAATTGCAGCAGCTCCGGGACGCTCCCGACGAGATTGCCGGTTGCCGAGTCGACCGGGATGCCCATGAGGTAGTAGCCGGCGCCGTTGACGAGAAACCCGCTCTTGTCCAGCTGGAAATCGCCGCGGCGCGTGTACAGGTTGACGCCGTCGAAAACGGGGCGATTGTCGACAAAATTCGCCGGCTTCTGAACGATGAAGAAGCCCTCGCCGTTGACCGCGACGAAGGTGCCGATGGACGCTCCCTGGATATCGCCCTGCGCGGTATTCGTTGCGCGCGAAGACGCAATGACGCTGCCAGCCAACTGCTTGTTGATCGGAAAGTCAGGGATCAGATCCTCAAAGCTCGTGTCGACGCGCTTGAAAGCCGTGGTCTGCGAATTGGCAATGTTTCCGGAGATGTTCTCGAGCGCGAACGACTGCGCACGAAGACCCGTCACTGCGGTGGTGAGAGCGCCGAAGATACCCATAGTGGTCTCCACTCGAGGGCGGCCGCCGGGAATCGGGCGGAAAAGCCAGGGCCGCACGGCCGGACTGAAGCCGTCGCAAGTGCCGTGCCAGCAGCTATTGTCAGCGATATCAGTACGTTACCGGCGGAGGCCCGGCGCCGCCGCGGCGCAGATCTGCCTAGCGGCGGCAAGAATTGCCGCCCGCCATCGGCGCAGCCCGCAGGCCGCTATCGCGGAATCTGCACCAGCTCCTTGAGCTCGCGCTCGGTCAACGGTTGGCTGATGAACTTGAACTTGACGGCGTCGGGCATGACGTCCTCCAGTCCGACGACGCGGTCGGGGATCAGCATTTCCTTTGGATCGAATTCCTCGCGAATGCGCTTAGCGTCCTCCACCGTGATGCCGGTGAAGTCGGCATACATCTTCAGCACGTCATCGCCGGCATACATCCAGTCGATGGTCTCGCGGTAGGCGCGCATGAACCGGGTGTAGACCTCGCGCTTGCCATCCAGGCTGTCCTTGTTGGCGATGATGGTGCGGACCGTGTGGCCCTTGACCAGGGGCAGTTCGTCGGCACGGACGATCACGCGGACCTGCCCCTTGCGCAGCGCCTCCATGCCCAATGGCGGCGCCGACCAGCCGGCATCGACCTGGCCCGTCATCACCATGGTGAAGGTTGCCGGACCGCCGCCGGTCGCGACCGGCTTGGCGCTGACTTTGTAGCGATCGATCAGTCCCAGCACGTTGCTGTGCGTCGAGGCTCCCACGGTCGAGAAGGCGATCGTGCGGTCGTTCATGTCGGCCATGGATTTGATCGGCGAATCCGCCCGCACGTACCAATAGGCGTCTTCGCCGATCGACTCCGAGCCGATGATGCGGATCGGCGCGCCTTTCGCGTAGGCGCCGAGTACGCCGAACGTGCCGACCGACACGCCGACGTCGGCGCTGCCGGCAATGACCGCCTGCATGGTCTGTCCGGCGCCGTCGGTGTAGAGGATTTCGAGCTCGAGCCCGTGCTTGGGGAAGATGCCGGCACGCATGCCGAGGTCGGCTGGAGCGCCGTGCCAGATGCCGCGCTGGCCGATGGCGAGCTTCAGCCTGTCGGCGGCGGCGCCATTCGCCGTCGACAGCGACAATCCGATCGCGCAGGCCGCGACCGCTTTGATGATCCGATTCATCTTCCCCTCCCCGGAAAACCTCTCGATCGCATGAGCACCGCGCGGGCGAAGAATCACAGTCCTCCCCACACGGCGGTTGCCACCTCCACGATCCTCCTGAGCTTTGCTTCCTGCGCGTCTTCGCTGAGCGGATTGCCGCCGACCGAGCTGGCAAACCCGCATTGCGGACTCAATGCCAACTGGTCGATCGCGGCGAATTGCGCCGCCTCCTCGATACGGCGCTTGAGATCGTCGGCGCGCTCGAGCGTCGGAGTCTTGCTGGACACGAGGCCGAGGACGGCGATCTTGCCCCTGGGTAAGAGGCGCAGCGGAGCGAACGAGCCGGCACGCGGCGTGTCGTATTCGAGAAAGTAGCCGTGGACGTTGATGCGGTTGAACAGGACGTCGGCCACCGGACCATATCCGCCCTCCGCCATCCAATTTCCTTCGCGGTTGCCGCGACACTGATGCAGCGTCACCGTGACGTTCTCCGGCAGTACCGCGAGCACTTGATTCATCCGCTCGGCATATTCGGCCAACAGCTCATCCGGCTTGCTGCCCCAGCGCTCGACGGTGGCGCGGTGCGCCGGATCGCACAGGAACGCAATGCTCGTGTCGTCGAACTGGATATAGGTCGCGCCGGCGGCGGCGAGCGCCGAGACTTCCTGCCGATAGGCGTCGACGACATCGTCCCAAAAATCGCCGATGCTCTTGTAATGGCCTTCGCCAACTCCCCTGTTCCCGCCGCTGAACATGTGGAGGACCATGGGCGCGGGAATCGTCACCTTCGGGACGCGGGCGGTGTTGGCCTTGAGGAACGCGAAGGCGCGAACGATCGGGCTCGGCTGCCAGCGGATCGGACCGTTGATCCAGAGACGCGACGCCGGCTGCCGCGCGCCGCTTTCATTTCTCCACGCCATCTCGGTCGTGCCGGTACGGTCCGCCGCAACGCCTTGCCAATTCAAGATCAGCTCGAGCCACCAACTGCGCCGGCGGAACTCGCCGTCGGTGACGGCGCGCAGGCCTGCGCGTTCCTGCATGGCCACGGCATCGCGGATACATTCGTCTTCGATGGCGCGCAGTTCTGTATTTTCGTGCGGCCCGAGATTGCGGTCGTGCGTCTGCGAGCCGAGCAGGCGTTCCCGTGCGACCTTCAGCCGCTGCGGCCGCAGCAGGCTGCCGACCTGATCGGCGCGAAACGGCGGCCGTGCTCGACCTGCCGATGCGGCGGCCGCAGTTGTGATGGATGGCGTTGCGGACATTGGCCGGACCTTCATCGAGGTCCGAGGCTAGGCCGTGCCGTCAGTGCATGGCAAGCGAGAGTGAGCTAGGCCGGTGCGTCGGCATTGGGCACGAACGTCAAGGCGACGCCGTTCATGCAATAGCGCTTGCCGGTGGGCGCCGGCCCGTCGTCGAACACGTGGCCGAGATGGCCGCCGCAGCGCCGGCAATGCACTTCGGTGCGGGCAACGAACAGCGAGCGGTCCACCGAGGTGCCGACGGCGTTTTCCAACGGCGCCGTGAAGCTCGGCCAGCCGGTGCCGCTCTCGAACTTGGTGTCGGAGGAAAACAGGGGCAGCTCGCAGCCCGCGCAGGCGAAAGTTCCCGTGCGCTTCTCGGCATTGAGCGGACTCGAGAACGGTTGCTCGGTGCCGTGCTGGCGCAGCACGCGATATTGCGCGGGGTTGAGGATGCCCCGCCACTCATCGTCGCTTTTCTGCACTTCGAACGGTCCGGCAGCACTGACGTCGCCACCGCGCAACCAGCCCAGTATTGCGATCACGGCCAAACTCCCGCCACCGAGAAGCATCATCCGACGGTCGATCATGTGTGCCTCCGCGGCATGAATCTCGTCAAATTTCAGCGAATAGCGAATGGCGAGTTGCGAATTGGGTAGAAAGAAGATGTCGGCCCATGGTTACACGCCACTTATTATTCGCCATTCACCATTCGCCACTCACGTCCTAGCTGCTCTTGTCGGCCTTGCCCCACAGCTCTTCGAGGCGCTGGTCGCGGCCGCAATTGTAACGGTAGAACTTGTAGCGGATCGGATTGTTTACATAGTAGTCCTGGTGGTAGTCCTCCGCCTTGTAGAACGGGCCTGCCGGCGTGATCTCGGTCTGGATCGGCTGCTTGAAGCGCGCCTGCGCCGTCTGCTTCGAAGCTTGCGCCAGCCGATGCTGCTCTTCATCGTGATAGAAGATGCCGGCGCGGTACTGGCTGCCGTGGTCGCAGAACTGGGCGTTCTTCGCCAGCGGATCGTGGTTGCGCCAGAAGTGGTCGAGCAGCTTCTCGTAGGAGACCTTGGTCGGGTCGTAGACGATCTCGACCGCCTCGGTGTGCCCGGTACCGCCGGCCGACACTTGCTGGTAGCTCGGGTTGGCGACCTTGCCGCCGGTATAGCCGGAGGTCGTGCTGATCACCCCGGCGACCTTGTCGAAGTCGGCTTCCACGCACCAGAAGCAGCCGCCCGCGAAGGTCGCGACGGCAGTATTGGCATCCGGACGTGTAACCGGGGCCTGCGCGGCGGCCACGCCTGCCATCAACGCACAGCCGACCACAACTGCAACGAACCGCGTCATCGACCATAATCCTCCCGAGATGGGCGCACGTCCCACCTGCTCATTTGGTCCCTTCAGATACGCGCGGCAAAGCCAAAGCGATACTCAACTGATCTCACGTTCGCGCGACCAACCGCAGAACTTATTGCACTGCAATGCGCGACCTTGTCGTGCCGGTGAACACTGGCTACAGACGGAATCTAACGATCCGGAGCCACGATGCGTTTCGAAGGAACCAGCGGCTACGTCGCCACCGACGATCTCAAGGTCGCGGTGAACGCCGCCATCACGCTGGAACGGCCGCTTCTCGTCAAGGGCGAGCCGGGCACGGGCAAGACCGTGCTGGCGCTCGAGATCGCGCAGGCGATCGGCGCGCCGCTGATCGAGTGGCACATCAAATCGACCACGAAGGCGCTGCAAGGCCTCTACGAGTACGACGCGGTCTCGCGCCTGCGTGACAGCCAGCTCGGCGACGCTCGCGTGCACGACATCCGCAACTACATCAAGCGCGGCAAGCTGTGGGACGCCTTCGTGTCCGATGAGCGGCCGGTTCTCCTGATCGACGAGATCGACAAGGCCGACATCGAGTTCCCCAACGACCTGTTGCAGGAGCTCGATCGCATGGAGTTCTTCGTCTATGAGACGGGCGAGACCGTGAAGGCGCGCCGCCGTCCGATCGTCGTCATTACGTCGAACAACGAAAAGGAACTGCCCGACGCGTTCCTGCGCCGCTGCTTTTTCCATTACATCCGCTTCCCCGATCCCGAGACCATGCGGGCGATCGTCGACGTGCATTTTCCCGGCATCAAGCAGCGGCTCGTCGCCGAAGCGCTCAAGATCTTCTACGAAGTCCGCGACGTGCCAGGATTGAAAAAGAAGCCCTCGACGTCGGAGCTGCTCGATTGGCTCAAGCTCCTCCTGGTCGAAGACATCGGGCCGGAGACCTTGCGCGAGCGTGACCCGAAGAAACTCATCCCGCCGCTGCATGGCGCGCTGCTCAAGAACGAGCAGGACGTGCACCTGTTCGAGCGGCTCGCCTTCATGACCCGCCGCGAGGGGCGCTGACTTGTAGGGTTGGTTGAGGCGCGTCGCGAGGTTTGGCGATGGTATCGCAGCGCGGCGCGCCGAAAACCCACCGTTACGTTTTCCGCGGCTGGTGGGTTTCGGCGCGCTATGCAGCGGTCCCGCTCGCAAACCGAGTGCGGCGCCTCAACTCACCCTACGAAAACTACACCTCGTCGGGGGCTGCTCACTCCTCCGGGCGTGGGCTGCGGGCGATGTCGGCCGACGCTGCGCCGTCGCGCCGGCGCTTGCGCTTGGGCGCTGCGGCCTTGCCCTGTTGCGCCAAGGCAGCCATTGCACTTCGCGCCAGGTCCACGTCCGGTTCGGGCACCTCGCGCCAAGCTCCTGGCACCGACGCGGAGGCGCCCGGCGTCACCTCGATCGGTTCGCCGGGTGTGTTCCGTGGGCCCGTCAGGCGTGCCGCTTCTTGGGCGATCCGATGGGCGGCCTCTTCCGCGGCGATCCGGCCTGCCCGTTCCGCGGCCTCGCGGGCGATCTGTCCTGGCGCCGCATCGGAGACGCGGCGATGCTGCGGGTTGGCCGCCGCCAATTGGTCCGTCCATTCGCGCCGAGAAGCCTCCTGAGAGGCCAGCGCCGCCCGTTGGGTGATCTCGTCGACGACGCGCCGCTGCTCCGCTTGCGCCGCCATATAGGCGGCTTGCTGCCGGGATTCTTCGGCCGCCGCATGCTCGGCTTCCTGCGTGGCGCGGGCGACCGCTTCCGCGGCGACGATTCGTTCCGCCGCCGCCGCCGCCCGACGCTGGGCCTCCTCGACTGCGAGCCGCGCCGCTTCCTCGGCCACGCGGCGCTTCGCCTCCCCGGCGGCGCGGGCCGCGAAGGCCTCCTTGCGCCGTCGCGCCACGGCGCGCTGCGAGGCGAGCTGCTCGTCGATGGCATCGCGGATGCGCATGGCCCCGTACAGGACCTGTGCCGCCGCGCGACCAACCCGGCCGCCGGCATGCACGAGGTCATAGGACGAGAACAGCCGCCAGCGGTCGTCGCCTTCGGCGATCGCACGGGCAATCAGCTCGCCCGCCATGGCGCTGGTGTTGAGCCCATGACTGCCGAATGCGCTCGCCACCCACAAGCCGGGCGACACCTCGCCGATCTGCGGCATCTTGTGGACCGCATATCCCATCAGTCCGCTCCAGGCGTGCGTGATCTCCACGTCGCCGAGCTGGGGGAAGATGGTGAGGATATCCCGCCGCATGACGTTCTTGAGCCGGCGGGGAGAGTTGAGATGCGCGGCAAGCCGGCCGCCCCAAAGCAGCCGGTCGCCGTCGATGATGCGGTAATGGTCGCCGGTGCGGCGGGTGTCGGAGACTGCGCCCGAATAGGTGATCGCATCGAGGAGCCGCTCTCCGAGCGGCGCCGTCGTCGCCACATAGCTGGCAACCGGCAGGATCGAGCTCGACACCTCCGGACACAGCGAGCCGAGGTGGGCGTTCCCGGCGAGCACGATGTGGTTCGCGCGCACGCGTCCGGCGGCTGTCGTGATGCGTTTGCGGACTCCGGCCGCGTCGATCTCCAGCGCGCGCGTCTGCTCGAAAATCTTCGCGCCTGCCTCTTCGGCCGCCGCCGCGAGGCCGAGGGCATAATTCAGCGGATGAATATGGAACCCGCCGGGGAGGTGCAGGCCCTGGAAATAGGCCTTGCTCTTGAGCACCTCCCGCACCTGCTCGGTCGACCATGCTTCGACCTCGGTGCCGAGCTTGCCGGCGATCAGGTCGGCCTGCGCGAACAGCCTCTCCTCGCTATCGAACCGCTGCACCGTCAGCCGGCCATCGACCGGGCTGACGCCGGCCATCGCGGTCTCGCGGATCGTGCTGCGGATGTAGTCGACACCGCCCGCCGACAGGACCCAAAGTTCCCTCGTGCGCTCGAGCCCGACGCGCTCGACGATGCGGTCGAGGCGCTCGGCAAAGCCGGGGGCCACAAAGCCGGCATTGCGGCTGGACGCGTTCCACGCGACGCGGTTGGCTTCCAGCAGCGCGACCGACCAGCCGCGCCGCGCGAGTTCGCGCGCCACGGTGAGGCCCGCAAGCCCGCCGCCGATAACGCAGGCGTCGACGTCAACGTCGTAGACGAGCCGGCTGCGCTCTGGCGCCGCCACCGCGGTTGCGGCATACCAAGTAGGGCCGTAGACCGATTCCGCCATATCGTCATCCCTCGGCTCGGCCAGTCATAAGCCGGGGACGCCGGCATTTCCAGGCCGCGGGGGGAAATTCATTAACGGGCGGAAAAGGGGGGGAGAACTGCAAAACGCGGTAACCATCGTGCGAGATTGGACGGGAAATCTCAGCAACTCTGAGCACTTGTTGCGTGGAATTTCCGCCCATTCCAGGTAGCGGTTGTTCCCAGAGCAAGGAGGGCATCGTGCGATTCAAGGTTAAATGGCGGAGAGAAGGCCAGGGACCGCTCGCGCCCGAGGTCTTCGAGAGCGAAGACCAGGCGAAAGAGCGCGTGCGCCAATTACTTGCCGAACATCAAGGCGTGGTCGTCGACGTCTGGAACGAGGAGGAAACTTGGCAGATCGTCAGTCCTGCCGGAGTCGAAGAGTGGTGCAGAGCTTGAGGAGAGTCGATCTAACGCCTTGTCCTTGAACTAACATCCACGCTGGCTCGTTGACTGCAGTGGGGAGGTGCCATGCGCCGCCTGATGCTCCTTCGCCACGCCAAATCCGACCGCTCCAATCCCGGCGCGCGGGATCAGGACCGGGTCCTCAATGAGCGCGGACGCGAGGCCGCGCCACGCGTCGGCGCCTATATGGCCAGTCACGGGCTGATCCCCGATCTCGTGCTCTCATCCCCGGCCGCGCGCACGCGCGAGACTTGGGACCTGGTCGCACCCGCCTTCAGCACTCCGCCGCAAGTGCTTTACGATGAACGCATTTACCAGAACATTCCCGACGTCCTCCTCACCCTCATCACGCAGACCAAGCCCGCCGTGCACGTGCTGCTGCTGGTCGGCCACAATCCGAGCCTGGGCACGCTCGCCGAAATGCTGACTGCCAGCGGCCATGGCGATGCACGCCAGCGTCTGCGCGAAAAATTCCCCACCGCCGCCCTGGCGGTCATCGACTTCCCCATCGACGCCTGGAGCCGGATCCACCCGCATTCTGGACGTCTCGACCGGCTGATCACGCCGCGTCTGCTCGAGACGTCAGCCGATTGACCGGCGCCGTCCGGCCTGACCGAAAGTCGCGCCGCTCCCTTTTCCCGGTCAGCGTACTTACATCCCGGAAGCACGATGCCGACCGTCAGCACGATCCTCGAAGAGGCGCGCCTCGCCGCGCAGGCGCTCGCGGAATATGCCGGCGGCCTCATTAATCCCACGGTGCGGCTCGGGGTGACCGGTCTCACCCGGGCCGGCAAGACCGTGTTCATGACCGCGCTGGTACACAACCTCCTGCATGGCGGACGCCTGCCGGTATTCGAGGCGCTGAGTTCCGGGCGCGTGGCGCGGGCTCGCCTCGCGCCGCAGCCCGACGATGCCGTGCCGCGGTTCGACTACGAAGCTCACGTGCAGGGACTGATCGACGAGCGCCGCTGGCCCGAGTCGACGCGCAATATCAGCGAGCTTCGCCTGATCATCGACTATCAGTCGGGGAGAGGCCGCGCGCGCGCCCTCACGCTCGACATCGTCGACTACCCGGGCGAGTGGCTCCTCGACCTGCCGCTGATCGAAAAGAGCTATGGCGCGTGGTCGGCCGAGACGTTGGCGCTGTCGCGGCAGGCGCCCCGCGCGCAGCTCGCCGCCGGCTGGCATGCGCATCTCGCGACGACGAAGTCCGTTGATCGTGAGGACGAGCAGACGGCACTCGCGGCCGCACGGCTGTTCACCGAATATCTGAAGGCCTGCCGCGACGAACGATATGCCATGAGCCTGCTGCCGCCCGGGCGCTTCCTCATGCCCGGCGACCTTGCCGGCTCGCCGGCGCTGACCTTTGCGCCGCTCGAGCTGCCGGGCGAAGGCCGCGCCCCGTCCGGCTCGTTGTGGGCCATGATGGAGCGCCGCTATGACTCCTACAAAGACGTCGTGGTCCGCCCGTTTTTTCACGACCATTTCGCCCGGCTCGACCGGCAGATCGTGCTGGTCGACACGCTCGCCGCGTTCAACGCGGGACCGGCGGCGCTGCGCGATCTCGAAGGCGCGCTCACCGCAATCCTCGACTGCTTTCGCGCCGGGCGCCGTTCGTGGCTGAGCAACATGTTCCGGCCACGCATCGACCGCATCCTGTTCGCCGCCACCAAGGCCGACCATGTGCACCATGTGAACCACGACCGGCTGGAGCGGATCCTCGGCCGCATGACCGAGCGGGCCGTCTCGCGTGCGCAGTTTGCCGGCGCCACGATCGACGTGGTTGCGCTCGCGGCCGTGCGGGCGACCCGCGAGGCTTTGGTGGCGCGCGGCCGCGAGCGGCTGCCTTCAATCCTCGGCATTCCGGCCGCTGGCGAGACCGCGGGACGCGAGAGCTTCGACGGGGAAACCGAGGCGGCCATGTTTCCGGGCGATCTTCCGGACGATCCCGAGCCCCTGTTTTCCCGCGAAACCGGCGTCTTCAAGGGCCTTGCTACGGCGGACGCCGGCGAGGCGGATTATCGCTTTCTGCGGTTTCGCCCCCCGGCCGCCGAGACGAATCCCGCCGGCCACCCCGTCCTGCCGCATATTCGCCTCGACCGCGCGCTGCAATTCCTGCTGGGAGACCGCCTCGCATGAGCGTCCGCGACCACCGCCGGCCTGCCGCCTTCCGCCTCGACGACCCGCACGTCGTGGTGACCTCGCCGGACGAGCCCCCCGCGCGCGGCAACCGCGCGACCGTGCTCGTCACGCCGGAACCCGATGCCGCCGCGTTGCCGGTCGTGGTGGAGAGGCCGTCGCGACGGCGCCGCGGGTTGCCCTGGGGCTCGCTGTTCTGGTCGGCGCTCGCCGGGCTCGTCGCGCTCGGGTTCGGCCTTGCGGTCGTCAAGCTCGTCGAGGACCTGTTCGCGCGCTCCGAGCCTCTCGGGTACTTCGCACTGGCGCTCGCCACGCTTGCCGCCATTGCGCTCGCCGCCGTCGCGGCGCGGGAAGTCGCCGGCCTGATCCGGCTCAATGCGGTCGAGCGATTGCGCGAGCGCGCCGATACCGCCATCGCGACCGACGATCGGGAGGTCGCGCGCGGCGTGGTGCAGGACCTTCTTGCGGTCGAGCGGCAGGAGCCCCGGCTGGCCCGCGCGCGCAGCGAGATGCAGACGCATTTGGGCGAAATCATCGATGGCGCCGATCTCGTGCGGCTCGCCGAGCGCGAACTGATGGCGCCGCTCGATCAGGATGCGCGTCGGCTTGTCGCCGCCGCGGCGAAACGGGTCTCCGTGGTGACGGCGGTGAGCCCACGCGCCGCCGTCGACATGGCCTTCGTGTTCATCACGGTGATTGTCCTGGTACGCCGGCTGGCCGATCTTTACGGCGCCAGGCCCGGGGCGCTGGGCCTGGTGCGGCTCCTGCGGCTCACCATCACCCACCTGGCGGTGACCGGCGGAATGGCCGCGAGCGACAGCCTGATCCAGCAGGTGCTCGGCCATGGCGTGGCCGCGAAGGTCTCGGCGCGGCTCGGCGAGGGCGTGCTGAACGGGCTTCTCACCGCCCGGCTCGGCCTCGCGGCGATCGAGGTCGCACGCCCGCTGCCGTTTGCGGCCCTCCCCAAGCCCGCAATCGGCGACCTCGCCGGCGATCTCATCACCCGCAAGGCGCCTGAAAATCCCTCCTGAAAATGGGCATTGCGACGACGGGAGGACAACCAGGAACGACCTGACGCTCGCCTTGTGGTAAGCTTCCCGCCGGGAGGATGCGCCATGTTCAACAAGATCCTTGTGCCGGTCGATCTGGCTGAGACAGAGCTCGCCAAGCGGGCGATCGCAACTGCCTGCACCATGATCCGTGAATCGGCAGGCACTGTCCGGTTGCTCAATGTGATGCCGATGACGCCGGTGATGCTCGCCGAGTACGTGCCGCCGGATTTCGAAGCGCAGCAAAAAAGCGCGTCTGAAGAGGCGCTCGCGATCATCGCCGACGAATGCGATCTCGGACGCGGCCGTGTCACCAGCGTGGTGCGGCAAGGCGGCATCTATCACGAGATTCTCGAAGAGGCGAAACAGATGGGCGCCGACCTCATCGTCATGAGTTCGCACCGTCCGGCCATGAAGACCTACTTCCTCGGCTCGAACGCCGGCCACGTGGTGCGCTACGCGAAGTCGTCGGTGCTGGTGCTGCGGCAGTGAAATTTGGCGAATAGCGAATGGGGAGTGGCGAATGGGTCAGAACACCAATCGCCACTCGCCATTCGCCACTCACTCCTGCCGCGGCAGCACCTCCGGCGGCAAGGCGTCAGGCCCATAGGTTCCCGGCCGGTTGCGGCGGAAGAACGTTCCGAGCTGCCACGCGAACAGGGCGAGGAAACCGCCGACGATGGCGGCCCCGGCCATTGCCCCGATTTGCAGCGCGCGCGCCATCAGCGCCGCAAGCGCCAACGATGCGCCCGCGAACACGCCGAGCCCGATCCAATAGAGGACGACGGGCGACCCTGCCTCGAACGACACGGTGGCGCCGACGGCGGCAATGCGCCGGTGCAACTCGGCGACGAAGGCCCTGTAGGCGACATCGTGACGCTCCTGCTCGACCACACTGCGCCACGAGGTGGAGCAGATCTCGAGCTTGGGTCCCGCCGTCGCCCAAATCTCGGCAATGAAGCGGTGGGACTGCATACTCACTGGCCGGAACGACAGGCGCAAGCGGCGGATGCGGTCGTACGGAACGCGATCGTTGAGACGTCCGCGGCTCCATTCGAGCGCCGTGGGCGTGAGGCGAAACTCGAACGGTGCCCCCAGCAGCGACGGCTTGTATGCATAGACCAGGTCGCGCGAGCCGTCGGAGTCGCAATAGGGTGGCGCGTCCATCGATGGCTCTTTGGTTTTCTTGCGCGCAGCCGGAACCGCTCGCGAATGGCAGGGATCGTGGCAACGGCTCTCCGCGACAATGCCGACGGGAGTCACACAACGCAACGCCGTGAAAGATGCGGCCGAACCTGATCCCCCTCGCTGGCGTTGTCCTTAACAAGGGCATGCGCAAGGAGCTACCGATGTCGGCCAACTCCACGATTCTCGCCGCTTTGACGGCGGCCTTTCTCACCTCGACGACCATCCTCGCCGCCGCGCAGACCGGAGGAGGCGGCAGCGGCGGGGGCGCCGGCGGTGCAGCGGGCGGCACGGGTGGGGTCGGCACCGCAGCCCCTGGAGCCTCCGCTCCCTCTGCCGTTTCGCCGGGCACCAGCAGCGGATCGGGACCGGCCGGATCGACGCTCAATAGCGGCTCGGTCGGACCGGGCGGCGTCCCCCTGGCCCCGGGGCCGTCCGGTGGCAGCGTACCCAGCCAACGTGTCGGACCAGGCGGGACCGCGATTGCGCCCGGCCCGGCCGGCGACGTGAGCGGAACCGCCGTGCCCAGCACGCCGCAGGGCGCCGCCTCGGGCTCGGGAAACCCCGCCGCCCGCACGGGGTGCAGCACGGCGAGGTCCGGTTCCACCGGCGATGCGACCGGTCTCGGCCGAACCCCCAACATCATGGTCGAGCCGGGACAAAGCGGGGCGCCGATTGACGCCGGAGCGGCGGGACGAGCCGGTTCCACGGGAGCTCCCGTAGGATCGGCTGCGACGACAGGAACCGCGACGGGTTCCACCCGCTGTTGAGGACGCCGGATGTCGCCTTCGGGCGAGAAACAGACGGCGCCGGTTCACGCCCACCACCATTTTATTCGCCAAAGCAATGGATGTGTGAGGTAGGTCACCCGTTCGGATGAGGACACCCGGTATCCTTCTCTGCGATGGCTCGGGTCGAGGGCTGCCATGCCTGCCGGAGCCAGAGCAAAAAGTTTTCGGTCGAGAAGAGGGGTTCCATCCATGGAAATGCATCAGATCCGCTACTTCCTGGCGCTCTCTGAAGAGCTGAACTTCACCCGGGCGGCACGACGCTGCGGCGTCACCCAGCCATCCCTGACCAACGCGATCCGGGCGCTCGAACGCGAGCTCGGCGGCCCGGTGTTCCACCGCAAGCCGCGCATCGAGCTCACCGAGCTCGGCCGCGCAGTGCGGCCATATGTGCAAGAGATCGCTCATAATGCGCTACACGTCCGGGAAACCGCCCGTATGCTCGGAGCACCGCTTGCCTCCGTGGCGCCGCCCCAATTCCGCGGGATCACCAATGGCAGCGGCGAGAGTCACGTGAAGCAACTGTAGCATCGGCGTCCCTGATGCAGGGCCGGCGACGTGAGGCTTCTGTACTCATTTGCATGGGCCCTCATGCTTGCCTTGCCGCGCGATCGTAGTGCCGCCGATTTGAAGTTCCTGAAGTGCCTGCCGCCAGCTCGTCTAGGAACTTCAAATCGAAAAGCGGCACTAGAACCATAAACTTGCCAGTGCCCCTTTGCTTCCGAAGTTCGTGTCGGAGAGTGCTGCAATGGATCACGAACTTCGGAAGCGGGGCACTGGAGCATCGCGCGCGAGGCGGCATCCGGTGTCGCAATTGTCGGCAGCGGCGTCTTGCGGTGATGCCGGCGTGTGGTTAGCTCGTGGGTGACGAACTTTTCGCCCGGCGGCCACGTTGTCCAATATGCGCAGACTTGCCCTCATCGTTCCTTTGATCTTGATCCTGGCCGCGTCGATGTGGTGGGCGGCCAGCCTGTGGATGTCGGTTGAAGGACCGCCGATGCCCGCCGCCGGCTATACGGCGATGTGGCTCGGCATCGCGTTCTCGCTCGTCATCGGCTGCGGGCTGATGGCTCTCATGTTCTACTCGAGCCGTCACGGCTACGACGAGCGCGCCCGCGGCCAGCGAAGCCCCGACTGAGCTTCGTATCGACCAATCAATCGAGCTTCACGCCTGCGGCCTTGATCACCTTGTGCCAGCGCTCGATTTCCTCACGCATGTAGGCGGCGGTTGCCTGCGGCGTTCCGCCAACCGGCTCGGCAGAGAAATTGGGCAGGCGCTCGAGGATCTCCGGGCTCTTGAGTGCTTCATTGGTGTCGGCGTTGATCTTGTCGACGATCGCCTGCGGCGTTTTCGGGGGAGCCACGATGGCATACCAGGCTGCGGCTTCGAAGCCGGGCAATGTCTCGGCGATCGCCGGCACGTCCGACAACGAGGCCATCCGTTTCGCCGCGGCCACCGCGATCAGCTTCAGCTGACCGCCTTTGACCAGCGGCAGCGAGACGCCGAGATTGTCGAACATGACGTCGACATTGCCGGCCACCAGGTCCTGCAACGCCGGAGCCGAGCCGCGATACGGCACGTGCTGAAGCTTCACGTTCGCCATCATCTGGAACAGCTCCGAGGTCAGGTGCGAGGTGGTGCCGTTACCCTGGGTGGCGGAGGTGATCTTCCCGGGATTCGCCCGCGCCTCAGCGATGAACTCGGCCAACGTGTTCGCCTTGGTTTTCGGGTTCACCACGAGCGCGTTCGGCACCCGGCTGATGATCACGATCGGCGCGAACTCGGTGGGGTCGAAGCCCAGCTTGGGATAAAGGTTGTGGTTGATCACCAGCGGCGGCGGCGGCGCCGACAGCAGCGTGTAGCCGTCGGGTTCGGCCTTGAAGGCCGCTTCCGCGCCGATATTGCCGGCCGCGCCGGTTCGATTGTCGATGATGACGGGCTGTCGCCATTTGCGCGAGAGCCAATCGGCAATGAGCCGGGGCATGGCATCGGCGGTTCCGCCTGCCGGGAACGGCACAATGATTTTGACGGGGCGGCTGGGATAATCCTGCGCCTTAACGGGCGAGATCAGTACGGCGAGTGCTGATACGACAAAAGCTGCGCCGAAAAACCAACGTCGAATCATGTCCCCGAGCCTCTGCATGATTTTCCATCCGGCATCGTTCTCTTCCGTCAGCCGTGTATCCCGCCGCCGCACACCCAGGCGATTCGCAGTAGTGCCCCGCTTCCGAAGTTCGTGATACATGGCGGCCCCCTCTGACACGAACTTCGGAAGCAAAGGGGCACTAGCAAGTCTATGATCCTAGTGCCGCTTTTCGATTTGAAGTTCCCGCACGAGTTTGCGGCAGGCGGTGT
>JBJMSU010000230.1:0-5815 GCA_045801465.1 Xanthobacteraceae bacterium | reverse complement strand
TGTCTGCGCGCAGGTTGGCGACCATCTCCGGGGGCGGCACCGCGCGGATCTGAACATCGAGGTCGGGATCCAGACCATGTTCGGCGAGGTAGTAGCGCAACAGGTAATTGTGCATCGAGAAGTCGAATGGAACGGCAAACTTGAACCCCTTCCAATCCTTGGGGTCGCGCTTATCCTTGTGTTTCACGGCCAACGTGATCGCCTGGCCGTTGATGTTTTCCACGGCCGGCATTGTGTAAGGCAGTGGATTGGAGCCGGCGCCCATGGTGATCGCAAGCGGCATCGGCGAGAGCATGTGGGCCGCGTCATATTCCTTGTTGATCGTCTTGTCGCGGATCACCGCCCAGCCGGCGGTCTTGATCACCTCAACGTCGAGCCCGTGCTTGCTGTAGAAGCCGAGCGGATGCGCCATGATGATGGGGGTGGCGCAGGTGATCGGGATGAAGCCGACCTTGAGGGCCTTCTTCTCGATGGCGCCGGTCTGCGCGAACACCTCGGTGGCGGTCTTGAGCGGAAACACCTGCGACAGCGCCGCGAGCGCCGTCGAGGCGCCGAGGGATTTCACGAACGCGCGCCGCGCCGCATCCTTCGGCAGGATGGCCCGCATCACGGCGGCGGCCACGACACTTTCGTAGCGCTGGTCCTCGCTCGCCGCCGGAACGCATTGAACCGTGCGCGCCGTGTCGGCGTCGTGCTCGATGCCGCTGCGATGCCGCCCGCACCGGCAGCCCGACCGACTGAACGGCCGGTTGGGATCGAACTGATCGTCGAACGTGGACACGCCGCCTCCTCGTCGCCAGCGCCCCCGCCGGTGTGCCGTCACTCTGCAATCGATGTGCCAACCGCGACCCGGCGCACGGCGATGGATTAGGCCAACAGTTCAGTGCCTTATGCCCCTGACTGGATGACCCGGCGAGCGCCGCGGCTTTGGGCATCTGCATAACTTTTGATCACGGCCGGAGGCAACGAACGGGGTGCTATGATCGTATGCTCTTCATCGGCAACACAGGCGAACGATGACCGACAGCATCCTCTATCACGATGGAAACCGCCGGCTGCAGGACCAATTCGACAGCCGCCGGATTTCCGACCGGCTGGAAGAGAAGCTCACCCGCAGCGAATTCACCGCCGACGATCGGGCCTTCATCGAAGGCGCGATCTACTTCTTCCTGGCGACCGCCGATCATGCGGGGCGGCCGGACTGCTCGTTCAAGGGCGGCATGCCCGGCTTCGTCCGCGTCACCGGCGCATCCGAGCTGGCCTTTCCCGATTACGACGGCAACGGCATGTTCAAGAGCCTCGGCAACATCCTGGCCAACCCGCATGTCGGCCTGCTGTTCATCGCCATGCATGACAAGCCGCGGCGGCTGCGCATCAACGGCACCGCGACGGTCAGCCGCGACGATCCGCTGCTGGCCCGCACGGTCGGCGCGCAGCTCATCGTGCGGGTGACGGCGCACGCGATCTTTCCCAACTGCCCGCGCTACATCCCGACCATGCAGCTCACCGAGCCGTCGATCTACGCGCCGCGTCCCGGCTGCGAGCCGCCCGAGCCGGCGTGGAAAAGCTTTCCCGACCTCCAGGATGACGTGCATCCGCGGCAGCCGACCGCCAAGGAATGAGCGCGCAGAGACCATGAGCGCTGAGGTCAGCATCGGCGAGGGCGGGAACGCGCGGCTCAAGGCGCATTCCTTGCGCGCGGCCGTGCTCGGCGAGGTGCACGCCCGCCCGTTCACGCCCATCGAAACGCCGCGGCGCGTGCTGCACTTCGCCTTCGACACGACCGAGCGCGGCGAAGCCGACCGCGCGGCGCTCGGCGAATTCTGCGCCGGGCGAGGACTTCCCCTCCCGAAGCCCGGCAGCAAGCACCACCGTGTCGCGCTCGGCGCCACGGTGCTGCGCTGGGAGCAGCATTCCGAGTTCACCACCTACACCTGGGAGCTGCCGAGCGAAGCGCGCGCCTTGCCGTTCCACCCGCAGGCCTCCGCGCTCGCCCAGCCGATGGCGCTCGTGCCGCAGCCCGGCCCTTTGCTCGTCGCCGTCGACCTCCTGCTCATCAGCGACGGCGCCGCCGATCTCGATCGCCTGTTCGACCCGGCGAGCCTGGCGGTCGCCGAGACCGGCGATGGCAGCGCCCTCTACGCAACGGATTTTCAGGCCGATCCCGCCGGTTTCGTGCGCATCCTGATCGCCGATCGCGGGCTTGGGCCGGCGCGCGCCGGCGCTCTGGTCCAACGCGTGCTGGAGATCGAGACCTATCGCACCCTTGCCCTGCTCGGCCTGCCCGAGGCGCAGAGGCTCAGCCCCAATGTGCGCAGGATCGAGATGCGGCTGGCTGAAGTCACCGAGGAGATGAAGCGCACCGAAGGCTTCGAGGCGAACCATCGCCTGCTCGACGAGCTCACCGCCCTTGCCGCCGAGCTCGAAGCCGGCGCTGCGGCAAGCCTGTTTCGCTTCGGCGCGAGCCGCGCCTACGACGAGATCGTGCATCTGCGGCTGCAGACCATCGGCGAGCGGCCGGTCGCCGGCTTCACCACCTGGTCGGCGTTTCTCGCCCGCCGCATGGCGCCCGCCATGCGCACCTGCACCACGCTGGAGGAGCGGCAGGCCGGCCTCTCCACCAAGCTCGCGCGCGCCGCCGATCTCCTGCGCACGCGCGTCGACGTCGAGTTGCAGCAGCAGAACCGCGATCTGCTGCAGTCGATGAACCGGCGCACGCAGCTGCAGCTGCGCCTGCAGGCGACCGTCGAAGGTCTTTCGGTGGCGGCGATCAGCTATTACGTCGTCGCATTGTTGGGCCACGTGCTGAAAGGCGTGCAGGATGCAGGCGTTGCGCTCGACCTTTCGCTGGCGAGCACGGTTTCCGTGCCGGTCGTGGTGCTGCTGATCTGGTGGATCGTGCGGCGCATTCGCCGGCGACACATCGACGCCGGGTCCGATTGAGCGAGGTCATGCCATGCAGAGCGAGCGCTTCGATTTTCCCAACACGCGCGGCGAGCGCCTGGCGGCCGTGCTGGACCGGCCGGACGGCGAGCCGCGCGCCTACGCGCTGTTTGCCCATTGCTTCACCTGCGGCAAGGACATTCTGGCCGCCAAGCGCATGGCGGAACGGCTGACGGCTTCAGGCCTTGCGGTCCTGCGCTTCGATTTCACCGGCCTCGGCGCCAGCGAGGGCGAGTTCGCCAATACGACGTTTTCCTCCAATGTCGGCGACCTGGTGGCTGCCGCCGATCACCTGCGGCGGACGCATCGCGCGCCGGCGATCCTCATCGGCCACAGTCTCGGCGGCGCGGCGGTGCTGGCCGCCGCCGGCGAGATCGCCGAAGCGCGCGCGGTCGTCACCATTGCGGCGCCGGCCGACCCGCATCACGTCACCGGCCTATTCAAGGACCGCATCGAGGAGATCCGCGCGCAGGGCGAGGTCGAGGTGTCGCTCGCCGGCCGGCCGTTCCGCGTGCGGCGCGAGTTTCTCGACGACGTCGCCGAGCAGCGCCTGCTCGACCGCGTCGCCCGCCTGCGCAAGGCGTTGCTGGTGTTTCACGCCCCGACCGACGAGATCGTCAGCATCGACAACGCGTCGCGGATCTTCACCGCCGCCAAGCACCCGAAGAGCTTCGTGTCGCTCGCCGACGCCGACCACCTCCTGAGCCGGCGCAGCGATGCCGTCTATGCGGCGAACGTCATCGCCGCCTGGGCCGAGCGCTATCTCGAGGCGCCTAAGGCGGCGGCGAGCGACGCGGCGCCGCGCATCGTCATGGTCGCCGAGACCCGCCAGGGCAAGTTCCAACAGGCCGTCACGGTCGGGCCGCATCGCCTGCTGGCGGACGAGCCGAAGAGCGCCGGCGGGCTGGACAGCGGACTCGGGCCTTACGACTTCCTGCTCGCCGGGCTCGGCGCCTGCACCGCCATGACGGTCAGGCTGTATGCCGAACGCAAGGCTTTCCCGCTCGATCGCGTGTCGGTCGAGCTCAAGCATGGAAAAATCCATGCCGAAGATTGCGAGAACTGCGAGACCAAGGTCGGCATGCTCGACCGCATCGACCGGACGATCACGTTTGCCGGCGAGCTCGACGGGGAGCAGCGCAAGCGGCTCCTGGAGATCGCCGACAAGTGCCCGGTGCACCGCACGCTGACCTCGGAAATCGACATCCGCACGTTCGAAGCGCCGGCCGAGCCGGGCTGACGTTCCGCATCTCCGGCATAACGCGCCTCGCTCGGGCTCGCATGAGCGAAAGGGCAGGTTGCGGCCTGCCCGTTCGCGCCGAAGCCGCGGCGCGCTACCAGCCGTTGCGGTTGTAGGCGCCGTCGTCGTAGCTGAAGGTCGCGCTTTCGCCGCCGCGCGGGCCGGCCGATGCCGAGGCCGCCGCGAAGACGGCGATCAGAGCGAGCGCCAGCGTAACCTTGATCAACATCGACGTTCTCCTCTGTGCGCCATCGATTGCGATGATCGTTGAAAGGCGGATACTACGCGGCAGGCCCCGTGCCCCGCGTCCCCCGTTCGGACGAGCGGAATTGTGGCGAGACCGACTTCAGATGCCAGGAGCAAAGCCATGAAGCTTCCCCGCAGAGCTCTTCTGCGTCTCGCAGGCGGCGCGGGCGCGGCCGCGCTGCCGGCGATGTCGCGGGGGGCCGGGGCGCAGGCCTATCCGATACGTCCGATTACGGCGGTATCCGGTTTCGCCGCCGGAGGACCGACGGACGTCGTCATGCGCATCCTCGCTGAGCGCATGCGGATCACCCTGGGCCAGCCCGTCATCGTGGAAAACGCCGCCGGTGCCGCCGGCAGCATTGCGGTCGGTCGCGTCGCGCGCGCGGCGCCCGACGGATACACGCTCAGCGTCGGCCATTGGAGCACGCACGTCGTCAACGGCGCGATCTATGCGCTTCCCTACGATCTATTGAACGACCTCGAGCCGGTCGCGCGGCTGCCCAGCAACCCGATGATCGTCGTGGCAAACAAGGCCGTCCGGGCAACGAACCTCAACGAGCTGGTGAGCTGGGTGAAGGCCAATCAGGAAAAAATAACCGTGGGAACGGCAGGTCCCGGCTCGGGAACGCATGTGAGCGGCATCTACTTTCAGAAATTCACCGACACGCGTCTGACATTCGTGCCCTATCGTGGGACCGGACCGGCGTTGCAGGATCTCATCGCCGGGCAGATCGACGTGATCGTCGATCAGGCGACCAATTCCTTGCCGCAGGTCCGCAATGGCGCCATCAAAGCCTATGCCATTACGGCGAGTTCCCGCCTCGCCTCGGCTCCCGATATCCCGACGGTCGACGAAGCGGGGCTTCCAGGCTTCTACGTCTCCATCTGGTATGGCCTGTGGGCGCCCAAGGGCACGCCGAATGCCGTGATCGAAAAGCTCAGCGTCGCCGCCATGGATGCGATGGCCGATCCGGCCGTGCGCCAGCGCTACGGCGAGCTCGGCATGGAAATCCCGCCGCCCCAACAGCAAACACCGCAGGCGCTGCGGTCTCATCACAGGCAAGAAATCGAGAAGTGGTGGCCCATCATCAGGGCGGCCAACATCAAAGGCGAATGATCACCGGCGCGCCATCACATGCCGATCCCCGAATTGCGTCAGCGGGGCCGCCGCGCCGGATTGCACTGCACTTCATCTGGGCTACGGCTCGGCGCCCACGGCGCGCCGCCTGCACGTCATCGGTGACGGCAGAGAAGTGGTCGGGATACGCAGAGCAGTTGAGTCTTCCGATACGAGACCCGCACACACTGAATCGCGGCTCGCCCGAAGTGAATTGATGCCGGAACCGGCGCGCTGTCGGCTCATTGAATCCGCATGTGTGCCGTCGC
>JBJMSU010000221.1:0-15053 GCA_045801465.1 Xanthobacteraceae bacterium | reverse complement strand
TTCATGCAGCCCGAGATGTTGAGGTCGAGCTCGCCGATGTCGTGCTGGTAGTCGAGATCGTCGAAGCGCTCCTGCAGCGCCTGCGCCACCGGGATCGACTTGGCGTTGGCGAGCGAGCAGAAATCCCCGCCCGGGCAGGCGATGATGTTGGTGATAAGCCCGATATTCGGCGTCGCGAGCCCCAGCGCGCGCGCTTCGCTCCAGAGCGCGGCGAGATCGTGCTGGCGCACGTCGGCGAGGATCAGGTTCTGCTCGTGCGACACGCGCAGCTCGCCGAACGAGTAGCGATCGGCGAGACCCGCGATCGCCTCCATCTGGTCCGCGGTGACGTCACCCGGGGGGACGCCGGTCTTTTTCAGTGACAGCGTCACCGCGGCGTAGCCGCGCACCTTGTGCCGGTGCACGTTGCGCTTCAGCCAGGCGGCGAAGCCGGGGAAGTTGCCCAAGCGCGACAGATCCTGGTCGGGAAGGGGCTCGTACTCCGGGTGCGTGAAGCGGGCCGCGACGCGATCGACTTCCGCCTGCGTCAGGGTCGCCGGGCCATTCTTGAGATGCGCCCATTCGGCTTCGACCTCGGAGCGGAAGCGCTCGGCGCCGCGCTCCTTGACCAGGATCTTGATGCGCGCCTTGTGGATGTTGTCGCGGCGGCCGTACTGGTTGTACACGCGCAGGATCGCCTCGATGTAGCTCAGGAGATCGCGCTTCGCCAGGAACGGCTTGATGATCTGCGCCAGGTAGGGGATGCGGCCGAGCCCGCCGCCCACGCCGACCTCGAACCCGGTCTTCCCGGCGTCGTTCTTGTAGAGCCTGAGACTGATGTCGTGGATCTTGATTGCGGCGCGGTCGCGCGGCGCGGCCGTAATGGCGATCTTGAACTTGCGCGGCAGGAACGTGAATTCGGGATGCAGCGTGCAGTGCTGGCGCACGATCTCGCCCCAGATGCGCGCGTCCTCGATCTCGTCGGGGGCGACGCCGGCCCACTGATCGGTGGTGACGTTGCGCACCGAATTGCCGCTGGTCTGGATGCCGTGCAGCCGGGCGCGTCCGAGATAGGCCATCGCGTCGGGCAGCTCTTCGAGCTTGATCCAATGGAACTGGATGTTTTGCCGCGTGGTGAAATGCCCGTAGCCGCGGTCGTAGGTGCGCGCCACGTGGGCGAGTGCGCGCATCTGCTCGGAGGAGAGCGTGCCGTAAGGAATGCCGATCCGCAGCATATAGGCGTGGAGCTGCAGGTAGACGCCGTTGAGCAGGCGCAGGAGCTTGAACTCGTCCTCGGTCAATTCGCCGGAAAGCCGGCGGCGCACCTGGTCGCGGAACTCGTCGACGCGCTGCTCGAGAAAGGCCCAGTCGAATGCGTCATAGACGTACATGTCGGCCTCACGCACAAACGCTCGGCAGCGCGATGGTCGGACCGGCGACGCGAATGCGCTCGCGCAAGTTCCCCGGCAGCACGCCGCGGTCGGGCGTGAGCTCGACCGGCGCCACATAGGCCTGCACGGCGCCGACGTCGTCGGCGACCGCGCCCTTGAGCAGGTCCTGCGCGGCCGGCGTCGTCGTCACCACGGCGGCGCCCGCGAGCTCGGTGGTCCACCCGCCGTCGGCGGTGCGATAGATCACGATGCCGTCGCGCAGCCGGTTGGCGGTGACGACCACCGGCCCCTTGACCTTGAGCTTCTGTTCGAGCGGCGAGGTCATGCGGCCTCCCATTTTCCGGCGAGAGCTTCGAGCTCCGCGGCGCGCCATGGTGTCGAGCGCGCCACCGCTTCGCCGACGACGAGGAGCGCCGGGCCGTCTCCGGCCGTTGCGGCGAGCGCCGGCAACTGATCGAGACGCCCAACCGCGGCGTGCGAATCGGGCCGGCTGCCACGGGCGAGAACCGCAGCCGGCGTCGCGGGCGCGCGCCCGGCCGCGATCAGGCCGTCGCGCACGGCGGTCGCGGAGCCGAGCCCCATATAGACGACCAGCGTGCTCTGCGGATCGACGAGGGTCGACCAATCGATGGAAGCGGCGTCATCGGCACGATGCGCCGTGATGATGACGAGCCGCGAGGCCTCGTTGCGGAAGGTGAGCGGAAGGCCTGCCTCGGCGGCGCATCCGAGCGCCGCCGTGATGCCGGGCACGACCACTATCGGAATGCCGGCTGCACGCAGATGCTCAAGCTCTTCGCCGCCGCGGCCGAACACGAACGGATCGCCGCCCTTGAGCCGCACCACACGCTTGCCGGCGCGCGCAGCCGCGACCAGACGCCGGTTGAGCTCCTCCTGCGCGATGCCGCGTTGCCCGCGGCGCTTGCCGACGAACACCCGCTCGGCCTCGCGGCGCGCCCGGTCGAGGATGCCCGCCGTGACCAAGTCATCGTAGAAGATGACGTCGGCATCCTGCAGCGCGTGAAGCGCGCGCAACGTGAGGAGGTCCGGATCGCCGGGGCCGGCGCCGACGAGCGAGACAGAACCAGCGGCCGCGTCTTCCTGTCGGCTGGCGTCGATCGCGTCGATCAGTTGCGCCTCGGCCTCGGGGCGGCCGGAGAGAACCGCGCCCGCGATCGGCCCGTCCACCACCTGTTCCCAGAACCGGCGACGCCCCGCCATGTCGTTGATCGCCGCGCCGAGCCGCGTGCGGTATTTCCCCATCAGGGCGGCGAGCTGGCCGATCCGCTCCGGCAGGATCGTCTCGATGCGCTCGCGCAATCGTCGCGCCAGCACCGGTGCCGCCCCGCCGGTCCCGACCGCGACGACCACGTCGCCGCGGTCGATGATGGCCGGAACGATGAAGGTGGAGAGCTCGGGACGATCGACCACGTTGATCGGGATGCGTGCCGCCCGGGCAGCGGCGGCTATCTCATCGTCGAGCGGCCGCCCGGCCGCGGAGACGATGGCAAGGACGTCGGAGAGATCGGCGCTGCGCGGATCATTGCCGTCGATGACGATGCGCTCGCCGCGGCCGGCCGCAATCGCCTGGGCGCGCAGGAGGTTGTCGAGCGGAAACCAGTGCACCCGCGCCCCGGCGGCATCGAGCAGGCGCAGCTTATTGAGCGCCGGCTCGCCCGAGCCGACCAGCACCAGGGTTCCGGACGCGAGGTCGAGAAAGACGGGGAGAAATCGCATTGGATTCTCTATCCTGCCGCCGCGAAGATAGTTTTTCTATAGCGGAGTTTCAATCGACCAACAAAAAGAATATTATTCTGTTGATTGGCAAAAACGCATGGGTTCGTGCCTCGCGGCGACATGGCGCGGTAGTCACATGCTTTCCTGCTCACGATCTGACGATCGCAAGTTTCGTACCAGGTTTTTGGGATCGTTGACCGCAACTGCACTGACGGCGGCCATGGAGGGAATCGAGCGGAGCGCGGCCCCCCGCCTGCAAGTCCGGAAGCCTTATTCGGCCGACAGGTGAGGCCGCTATCGTGCGACGGCCGTTGCCGGCGGCCTGCCCGGCAGCACCACCACGCGCGTCCCCACGTTCACGCGGCCGTAGAGGTCTTCGATGTCCTCGTTCAGCAGGCGGATGCAGCCGGACGAGACGAACTGGCCGATGGTCGAGGGCTGGTTGGTGCCGTGCACGCGATACAGCGTCTTGCCAAGATAGAGCGCGCGCGCGCCGAGCGGATTGCCCGGGCCTCCCGCCATGAAGCGCGGCAGGTAGGGCTGGCGTTCGATCATGTCCCCCGGCGGATGCCAGTCGGGCCATTCGGCCATGCGCGAGATGCGTTCCTCGCCCGCCCAGGTGAAGCCCTCGCGGCCGACCCCGATCCCGTAGCGGATCGCTTTGCCGTTGCCGAGGACGAAGTAGAGGTGGGTATGGGCGGTATCGATGATGACGGTGCCGGCCGGCTCCTTGGTGCGATAGTCGACGAGCTGGCGTTTCAGATGCGCGGGCAGATCCTTCACGTTGCCTTCTTCCGGCCGGTAATCGGGCGGGAGCGCCGCGTAGCGTGAGTCATCGCGGCCGAGGGCAGGCGCTCGCGCCGCCGGATTGGCGCTGCCGTAACCTTGCTGCTGCCCGTAGGGCTCCGGGCCGTAACCCGGCTCCGGGCCGTAACCCGGCTGCATGCCGTAGGCTGGCCGCGGGCTGCGTTGCGGCGGATAGCCCGGGTCGTCGGGACGGTCATAGCCCGGCGGATAGGCGTAGGTCCGCGGCGCCGGCTGGTCGTCGGGATAGATCCCGGCGGGCGGCCGCGGCACGCCGTAAGGATTGGCGTCGGCATAGGGCGGCGGGCTAGAGCGGCCGTATCGGTCGGTCGGGTACGGCCGCGGGTCGTAGGGGCCCCGCTCGATGGCCGACCCGGGTGGCCGCATGGCGGGCTGCCGATAGTCGGCGGGCGGATCGGCATATCGCGGATCGTCGTTGGGATAGATCGCCGGCGCGTCGCGATAGACGTCCGGCGGATAGTACTGCGCTAGCGCCTGGCCAGCCGGAAGGGCGCAGCCGATGAGGAGTGCGGCGAAGACAGTGGTCGGGCGTAGCATCGAGATCCCCACGTGTGCTGCCGGATTTGTGGCGCGGGAATCGCGCGCCACCACGGCTTATTCAAGACAAGATTGAGGAAAGGTGAACAGCCGATTAACCCTCCGCATCTTCTTATGCCTGCCAACCCATGTGGCCATCCCGCTGCTCGTCGTTCGGCGCCGACCTGTCGTCCGGGCAGAGCCGAAAGGACGAAGGATTCCAACCAGCTAACTTGTGCGTCGGCGGCGTGCCGGTGAGTGGACCGGCCGGGAGAGGCGATCCTGCCCACGGCACGCTATAAGTAGCTTCCCGATGAACACCCGAGGAGAGCGCCATGAGCCCTGTCGTCGCAATCGTTGCCCCCGGGATGATGGGGAGCGGGGTCGGCAAGCGCTTGGTCGAGCGCGGCGTCACCGTGACGACCGTGCTGGAAGGGCGCAGCGAGGGCAGCAAGGCGCGGGCACGCGCGGCCGGCATGGTGGCGGTGAGCGACGAGGAGGCGGTCGCCGCCGATCTGTTTCTCTCGATCGTTCCGCCCGGCGATGCGCTCGGCTTGAGCGAGCGCTTTGCGCCGCTGCTGCGCGCCCGGAACGAAAAGCCGGTCTACGTGGACTGCAACGCGGTGAGCCCGCAGACGGTCGTCGACATCGCCTCCGTGATCACCGCCACCGGCACGCCGTTCGTCGACGCCGGTATTATCGGCGCGCCGCCGCGGCCCGACTACGACGGCCCGATGTTCTACGCCTCGGGCGACGCCGCCGACCGTTTCGCTGCGCTCGCGGACTGCGGCCTCAAGGTGCACGTCATCCAGGGGCCGGCCGGCGCCGCCTCGGCGATGAAGATGTCCTATGCCGGCATCACCAAGGGGTTCACGGCGCTCGGCGCCGCCATGATGCTGGCGGCGGCGCGCGCCGGCACCGCCGAGGCCCTGCATCACGAGCTGAGCCAGAGCCAGCCGGCGCTGTTGGGCTGGCTGACCCGGCAAGTGCCGGCGATGTTTCCCAAGGCCTACCGTTTCGTCGCCGAGATGGAGGAGATCGCCGATTTCGTCGGCGAGGATGCGGCGGCGCGCCAGATGTACGAAGGCTACGCCAAGCTCTACGCGCGCCTGGCGGCGGATTTCGACGGCGACAAGCGCGAGATCGGCGCGCTGACGGAGTTCGTGAAGCGCCAGTAGGCGTAACTCCTGCGTCGTCCCCGCGCAGGCGGGGACCCATGACCACCGCGGAAAATCATCTGCGAAGCGGGTGTTCATAGGTTCCCGCCTGCGCGGGAACGACCGAGGATTATTTCTCCACCTCGCGCACCGGTGTCTCCGGCGTCAGCCCGCCGCGGCGGCGCGCGAACGTTTCCGCGCCGGTCGTCTCCCACTGGCCGGCGACGGCGCGGCGCGCGTATTCGTCCCAGGCGTCGTCCCAATCGCCGAGCGAGTAGCCGTGCCACGGCGGCTGCGGCTTCAGGGCCGGAAGGCCGAGCTCCTGCCAGATCGTGCGCGCCCGTTCCATGAACTCGCGCGCCGGCAGGGCGAGCGGCGGAAACGTCTGCTTGAGCGTGGCGTCGACCAGCATGGTGGCGTCGCTTAAGCGGCGGCCCGACTTCGGCCCGTGGCCGCTCGAGCGATGCCGCGCGATGTGCACGTCCTCGGCCGGGTTTGAGCGGTAGGCGAGCGACCACATGACGGCATCGGTGTTCGTCGGGTCGATATCCTCGCTGATCGCGATGCAGATCTTACCGCAGTCCGCGCGCAAGGTCGCCGCCCCGTGCAGGGCGCGCCACACCTCGCTGCGCGGCGTGCCCTGTGCAACCTTCAGGAAAATCACCGGCCGCACGTTGCTTAAGGGCTCGTGCAGGCTCACGCCGACGATGCCTTTGATCGAGAGATGATCGCGCAGGTGCGTGAAGAACATCGGCTCGTAGGCCACCTTCTTGATCACGCTCGACTCGCTCGGCGTCACCTGGCTGACGATGGAGACGAACACCGGCGCGTGCCGCGTGGTGATCGCCGTCACCCGCATCGACATGTTGAAATCCTCGAGCGCCACGTGGCCGTGGCTCTCGCCGAACGGGCCTTCCGGCTCGAGCAGCTCGGGATCGACCAGCCCTTCGATGACGATTTCGGCATCCGCCGGCACGTTGAGATCGACCGTGACGGCCCTGGCGGTGCGGATGGCGGAGCCGGCGAGCGCGCCGGCGACCCCCATCTCGTCGGCGTCGATCGCGAGCTTCTGCGGGCCGGTAAACATCACCACCGGCGCGCAGCCGACCACGATGGCGCACGGCATCGGGACTTTCAGCGCCCGGTATTTCTGCCAGTGCAGATAGCCGCCGGCACCGCCGATGCGCGAGGCCATGCGCACGCCGAGGCGGTCGGCGGCTTTGAGCGCCGCCCGATAGGTGCCCATGTTCTGGATGCCGGTCTCGGGATCGCGCGTGATGCACAGCGTCGCCGTCAGGTACGGTGCGGCGTCGAACCCGGGCGTCGAGATCGGCACCGGCAGGCGCTTGAGGCCGGCGTCGCGCAGCGCTTCGCCGGTGATGACGACCTCCTGGCAGGGCGGGGCCGAGACGACGACCGGCGCAATCGGATGGGCGATCGCCTGCATCCAGGCATCGCCGATCTCGGCAACCGGACGCCCCATGCCGAGCGCATAGATGCGCGGGGAGGCGGCGAGCGCGCCCACTGCGACCGGCATGTCGTAGCGTTTGCCCGCGGAATCGACCACGTTGGTGAACAGGAAGGCGCGCCGCTCCGCCTCGTCGAGGCCGCCCTGGAACTGCCAGCGCACCAGCGGGTGCAGTTCGGTGTCCTTGTCGATCGGCTTCTCGATGCGCACGAGGAGACCGGCCGCCTCGAGCACGGCGAGGTGCGTCTGCATGTCGGGCGGGGGACCGGCCGGCAGTGCAACAGCGCTGGTTCGTGCAGGCTGATCCAGCATGGCGTTTAAGCTCCGCGGCCCACTTACCACGCCATGGGCACCTTGTCGCGCCGTCCCGCCCTTGTCAGCCCTGCGCTGGCCGTTACGCTGGTGGACGACCGAACTGCAGGCAGGGAAAGCAACATGCGAGTCTTGCGAGCCGCGAGCTTGCTTGCGGCCATTTTCATGCTGGCCGGTGCCGGTGTCCAAGCGGTGGCGCAGGCGCCGGAGCAGTTCTACGCCGGCAAGGCGCTCGACCTCGTCATCGGCTATCCGCCGGCCGGCAGCAACGACACCTACGCGCGGCTTCTCGCCCGCCATCTCGGCCGGCACGTGCCGGGAAATCCCAATATCGTGCCCAAGAACATGCCTGGCGCGGGCAGTTTCCAGGCCTTGGGCTACGTCCATAAGGTGGCGCCGAAGGACGGGAGCGTGATCGGGATCGGCGCGCCAACGGCGCCGCTCGACGAGAAGCTCGGGACGCAGGGCGTCCGCTTCAAGACGGCCGAGTTCAATTGGATCGGACGGATCGATTCCCTCATCAACATCGTGTTCATGTGGAAGACGTCGCCGGTGAAGACCGTCGCCGACGCCCAGAGGATCGAATCGACGCTGTCGGCGACCGGCGCCGGCTCGACGGTCTCGGTCTATCCGACCGTGATGAACAACGTGCTCAAGACCAAGTTCAAGCTGATCATGGGCTATCGCGGCTCCAACGAGGCGCAGCTTGCGGTCGAGCGCGGCGAGGTCGAGGGGCACTCCACCTCCTGGACCGCCGTGAAGGTCGCGCATCCGGAATGGCTGCCGACGAAGAGCATCACCATTCTGGTGCAGTTCGGCCTCAATCGGCACCCCGAGCTCCCCGACGTGCCCACCGTCGTCGAACTGGCCCGCACCGACGAGGAGCGCGCGATCCTGCGCGCTGTGATGAACGCAACCGAAGTCGGCACTGCGTTTTTCACCACGCCGGGCGCTCCGGCCGACCGCGTCGAGGCGCTGCGCCGCGCCTTCGACGCCACCATGAAAGACCCGGAATTCCTCGACGAAGCGCGGCGTACGAGCCTCACGGTCAATCCGCTCGCCGGCGAAGAGCTGCAGAAGCTCGTCGCCGAAGTCAGCGCGCTGACGCCGGATTTGCTGGAGAAGGTCCGCGCCGCCTACGCAAGCAAGACGAATTGATCTGCCTCTTTAGCGTCCCACTGCGAGGCACCCGTAGCTGATGCTCAGCTGGCCACGAACTCCATCCCTCCCCCGGAGGGGGAGGGGGTCGGCCGCACGCCGACCGGGTGGGGGGAACGATGCAGGTCGATACAAGTCGATGTGCGTCGAAACCCCACCCGGCCTCGCTTCACTCGGCCACCCTCCCCCTTCGGGGGAGGGATAGGAGCAAGCTGGCCCGTCACGCACGCGCTCATCCCTTCTTGTGCGCGTCGACGATCGGCTTCGCCACGCGGAAGCAGTCGACGCCGACCGGGATGCCGCAATAGACCGCGATCTGGGTGAGCACCGCGCGCACCTCGTTCGGCGTCAAGCCGTTGCCGAGGGCGCCGCGCACGTGGGTCTGGAACTCGTCCATCTTGCCCAGCGCAGCAATCATGCCGAGGTTGAGGATCGAGCGCTCGCGCGGGGTGAGCGTCTCGTCGCCCCACGCCTCGCCCCAGCAATATTGCGTGACGATGCGCTGGAAGTCGCGATTGAAGTCGTCGGCATTGGCGAGCGCGCGATTGACATAATCCTCGCCCAGCACCTTGCGCCGCTTGGCAAGCCCGCGGTCGTACGTTGCCTGGTCCATGATCTCTCCCTTCCGTTGATTGCCGAATGCGGATGTGATGGCCTCAAACCGGCCGGTCGGTCTCGCCCGAAACCTGTGCAAATGCCGCGAGTATGGTGGCGACGGCCGCCGCCGGAAAGGCCTTGGCGCTGGTCGCCGCGTACGCGCCCACGTTGGCGTCCGCGGCGGCGAGCGCCGAGGGGGCCGGCTCGAACGGCAATGACGGCACGAGCGCGTACATGGTCTGCTGCTGCAGTCGCTCCGCTTCGAGCTCCACCGCCTTGACGCGGGTGCGGAACGCTTCCGCCGCGCCCGGCGCGACCACGCGGGGCGCATGTTTCAGCGCACGGCGCAGCTCGCGCAGCGGGATCACGGCAGCGTTGCGCCAGGCGCCGATCTTGCCGTCCAGGTCGGCAATAGCGGCTGGCGGCAAGGTCCGCTTGAGCGTCGCGTTCCACAGCAGGAACATCAGCACGTTGACGTCGACGCCCGCCTCGTCCTGCAGCGCGATGCACGCCGCCGCGACCTCCGGATTGCGATAGAAGCGCAGCGAGAACCGCCAGAACGGCGATTCCTGCGCGCTCGTTGCTTCAGCTTCCGTCATGATCGGCTACAGCTTCGCGTACGCGCCGGCCGCGCGCAAGGCGGCGACGATGCGCTCCGGCGTCAGCGGCGCCTCGGCAAAGCGCACGCTGAACGGCATAAGCGCGTCTTCGATGGCGCTGATGATCGCGGCCGGCGCCGGAATGGTGCCGCCTTCGCCCGCGCCTTTGACGCCGAGCGGATTGAGCGGGTTCGGCGTCTCCACATGCTCGATGCGGCAGCCCGGGACGTCGGCTGCCGTGGGCAGCAGATAGTCGGCGAACGTCGTGGTCAGCGGCTGCGCGTTGTCGTCGTATCTCATCCACTCGAACAGCGCGTTGCCGACGCCATGCGCCACGCCGCCCTGGACCTGGCCGTCGACGATGAGCGGGTTAATGATGGTGCCGCTGTCGTGGGCGACCGTGTAGTCGAGCAACGTGACGCCGCCGCTCCAGACGTCGACCTCGACCTCGGCCACATGCGTGCCGTTGCAGTAGGACGCCTGCGGCGGAGCGAAATAGGCGGTGTGCTCGAGCCCGGGCGCCTGGCCGGCCGGCAGCGAGAAGCCCGGCATGCCCTGCGCGAGCCGTGCAAGCTCGCCCAACGTCACGGAAGGCCGGTTGCCGCCGCGCGCGATCGCGCGGCCGTCCTCGAGGTCGATTGCATCTTCGGCGACGCCGAGCGTTTGCGCCGCGAGCGCGACGACCTTCTTGCGCACCTCGCCGCCGGCGATCTGGGCCGAGCAGCCGGCATTGATGGCCTGGCGGCTGGCAAAGGCGCCGATGCCTTGCGAAATTGCCGCGGTGTCGCCGAGCGTCATCAGGATATCGTCGATGCGGCAGCCGACCTCATCGGCGACGATCTGCGACAGCGTCGTGCGCGTGCCTTGTCCCTGGGTGGTGGCGCCGCTCGCCACCGCGACCTTGCCGTTGGGCAGGACACGCACGGTGACGCCCTCGAACGGCCCGAGGCCGGTGCCCTCCACGTAGTTGGCGATGCCGATACCGATATGGCGGCCGTCGCGGCGCGCCTGTTGCTGGCGTTCGCGGAACGCCTCGTAACCGGCGAGCGCCAGCGCCGTCGCCTGGCTGCGGGGAAAGTCGCCGCCCGCATAGGTGAGCGGCTTGCCGTCGCGGAACACAAGTCCGACCGAGTAGGGCATCTGATCGGGCCGGATCATGTTGCGCCGGCGAACTTCGCCGCGGTCGATGGAAAGCTCGCGCGCCACCCGGTCCATCAGCCGTTCCATCGCGAACACCGCCTGCGGCCGCCCGGCGCCGCGCACCACCGTGGTCGGCACCCGGTTGGTGAGGACGACGGTGGTCTCCATGCGATATGCCGGCACCACGTACGGCCCGGGAAACGTCGTCGCCGCGATATAGGGGACGATGATGCCCCACGGCAGGTAGGCGCCGGTGTCGTGCATCATCCGGCCGCGCAGGCCAAGGATGCGGCCGTCCGCCGCGACCGCGATGGCGACCGTCCAGTACTGGTCGCGCTCCTGCGTCGCGCTCAAGAAATGCTCGCGCCGGTCCTCCACCCATTTCACCGGCCGGCCGAGCTTCTGCGCGGCCGCGGGAATCACCGCCTCCTCGGCATAGAACGGCGCCTTGGTGCCGAAGCCGCCGCCCACCGACGGCGCGATCACCCGGATTGACTCGAGATCGCGCGCGAACAGATCGGCCAGCGTCGCGCGACACAGATGCGGCGTCTGGGTCGACGACCACACCGTCAGCATGTCGGCGGCCTTGTCGTGGCTCGCCAGCACGGCGCGGGTTTCCAGACTCATGGCGCCGCCGCGATGCAGGAACAGCTCCTCTTCGAACCCGTGCGCGGCTCGCGCGAAGGCGCCGTCGACGTCGCCATAGGCAAAAGGCACGCGCGCCGCGATATTGTCGGCGAGGTCGGTATGGACGCGCGGCGCGCCCGGATCGGCGGCGACGCGGCAGTCGCTCACCGCCGGCAGCACGTCGAACTCGACGGCGACGGCTTGAGCCGCGTCCTCGGCGAGGTAGCGATTGTCGGCGATGACGACGGCAATGGTCTGGCCAACGTAACAGACCTCGTCGCGCGCGAGCGCAAGCTGGGTACGCGGCGTCTTGATCGACGGGTTGGGCACCAGCATGGGGATTTGGCCCGTGGCCATGCGGGCGGGCAGATCGTCGGCGGTGAGCACGGCGTGCACGCCGGGGAGCGCGAGCGCGCCCGCGCGATCGACCGCACGGATGCGCGCATGCGCGTGCGGACTGCGCACGAAGCAGGCGGACAGCACGCCCGGCAATTTCACGTCGTCGACGAAGCGGCCCTGTCCGGTGAGCAGGCCCGCGTCTTCCAGGCGGGCGACGCGGGCGCCGAACTGCCGCGCGCCCATGACTATTGGAAGATCTCGTTGAACCTGCGCTTGATCCGCCCCGTCTCCTTTTCGATGTAGTCGTTGTCGACGGCGAGAATCTTGAGGGTCTTGAGGTCGGGCGAGCCTTCCGGCGCGGCGACATCGATGCGCGCCGAGTAGCCGCCATCGGCCGGAAAGATCTTCTGCGCAGTATCGCCGATCATGAAGTCGGCGAACAGCTTGGCCGCGTTGGGATTGGGCGATCCCTTCACCACCGAGGTCGGAGACGGGATGACGAACACGCCGTCGCCCGGATAGAGCGTCTTGATCGGGTGGCCCTCCTTCTTGAGATCGGCCGCGTAGGAGTCGAGCGCGCCGACGGCGATCAGGCGCTCGCCGCGCTTGAGCGTGTCGGCGACCTGCTGATTGCCTTGCACGATCATGACATCGCTGGCGCGCAGCTTCTCGTAGAAGCCCCAGCCGCGCTCCTTCGCCATGGTGCCTACCACCGATACCTGCAGCGAGGTGAAGGAGGGATCGGTCATTACCAGCTTGCCCTTATATTTCGCGTCGACGAGATCGCTCCACGTCTTCGGCTCGTCGGCGGCCGCGACTTTGTCGCTGCGCAGATAGTGCGTCATCATGTTGAGCCGCTGGCCGACGAACAGGCCGTTCGGATCCTTGGCGGCGTCCGGCACCTTGTCGAAGTTCTTTGGCTTGAACGCCGCGAACAGCCCCTTCTTGCCGAGCGCATTGGCGGCGGCGGGCTCCGAGTGCGTGAGCACGTCGACCGCCACGCGGCCGGCATCCATCTCCTGCTGGAAACGGCGCAGGATCGCCGAGCCGCCGGAGCGGAACATCTCGACCTTGATGCCGTATTCCTTCTGGAATGCGTCGGCGATCTTCTGTCCCTGCTCGATCGGGGTCGAGGTGTACCAGACCACTTTGCCTTCCGCCTTGGCCTTCTCCACGTCGACGGCGTCCTGCGCCCAAGCGGGCGCGACAAAGCCCGTGATCGCCAGCCAAATGATGGCATAGAGCCCGATCCTCAGCGCTTCCATATCTTTCCCTTTTCGTTGTGCGTTTCCTGTTCACCATGCCGCAAATATCCGGCCGGCTCAACACGGCACCGCTTGCTGCGGCGACGGGCGCGGCTCTAACGTACCGACGTCTTGATGCGGCTGCGCATGAGTATTCCGCCATGAAGATTCGTCTCGCGTTCATTCTTCTGTTGGTCTCTGTCGGCAACGCATCGGCCGACTCGCTCGGTGCCGCCGCGCAAGGCGCAATCTCGGCGTATCGCCGCCAGCACGGGCTCTCCGCCGTCACCGTCGATGGCGGCCTGATGCAGGTCGCCCGCCACCAGGCGCACGCGATGGCACGCGCCGGCGTGCTCAGCCACAGCGTCGGTGGGTCGTTTGCCTCCCGCGTGAGCGGCGCCAGCGCCGGGATCGCGGCGGAAAACATCGCGGCCGGCGCGCGCGATTTTTCCTCGGCCCTCGACATGTGGAAAGGCTCGTCCGGACACCGGGCCAACCTCTTGAAGGGGGGTATCACGCGCATCGGCATTGCGTCGGCCGCGGCGCCGAACTCGCGCTACAAGGTGTTCTGGGCGCTGGTAATGGCCGGATCAGCCGAGCCACGGTCGCTGCGCAAGCCGCCGCGCATGCGACGCGCGTCGATCCGGCGCTCCGGGTCTCCGGATCTGATCAGGTTCTGCGGCGAGGCCATCGCCGGTTTGCCCCGCATCGCCTGCGAATAGGGGCGTCCGCAGAGAGAACAAGCTGACGGGGATCTCCGACGCTTTGTCCGCACGTCGGCGAGCCCGCGTGTCGGGGCGCCGCTCACGCATGGCCGCGGTCGTCGGTCCTGAGCTACCGAACTGCGCCTTCCCGACCGATCATGCTCGCCGGTCGTCGCTCCCTGGATTCGTTGCCCCGGCCTGGTCGTCGAGTATGGGGATTGGACGCATGGCGACGTTGAATGCGTCACGAATCTGCGCAACCGCTTGTCGAACCACACCCATTCCGCGCACCGCCTCCTTGCTCAGGTTGGCGTGCTGGTCGATCGCTTCGACCAGCACCTGCTCGCGCTCGGCAATCCGGTCCCTCAACAAGCCGATCTCCTGCTCAATGTCATTGATCGCCGCCCGCGGTTCCCAGGTCATGCCAGCGAGCATCTCCTTGAGCCGCTGAGCGCCGTCGGGGGTCGGGCTCGTCCGCGTCGGGACCTCGGAACGATTCTCGACCTGGGAACGTTCGTCAGCGTCGCGAGCTGGCTCACGCTGCTGCTTGGCAATCAGACTCGGCACAAAGCTCGTCTCGTTCTTCGCTCGTGCGTTTGAGATCATTCCCATATCACTGCTCCTTGATTCAACACTTGGGATGATTCCGAGGCTGCAGAGGTTCGGCTCAGACCCGGGGATGGAACACTGCCAGGATAGCGCGTCCTTTTTGTCGAGCGCGTAGCGGCGGCAGGGCTTATCGAGAGACACGAGGCCGCCGCGGACGGATGCAACCACGTCCGCCTTGCGGCGGACGGTCCAGCATTTGGTTGAGGAGTTGGTAGATCGGCGGCGGTCGACGGGCCCTGGGAGCCCATCAGATGATCGACCTTCAAGCGCGCGGACTCGTACATGGGTACGCTCAACCCACTGACGCCACCCCCGAGCCCGCAAAAGCATGCCTCGCACATGGTTAACGATTGGTTAACGATGCCCTTCGGTGTCCACGGCGCGTCTTCGGCAGCGCCTGTCCACCCCGCGACTGGCTCACGCCTGTCCGCGATAGACCGGCTCCGGCTGGGTGAAGAAGGTGAGCAGGATGTGATAGGCGATCATGTAGTTCTTCTGCTGGAACGAGGCATGGGCGATGCCCGGCATCACGGCGAACTGCTTGTCGGGGTTGGGCAGGAGCTTGAAGAACGCGATCAGGTCGTCGAAGCCGGCGATGCCGTCGTACTCGCCGCGCATGATGAGGGTCGGCACGGTGATCTTTTTTGGATCGAC
>JBJMSU010000181.1:0-4616 GCA_045801465.1 Xanthobacteraceae bacterium | reverse complement strand
CTCGGGCTGCTGCGATTCACCCGGCTCGGTCTGGAGATGCGCGCCGTGACGCAAAACCGCGCCATGGCCGCGGCGATGGGCATCCGCACCAGCCGTATCGATGCGCTCACCTTCGGGCTCGGCTCCGGCATCGCCGGCATTGCCGGCGTGGCGCTCTCCCAGATCGACAATGTCAGCCCCAATCTCGGCCAGGGCTACATCATCGATTCCTTCATGGTGGTGGTGTTCGGCGGGGTCGGCAATCTGTGGGGCACGCTGGTCGGCGCGTTCACGCTCGGCATCGCCAACAAGTTTCTCGAGCCGTATGCCGGCGCCGTGCTCGGCAAGATCGCCATCCTGGTGCTGATCATCCTGTTCATCCAGAAGCGTCCGCGCGGGCTGTTCGCCCTCAAGGGCCGGGCGGTCGAGGCATGACGCGCCTTCCCATTGTCATCCCGGCCGAGCGCCTTCAGGCGCGAGAGCCGGGATCCAGGATTCCCGGCCTCGGGTTGATGAGTAATGCCGGGCTACCTGGGTCCCGGATCGGCCCGCTTGCGCGTGCCGTCCGCGATGACAACAGATGGGCGGAGGCAAGCAGATGACCTCCTCCCGCACCGCGCGCGCGCTCGACCGTTTCACGTTGGCGGTTCTCTGCCTGCTGGCGGCGGTGGCGATCGTCGTGCCGGCGCTCAATCTGCTACTGCCCACTTCGTCGCCGCTGCACGTGCCGACCTATCTGGTCTCCTTGTTCGGCAAATACGTGTGCTACGCGCTGCTGGCGCTCTCGATCGACCTGATCTGGGGCTATGGCGGCATTCTCTCGCTCGGCCACGGCGCCTTCTTCGCGCTCGGCGGCTACGCCATGGGCATGTACCTGATGCGCCAGATCGGCACCCGCGGCGTCTATGCCCATCCGGTGCTGCCCGATTTCATGGTGTTCCTCAACTGGCCGGAGCTGCCGGTCTACTGGTACGGGTTCCAGCACTTCCCCTACGCGCTCATGATGGTGGTGCTGGTGCCCGGCGCGCTGGCGTTCGTGTTCGGCTGGTTCGCCTTCCGCAGCCGCGTCACCGGCGTCTATCTCTCCATTATCACCCAGGCGCTCACCTACGCGCTGATGCTCGGCTTCTTTCGCAACAATTTCGGCTTCGGCGGCAACAACGGCCTGACCGATTTCAAGGACATCCTCGGCTTCAATGTGCAGGCGCAGGGCACGCGGGCGGCCCTGTTCGCGATCTCCGCGCTCGCGCTCATGCTCGCCTTTCTTTTCTGCCGCATCATCGTGACGTCGAAATTCGGCAAGGTGCTGATCGCGATCCGCGATGCCGAGGCGCGCACCCGCTTCCTCGGCTATCGCGTCGAGTTCTACAAGCTCTTCGTGTTCACGCTGTCGGCCTGCATGGCCGGCATTGCCGGCGCGCTCTACGTGCCGCAGGTTGGCATCATCAACCCGAGCGAGTTCTCGCCGGCCAATTCGATCGAGGCGGTCATCTGGGTCGCGGTGGGTGGCCGCGGAACGCTCGCCGGCGCGATCATCGGCGCCGTTCTGGTGAACTATGCCAAGACCAGCTTCACCACCGGGATGCTGGCGCCGTATTGGCTGTTCCTGCTCGGCGGCCTGTTCGTCGCCGTGACGCTGCTGCTGCCGCGCGGGATCGTCGGGACGATTCGGCATTGGTCCATGTCGTCGCGCCAGCGCGCAGGCGCGGAGCGTCCCGCCGCGCCGGCGCTGCCCGACCCGCATCCGGCGGAGTGACATCGATGGACATGCGCACCACCTCGGCGCTGCTCTATCTCGACGGCCTTACCGTGTCGTTCGACGGCTTTCGCGCCCTCCACAAGCTCTCGCTTGCGGTCGAACCGGGCGAGATGCGCGCCATCATCGGCCCCAACGGCGCCGGCAAGACGACGATGATGGACGTGGTGACCGGCAAGACCAGGCCCGATGAGGGCGACGCCTTGTTCGACGGCAGCCACGACCTCACCAAGCTCGACGAGAGCGAGATCGCCGAGCTCGGCATCGGCCGCAAGTTCCAGAAGCCGACCGTGTTCGACATCCACACGGTCGAGGACAACCTCCTGCTGGCGCTCAAGGGCGACCGCCGCGCGCGCCGGACGCTGTTCGGGCGCGAGAACGGCGAAACGCAGGCACGCATCGACCGCATTCTCGATACCGTGCGGCTCGGCGCCGTGCGTGCCCGCCTGGCCGGCAGCCTGTCGCACGGGCAAAAGCAGTGGCTCGAGATCGGCATGTTGCTGGCGCAGGACCCGAAGCTCCTGCTCGTCGACGAGCCCGCCGCCGGCATGACCGATGCCGAAACGCACCAGACCGCCGAGCTGCTCAAGGACATCAACCGCAATCACACCATCATCGTGGTCGAGCACGACATGGCCTTCGTGCGCGCGCTCGGCGTCAAGGTGACGGTGCTGCACGAAGGCGCCGTGATCGCGGAAGGCTCGATCGATCAGGTCTCGGAGAACGAGCGCGTGATCGAAGTCTATTTGGGGCGCTGAGCATGCTCGAGGTGCAAGGAATCGATCTTCACTACGGCGCCGCGCAGGCGTTGCGCGGCGTGACGCTCGCCGCCGAGCCCGGGAAAGTGACCTGCGTGCTCGGCCGCAACGGGGTGGGCAAGACCAGCCTGTTGCGGGCGCTCACCGGCCATCACCCGGTAAGCCGCGGAACGGTGCGCTTCGACGGCGCCGACATCACCCGCCTCAAGCCCTACGAGCGTGCGCGCTGCGGCATCGCCTACGTGCCGCAGGGCCGCGAGATTTTTCCCCTGCTGAGCGTGAAGGAGAACCTCGAGACCGGCTTTGCGCGGCTCAAGCGCATGGATCGCATGATCCCCGACGACGTATTCTCGCTGTTTCCGGTGCTGCACGACATGCTGCGGCGGCGCGGCGGCGACCTCTCTGGCGGTCAGCAGCAGCAGCTCGCCATCGGCCGCGCGCTGGTGATGCGGCCGCGGCTGCTCCTGCTGGACGAGCCCACCGAAGGCATCCAGCCCTCGATCATCAAGGACATCGCCCGCGCGATCGCCTATCTGCGCAACCTCGGCAACATCGCCATCGTGCTGGTCGAGCAGTATCTCGACTTTGCCCGCGAGCTCGGCGATCATTTCGCCGTGATGGAACGCGGCGCGATCGTCCATTCGTGCACGCGGGCCGGCATGGACGAGGGGGCGCTCAAACGCGCGCTGGCGCTTTAAGCCCTGTCATCCCGGGCGAGCCGCCACAGCGGCGAGGGGCAGCGCAGCGCGGAGCGGAGTGGTGCGCTGCAGACCCGGGATCCAGGACTACGGTGTTCCTGGATCCCGGATAGCCGCTTCGCGGCTTCCGGGATGAGAGGCGGAGGAGGCGGGTCGAACACGATGACCATGCCGGCTGCAGCGGATCAAGCGGACGTCTTCGCCGCCAATCGGGCGCGCGGCCGCATCGCGCTCACCGTCGCGGCGGCGGACGGCACGACGCACCGTAGCCGCATCGTCGAGGACGGATCGCTGCGCGTGCGCTTTCCCGGACCGACGTCGCCGGACCTCGAAGCCGTCATCGTCAACACCGCCGGCGGCATTGTCGGCGGCGACCGGCTCGACGTGAGCGTCGCGGTCGGCGAGGGGGCGCGGCTCGTCGTCACCACCGCGGCGGCGGAAAAGATCTACCGCTCGCTCGGGCCCGACGCCGCCATCCATCTCGAGCTCAGCGTGCAGGCGAACGGCAGGTTGCTGTGGCTGCCGCAGGAGACGATCCTGTTCGACCGCGCGCGACTCGCGCGCACCATCGACGTGGAGCTTGCCGAGAACGCAACGCTGCTTCTCGGCGAGGCGCTGGTTTTGGGCCGCGCCGCCATGGGGGAGGCGGTGGAACGCGGCCGCCTGTTCGACCGCTGGCGGGTGCGCCGCAATGGACGACTCGTCTTCGCCGAGACGGTAAGGCTTGGCGAAGCGATCGGCGAAGCCTTGCGCGAGCCGGCCGTGGCGGCGGGACACGCCGCGGTGGCGACGCTGTTCATGTGCCCGGCCGACGCGGCGCGGATCGCGGCCGTCCGCGAACGCGCCAAGTGGCAGGGGGAGGTGGCGCTGTCGGCGTGGAACGGCTTCGCGGTGGCGCGTTTCGTCGCCGCCGCCGGCGCGGCGCTGCGTGCCGATCTCATGGCGGCCTTGACGGCGCTCGGCGTGACGCTGCCGCGCCTGTGGCTCAATTGACGGGGCGGCTCGATGAATCTGACGCCGCGCGAAAAGGACAAGCTGATGATCGCCATGGCCGCCATGGTGGCGCGGCGGCGGCTCGAGCGCGGCGTCAAGCTCAACCATCCCGAGGCGGTGGCGCTCATCACTGATTTCATCCTCGAGGGCGCGCGCGACGGCCGCACCGTGGCCGAGCTGATGGCGGCAGGGGCGTCCGTCCTCACGCGCGCGCAGGTGATGGACGGCATCGCCGAGATGATCCACGACATCCAGGTCGAGGCGACGTTTCCGGACGGGACCAAGCTTGTTACTGTCCATGAGCCGATACGATGAAGATGACGTCGCTCCGGGACGGCGCGGAGCGCCGGACCCGGAATCCAGAGGTTATTTATCTCGAACTTCCGGGTTCGATGCTGCGCATCGCCCCGGAATGACGGAGGGAAGACAAAG
>JBJMSU010000155.1:0-22501 GCA_045801465.1 Xanthobacteraceae bacterium | reverse complement strand
GCTGCCCTAGCAGTCATGAAGGATGGGTCGCTGCTGATCGCCGACGACACTGGTGGGACGATTTGGCGCCTGTCGTACACAGGACCAAAGGACCGGGCATCGGATCGGGAAACCACGACGGGGGCAACTCAGCGGTAGTGGGACAAAACGACTCGCATCTCATCTACATCGGGTGCGGGTCGTTCAGCTTTTTCCAGTCGAGGTAAAGCGAACTGTGAGCGGCCGTGAGCACGAGGGCTGGTGCTCCGATTTCGAAGTTCGCATCAGTTCGCCGCACACTCGAGTGCGAACTTCGGAATCGCAAGGAGCACTAGGATATCGACATTTTCTAGTGCGGCTTAGAATTTGAAGTTCCTACACGAGTTTGCGGCGATCGATAGGAACTTCAAATTCGCCGCACTAGGGCATGTTCCGGCGAAGCGGCGGTTCGCCGTCAAGAACACGCGCCACTCAATAACGCCCGCGTCGACACCGGGCCTTGCGCGCGCAACCGGCAGCCGCCACTTGTGCAGGATTGCGTCTTCCGGATTCTCATGGCCTCAGCACCTGCCATCGCCGTCGACCAGCTCGTCAAGGTCTACAAGCACGTGACCGCGGTCGATGGCATCTCGTTCGTGTTGGAGCCGGGCTCGATCACCGGATTGCTCGGCGGCAACGGCGCCGGCAAGACCACTACCATCGCCATGGTCATGGGACTCGTGATTCCGACCTCGGGCAGCGTCACCGTGCTCGGCACCAACATTGCGCAGCACCGCCACCGCGTGCTCCACCGCATGAATTTCGAGAGTCCCTATGTGGAGATGCCGATGCGCCTGACAATCCGGCAGAACCTGACAGTGTTCGGCATGCTGTATGGCGTCGAAGATGTCGCCGGCCGCATCGCCGCCATTGCCGAGGAGCTGGAGCTCACCGAGCTTCTCGACCGCCCCACCGGCAAGCTGTCGGCTGGCCAAAAGACCCGGGCGTCCTTGGCCAAGTCCCTCATCAATCGGCCGGAAGTGCTGCTGCTCGACGAGCCGACCGCCTCGCTCGATCCCGATACGGCCGATTGGGTGCGGGCCCGTCTGGAGCGCTACCGCGCCGAACGCGGCGCAACGGTGCTGCTCGCATCCCACAACATGAGCGAGGTGGAGCGGCTGTGCGAGCGCGTCATCATCATGAAGCGCGGCAAGATCGAGGACGACGACACGCCGCGGCACCTGCTCGCCCGCTACGGCAGGCATACGCTGGAAGAGGTGTTCCTCGATGTCGTCCGCGGGCGCGGCGAGACGCGGCAGGCCGCGCAGTGACGCCCGCCCCCGCCATCACCTATTCGCCGCGGCGCGTCGCCGCCATGGTGCTGCGCTACTGGTACCTGCTGCGGTCCTCGTGGGCGCGCCTCGTCGAGCTGATGTACTGGCCGGCCGTACAGATGCTCATGTGGGGCTTCCTGCAGCTCTATATCGGCCAAAACGCCAGCTTCTTCGCGCGCGCGAGCGGCATCTTCATCGGCGCCGTCATGCTGTGGGACATCCTGTTCCGCGGCCAGCTCGGCTTTTCGATATCGTTCCTCGAGGAAATGTACGCGCGCAACCTCGGCAACCTCATGATGAGCCCGCTGCGGGCGACCGAGTTCATCTCGGCGCTGATGATCATGAGCATCGTGCGGCTCGCCATCGGCCTGATCCCGGTGAGCCTGCTCGCCATCGCATTCTTCGGATTCAACCTGTACGGCCTGGGTTTCGCGCTGGCGGCGTTCTTCGCCAATCTCATCCTGACGAGCTGGTCGGTCGGCATCTTCGTGTCCGGCCTGGTGCTGCGCAATGGGCTGGGCGCCGAGACCTTTGCGTGGAGCATCATGTTCCTGCTCCTGCCGCTCGCCTGCGTCTATTATCCGGTCGCGATTCTGCCTCCCTTCCTTCAATACCTCGCCTGGGCGCTGCCGCCGACCTATGTGTTCGAAGGCATGCGCGCCCTTCTCATCGATCACGTGTTCCGGGCCGATCTCATGCTCCAGGCCCTTGCGCTCAACGTCGTGCTCATGGCGGCGTCGGCGATTGCATTCCTCAAGCTCGTCGACAGCGCCCGCCGCCAAGGCTCGTTGCTGCAAACCGGGGAATAGCCTGCTGCGGCGCGACATTTACCCCAAGTTCGCGCCGATCGCAGATGCGGCAAAGGGAACAAATTGCGCCGATTGGGTGTTTTTGGTTGGTGAAAACACCTAGTGTTACCGGCTCTTAAGCAAATACCGCTTGAATCGCCGGTCGCCGTGCATAGTATTTGTGCGGCGCATCGTGGGCTGGGGATTCGGGTGCCAAGCGGCTTCGCGTGCTTTCGCGCAGCCCCTGACGACTTGATCTCCGCAAACCGACGCAGATTTGCGTTGCGCCCCGCAGGCGAAAGGCCGGGCAATGGCGTTCAATTCTCTCGGACTGGACAGCCTCTCCTTCTATTACTGGTATGAGATCCAGCATGCGGCGCTCGGTCCATTTCGCGCCGCCGCCGATGCGACGCGCCTGTTCTATCAGAACCCCGTCAATCCGCTGGCGCATACCACGTTCGGCAAGTCGGTCGCCGCCGGCTGCGAGATGTTCGAGCGAGTGACGCGACGTTACGGCAAGCCCGATTGGGCCCTCCGTCCGCTGAAGATCGACGGCTCCGACGTGACGGTGCATCCCGAAGTCGTCTGGCAGCGCCCGTTCTGCAACCTGATCCACTTCGAGCGCGCACTCCCGGACAGCTACCGGGCGCATCCCAAGATGTTATTGGTGGCGCCCATGTCGGGCCACTACGCGACGCTGCTGCGCGGGACCGTCGAAGCATTCCTGCCGCGGCACGACGTCTATATCACCGATTGGGTGGACGCCCGCATGGTGCCGCTCGCCCAGGGCAGCTTCGACCTCGACGACTATATCGATTACCTCATCTCGATCCTGCACTATCTGGGCGGCGACACGCACGTCGTGGCGGTGTGCCAGCCCTCGGTGCCGGTGCTGGCGGCGGTGTCGCTGATGGAGGCGCGCCACGATCCCTACGCGCCAACCACGATGGTGCTGATGGGCGGACCCATCGACACACGCGTCAACCCGACCGTCGTCAACACGCTTGCCGAACAGCGCGGCATCGACTGGTTCCGCCGCAACGTGATCACTCAGGTTCCGTTCCCCAATCCCGGCATGATGCGGGACGTCTATCCGGGTTTCTTGCAGATCGGCGGGTTCATGAGCATGAACCTCGACCGCCATCTCGGTGCCCATCACGACATGTTCATGCACCTCGTGCGCGGTGACGGCGATTCCGCTCAGAAACACCGGGAGTTTTACGACGAATACCTCGCCGTGATGGATCTCGCCGCCGAATTTTATCTGCAGACCGTCGAAACCGTGTTCGTCAAGCATGCGCTGCCCAAGGGCGAAATGATGCATCGGCTCATGCCCGTCGATCCGTCCAAGATCCGCAACGTTGCGCTGCTCACCGTCGAAGGTGAGAAGGACGACATCTCCGGATTGGGGCAGACCGAGGCGGCGCATCGGCTGTGCACGAACATTCCGGCGAACATGAAGGCGCATTACCTGCAGCTCGGTGTCGGTCATTACGGTGTGTTCAACGGCTCGCGATTCCGTGCCGAAATCGTTCCCCGCATTGCCGATTTCATCTTCTCCCACGATGCGCAGCGCCGCCAGTCTGCTGCACGCCGTCGCGTTGCCGCGAGGGTTTGAATCCGCTTCAGAAAACGCCACGATGCTGGTTCGGACGGCCGGGAAAGCCCGACGTCCGACCCGTTGCGACGATGAATCTCTTCCCATGCGTTGGCGTGATCGATTCGCTTCGAAGAAGTGAACCGAGATTCGCGCGCCCAGCCTACGACATATAGGGACCAAACGGGGTTTCGGCCTAGAGCTTGGGGCATCTGCAAAGAAGCTGCAAGGCCTTGCGGATGTGGGCAGAATCGGCCCGCAAGACCCGTCCGGAATCGACCCCCATGCCGTTGCGCGCGCTGCTGTACCGTCGGCCGAGTGAGCCTCAGGCGATCGAACTCGTCTTCGATGGCTTCATGTACCTTGTGCGCCTCAGTCGTCATCGCCGCGCGCGGCGCTACACGCTGCGTATCCATCCGGCGACGCGCGAAGTCGTGCTCACCATTCCGCCGCGCGGAAACGTGAACGAAGCGAAAGCTTTCGCCGAGCGGCATGGCGGGTGGATCGCGGCGCGGCTCGGGCGTCTGCCGGAGGCTGTTCCCTTCGCGCACGGGACCATGCTGCCTCTGCGCGATGTGCGTCATCGCATCGTGCATCGCCGCAACGTGCGCGGCACCGTGTGGCGCGAGATCGACGATCGCGGCAATCGCCTCATCTGCGTTGCCGGCGAGACGCCTCATGTCGGGCGCCGTGTGACCGATTTCCTCAGGCGCGAAGCAAGGCGCGACCTGGAAGCGGCGACCCGCCGCTATGCCGAACACTTGGGCGTGAAGATCAAACGCATCGCCGTGCGCGATCAGTCGAGCCGCTGGGGATCGTGCTCGACCACCGGTGTCCTGTCGTTCTCGTGGCGGCTCGTTCTCGCGCCTCCTTTCGTGCTCGACTATCTGGCCGCGCATGAAGTCGCTCATCTGATCGAGATGAACCACTCGCGCCGCTTCTGGCGCCTGCTGGAGCGGGTGTGCCCGAACATGGCGCGCGCCAAGGTCTGGCTCGACGTGCACGGCCCCGACCTGCACCGTTACGGCGCGCCGGTGACGGACACGCGACGGGCCGGCGCCCGGCGCATCTCCAATCTCTTCGACTTTTGATGCGGTCCGCCGGGCCGGCCGGAGCGGCGAGTCTCGCTCCAGCGGCCTCGACACGGATGAGCCCACCTCCTACACGGCGGGGGCTCGGATTCCTTCATGCTGCGTCGCGACACCCTGGCGCTGACGGCGTTCCTCGCGCTTATCACCGCGCTTGGACCGGTATCGACCGACATGTACCTGCCCTCGCTGCCGGATATCGGTCGGCAGCTGTCGGCGAGCGCCGCCGAGGTGCAGTTGACCCTATCGGCGTACCTGATCGGCTTCGCGGTCGTACAGATCGCGTGCGGGCCGTTCTCCGACCGTTATGGTCGCAAGCCGGTGCTGGTCCTTTCGCTGGCGCTGTTCTGTGCCGGCAACGTGATCTGCGCGGCCGCGCCGACCATCGAGGTGCTGATCGCGGCGCGCGTCCTCCAGGCGATGGGGGGATCGGGCGCGATCGTGGTCGCCCGCACCATCGTGCGCGATCTCTATTCGGGCGAACGCGCCGGGCGTGAACTTTCCCTCATGGGCGCCATCATGGGGATCGCTCCCGTCATTGCGCCATTGATCGGCGGGGTCCTGCAGACCGCCTTCGGCTGGCGCGCAAACTTCATCGTCGCTCTCGCGGTCGGGCTCCTTGCCCTGACGGTCGCCTGGCAGCTGTTGCCGGAAACCCTGCACCAGCGCGCCCCGGAACCGATCTCGTTCCGCAATATCGTGCGGATCTACGGCGACTTGCTGCGGAACCGCGCCTTCGTCGCCCACCTCGCGATTCTGGCATCGAGCTTTGCCGGGCTGTTTGCCTGGATCTCGGCCTCGCCGTTCGTGCTGCAGGACCTCTATGGCCTCTCGGCAATCGGCTACAGCATCGCGTTCGCGATCTGCAGCGTAGGTTTCGTGGCAGGGACATTCTTCGCCAGCGTCGTCGTCAGCCGCGTCGGACTCGGGTCCACCATCGGCATTGGCGCGTGCGGGCTCGCCGCCGGCGGGTTTGCGATGTCCATCGCGCTGGCGCTCGGCTCGCACTCGACTGCCGCGGTGGCGCTGCCGATGGCGCTCTATTTGTTCGGCCTCGGCCTGGCGATGCCGCAAGCCATGGCGGGTGCGCTCACCCCGTTTCCGCACCGCGCCGGTGCTGCGTCCTCGCTCGCCGGCTTCGTGCAGCAGAGTTCGGCGGCGATCCTCGGCGCCGTGGTCGGTCACATGCTGGGCGACAGCGCCTGGCCGCTGGCCGGCCCGCTCGCCGCGATGGGCCTGCTCGCGCTTGTGGTCTGGCTGATCTCACGCGACGTTCGTGAACTTGAAACGAAGGCGCTAACCTGAGATCAGTTTTTCACGATCGCGTCTGATCAGCGTCAGCGGCGCCCAAACAGCCGGTCGATGAACCAGCGGTCGAGCGTGGCGCCATCGGGCGGCAATGGGCGCCCCGGCTCGGCCGCCGCCGCGGGCGGGCGGATGGCCGCCGTCGCCGCAGGCATCGGAGCGGCAGCGCCGCCGCGCAGGCCGGGCAGTTCGGCCACCGCGATGCCCTGGTGCGCCGCCTTCATGAAGCGGCTCCAGATCTCGACCGGCAGTCCGCCGCCGGTCGTCTTCCGGGTGGGAGAATTGTCGTCATTGCCGAGCCAGACGCCGGTCACCAGATGGCTGGTGTAGCCGATGAACCAGGCATCGCGGAAATCCTGCGATGTCCCGGTCTTGCCGGCGGCCGGCAGGCCTGAGAAGTCCGCCTTGTGGGCGGTGCCGCTCGCCAGAGTCTCCCGCATCATGACGTTCATCATGGCGACGTGCCGTTCATCGACGATGCGTCCCAGGCTCTCCGGGACGCGGCGATAAAGCGTCTTGCCGCCGACGCTGCGCACCTGCTCGACCACCCGCGGCGTGATCGCCATGCCGCCATTGGCGAACGGAGCGAACGCCGAGACGAGCTCGATCACCGAGACTTCCGACGTGCCCAGCGCGATCGAGGCGTTGGGATTGAGCGGAGAAGCGATGCCGAGGCGATGCGCGGTGCGCACGACGGCTTTGGGTCCCACCTCGAGAACGAGACGCACCGCCACCGTGTTCAACGAGTGCGCCAGCGCCCGTGTCAGCGTCACCGGACCGAAATATTCACGGGTATAGTTCTCCGGCCTCCAGCCCTTAACGGCGATCGGGCGATCTTCGCGGATGGTGTCGGGCGTCAAGCCGCGCTCGAGCGCGGCAAGAAAGACGAAGGGCTTGAAGGCGGATCCGGGCTGACGCTTGGCGGCAATCGCGCGATTGAACTGGCTGTCGGCATAGTTTCGCCCGCCGACCAGCGCACGCACGGCACCGTCCGGCGACATCGCCAGAATGGCGCCCTGGCCGACGGCGAACTTGTCGCCCTTGTGCGCCAGTTCCTCGATCAGCGCCTTCTCGGCGGCCGTCTGCAGCGCGGGATCGATCGAGGTCTCCACCACGATGTCCTGCTCGACACGGCCGATCAGATCGTTGACCACGTCCATGATCCAATCGGCGACGTAGTTGACGGACCCGCCTGCCGTTGCCTTGAGAATGCGGGGCTCCTGGGCAAGAGCAGCCTTGGCCAGCTTTTCGGAGAGGAAGCCGGTATCGACCATGGCCATGAGCACGACATGGGCGCGGCGCTCGGCGCCGTCGGGATTGCGCGCGGGCGAGAGCCGCGAGGGGGACTTCACCAAACCGGCCAGCATCGCGGCTTCCGCGAGCGTCACCTGGCGCGCCGACTTGCCGAAGTAACGTTGCGCCGCCGCTTCGACCCCATAGGCGCCGGCGCCGAAATAGATGCGGTTGAGGTAGAGCTCGAAAATCTCCGCCTTGGTGAATTTGTGCTCGAGCCAGAGCGCGAGAACGAGCTCCTGGATTTTCCGATCGAACGTACGGGCCTGCGTCAGGAACAGGTTCTTGGCGAGCTGCTGGGTCAGCGTCGAGCCGCCCTGCGACACGTTGCGACGCATGACGTTGGCGACGACAGCCCGCGCAATCCCGGAGAGATCGATGCCGTGATGCTTGTAGAAGCGGCGATCCTCGATGGCGAGGAACGCCTGCGGCAGATATGAGGGAAGGTCTTTCAGCGCGACTGCGGCGCCGCCCATGTCGCCGCGGGTGGCGAGGGTGCGCCCGTTGAGGCCGAGAATCTGGATGGCCGGCGGACGCTTGGGCACTTCGAGCGATTGAATGGCCGGCAGATGCGCCGCGGTCCACACGAAGAGGCCGACCGCCGCAAGGATGGCCCATATGCCTAGGACCACGCCCCAGTAAGCCAAGCGGGCGAAGAAGGAGCGGCGGTTTCCGCCGCCATCTCCCGCGTGACGGCGCGGCGGCGGCGGCTCGGGTTCTTCCTCGTTGTGGCGCGCGCGCGGCCGGGCCTCTTCCTTGGGCTGGCGCCGTTCCTTGCGCGCGGCCGGCGCACGGCGCGCCGTTTCATCGGCGGGCGGCGCGGCCGGCCGATCGCGCGCCGTCAGCCGCAGCCCAAAGGCGGGAATCGGAAACGCGTCGAATCGAGGCTCGCGACGCGCAGACGCCTTTCGTCGCAACCCCATAGTCCGTCCCACGGCCGCCCGGCGCGCACGCTATCTCCTTACCGCATGGTAAATGCGGGCGTTTAAGGCGGAGTTAAAAACGGCCGAGGGCGCGCCGGGAACCGGCGTTCAAGCGGGATCGGCACGGGTTGTGGTCGGCGCGCGGCGGCACAAGGCCGAGATGCCGCGGTGCTTCACCCGGCGGCCGCCTTGGCGGGCTTGGGCGCCGCCTCCGCCGGCGTGGCGAAGAGCTGGATCAGCGCGCGCTTGATCGCCGCCTGCCGCGGTGCCGCGTCGATCTTCGCTCCCAGCAAGTCGGTGACGTAGAACACGTCCACCACGCGCTCGCCGAACGTCGCCACGTGTGCCGAGGCGATGTTGAGGCTGAGCTTCGATAAGGTCGCGGTGAGCTCGTAGAGCAGGCCGGGCCGATCGAGCCCGTTGACTTCCACGACCGTATAGCGGTTGGACCACTGGTTGTTGATCATCACCTCCGGCTCGACCGCGAAGGCCTTGATGCGGCCCTTGGGAACGGCACGCTTGGCCACGACTTCCGGCAGGCGGAGATCGCCACGCAGCGCCCGCTCGATCGTGTCGGCGATGCGCACGGCGCGCCGCCCCTCGTCCTCGTCGCGATCGAACTCCCGGGACACCGAGATCGTGTCCAACGCCATTCCATCGGTGGTGGTGAAGATCTGCGCATCGACGATGTTGGCGCCGGCCACCGCGCAGGCGCCGGCAATGATCGAGAGCAGGCGCGGGTGATCGGGCGCCAGCACGGTCAGCTCGGTCACGCCGCGTGCCGCATCGAAGCCGACGCCGGTCGCCACAGAGCGGCCCGCCTGCTCAGCCGAACGCACGAAGCGTGCGTGCGTGAGCTTGTGCGGCAGGTCGACCTTGAGCCAGTAGGCCGGATAGTGGCGCGCCACGTAGGCGTCGAGCTCCGCCGGCGGCCAGTCCTTGAGCTCGGCGGTGAACTCGGCCTGCGCCAGCGCCACGCGCTGGGCGCGGTTGACCTCGGAGAAGCCGCCGGTCAGCACCGGCTCGGTCTCGTAATAGAGCGTGCGCAGGAGCTGCGCCTTCCAGCCGTTCCACACGCCGGGGCCGACCGCGCGAATATCCGCCGTGGTGAGGATCGCCACGAGCTTCATACGCTCGAGCGATTGCATCACGGCGGCGAAATTCTCGATGGTCTTGCGGTCGGACAGGTCGCGCGACTGGGCAATCGTCGACATCAGCAGGTGGTATTCGACCAGCCAGGCGACCATTTCGATATCGGCGGCGGAAAAACCCAGGCGCGGGCACAAACGGCGGGCGATGCGCGCGCCCGCGATCGAATGGTCCTCGACGCGTCCCTTGGCGATGTCGTGCAGGAACAGCGCGACATAGAGAACCTTGCGATGTTCCGGCTGGATCGAGCGGATGAGGTCGTTGGCGAGGCCGTAGTCCGGGCTCTCGCCGCGCTCGATCTCGGCCAGCACACCAATGCAGCGCAACAGATGTTCGTCCACCGTGTAGTGGTGATACATGTTGAACTGCATCATCGCGACGATGCGGCCGAAATCCGGCACAAAGCGGCCGAGCACGCCGGTTTCGTTCATGCGGCGGAGCACGATCTCGGCGTCGTTCTTGGCGGTGAGGATTTCGAGGAACAACCGGTTCGCCTCCGCGTCCTCGCGCAGGCTCTTGTCGATGAGCTTGAGCGAGCGGGAGGCTGCCCGCATGGCATCGGGATGGAGAATGACGCGGTGGCGCTGGGCGATATGGAACAGCCGGATCAGGTTCACCGGGTCGCGGCGAAACACTTCCGCGTCGGCGACGTTGATGCGGTTGTTGTCGATGATGAAGTCCTCGCTTTCGCGTAACGGCCGCCGGCCGCGCGGGCGAAACTTGGCAATGACGCGATTGAGCATCGGCACCGGCTTCGCCTCGCGATCCTCGAGCCCGGCGCACAGGATCGCGGTGAGGTCGCCCACGTCCTTGGCGACCAGGAAATAGTGCTTCATGAAGCGCTCGACGTCCTGCAAGCCGGGCCGCTCGGTGTAGCCGAGGCGAACGGCGATCTCGCGCTGGATGTCGAAGGCGAGCCGCTCCTCGGCGCGGCCGGTGAGGAAGTGCATGTTGCAGCGGACCGACCAGAGGAAATCTTCGCAGCGCCGGAACAACTGGTATTCGCGCTCGTCGAACACGCCGCGCTCGATGAGCTCGGCCGGCTCGTGCACGCGATAGGCGTACTTCGCCATCCAGAACAGGGTGTGGAGATCGCGCAAGCCGCCCTTGCCGTCCTTGACGTTCGGCTCGACCAGGTAGCGCGATTGGCCGGCGCGGCGGTGACGCTCCTCGCGCTCGGCGAGCTTGGCGGCGACGAACTGCGGGACGGTGCCGTGAACGACCTCCTTGTTGAAGCGGGTGACGAGGTCATCGAAGAGCTTGTGGTCGCCGAGCAGGTAGCGCGCCTCGAGCACCGAGGTGCGCACCGTCATATCGGCCTTGGCCTGGCGGATGCACTCGGCAAGGGATCGGGTGGCGTGCCCGACTTTCAGCCCCATGTCCCACAGGCAATAGAGGATCGTCTCGGCGACCGATTCGCCCCAGGCCGTCTGCTTGTAGGGAAGCAGGAACAAGAGATCGATATCGGAACCGGGCGCGAGCAGCCCGCGCCCATACCCGCCCGTAGCGATCACCGCCATGTGCTCGGCTTCGGACGGATTTTGCGACGGATAGAGGTGCGCGGCGGCGAACTCGTACAAGAGCCGGATGATCTCGTCCTGCATCAGGCACAGCCGCTCGGCGCACAGCCTTCCGCGACCATCGTCGAGCAGGAGGCGCTCCGCCTTGGCGCGGCCTTCCATCAAGGCCGTCTTGAGATGCTGGGCGACGGCGGATCGCAGCTCGCGCTCATTGCCGCCGTGAGTCGCGGCGAGCTTCGTCAGGTCGGCTGCCAGGCTCTCCGCATCGAGCAGCCCGGCCGAGCGGGCCTCGGCGGCGGCATTCAGCATGGTGGCAACCGGGATAGCCGAGCGCGCGAGTCCTGTCACTCTTGCTTCGACCACGTTTTCCACGCCGTTCCCGGAACTCGGCAATCGCCTTCTGACGCGGCTCTCTGTGGAATTATCTTTCACTCCAGCCGGCAAAAACAGTCATGCATCCTAATTGACCGGCAAAATTTGCCTCTATATAGGACAAACGTATCACAGCAGCCTGCCGAGGCACAAAGTGCAGCTCGATCGCGCCGCTCCTTGCCTCCCGACCGCCACATGGACGGTCTCGGTCCCGCAAAGCTCGGCCGTCACTCTTTCGGAGGTTTTCATGTCCTTGTTCTCGCGACGCATGGTGCTCGTCTCGGTGCTTCTGGTCGGACTTGCGCCCAGCTCGGCTTTGTTCGCGGCGGACAATCCGAAGGAGATCCGCATCGATTGGGCGACCTACAATCCCGTCTCCATGGTGCTGAAGGAGAAGGGGCTCCTGGAGAAGGAGTTCGCCCGCGAGGGCGTCTCGATCCGCTGGGTGCAGACGCTCGGCTCCAACAAGGCGCTCGAGTTCCTCAATGCCGGCTCGATCGATTTCGGCTCCACGGCCGGCGCCGCCGCCTTGGTGGCGAAGATCAACGGCAATCCGATCAAGTCGATCTACGTCTATTCGCGTCCGGAATGGACCGCGCTCGTCACCCGCAAGGAGACATCGATCGCCAAGATCGAGGATCTCAAAGGCAAGCGCGTCGCGGTGACGCGCGGCACCGATCCGCACATCTTCCTCGTGCGCGCGCTGCAGAGCGTGGGCTTGGGCGAGCGCGACATCACGCCGGTCCTGCTGCAGCATCCGGACGGCAAGACGGCGCTGATCCGCGGCGACGTGCAGGCGTGGGCGGGCCTCGATCCTATGATGGCGCAAGCCGAGGTCGAGGACGGCGCACGGCTGTTCTACCGCAAGCCGGAAGCCAACACGTGGGGCATCCTCAACGTGCGCGAGGAGTTCCTGCGCGATCATCCCGACCTGGTGCGGCGCGTGCTCGCCGTGTACGAGGACGCGCGGAAATTCTCGCTCGCCAATTACGACGAGGTGAAACGGGTCTTCATCGCGGCGACAAAGCTGCCCGAAGCGGTCGTCGACAAGCAGCTCAAGGAGCGCACCGAGCTCACCCACAGCCGTATTGGCGCGCCGCAGCGGGAGTCGATCCTGGCCGCCGGCCTCGCGCTGCAGCAGGCCGGCGTGGTTGCGGCGAGCGTCGATGTCAAGGCGACCGTCGATGCGCTGATCGACGACCGCGTCCCGCTGCCGGGCAATTGACGCTTTCGTTCATCGGGGATGCTGGCGAACCGCTTGGCCGCCGAGCCAGGCGCCTCGCCGTCAGCACCTCCCCGACTGTGGCGCTTTCTGTCGTAGCCGCGATGCGGTCGCCCATCGGGATGACATTTATCGCATTGCAATTCCAAGCCGCCCCATGTCTCTTGTGTCCGTGACCGCGACGGCCGAACGCTCCGCTCCGGCGAGGCAAGCCCCTGCCGACCGGCTGGCGCGCTTGGCGCGGCCGGCGCTCGGCCTCTTGTTGCCCGTGGGCGCCGCGCTGTTGTGGGAGATCACGGTACGTATCGGGCTGTCCGACGGACGACTTCTGCCGCCACCGTCGCGCATCTTTGAGGAATTTGCCGACTTGGCGCGCACCGGCGAGCTGCAGCGCCACGTGATCGCGACGGTGCTGCGCGTTGCGGTCGGCTTCGCATTGGGAACCCTGGCCGGAACACTGTTGGGCGCGATCTCCGGCTATTCGGGTCTGGCCCGCCGCCTCGTCGATCCGACCCTTCAGGGCCTGCGGGCTGTTCCATCGATCGCGTGGATTCCACTGTTCATTCTGTGGCTCGGGATCTTCGAGACCTCCAAGGTCGCGCTGATCGCCGTCGGCGTGTTCTTTCCGATCTATCTCGGTCTCATGGGCGCGATCCTCTCGGTCGACCGCAAGATCGTCGAGGTGGGGCGGGTGTTTCGCCTGTCGCCGACCGCCATGGTCCGGCGCATCCTGCTTCCCGCCGTACTCCCCACCTATGTGGTGTCCTTGCGTGCCGGCTTAGGTCTCGGCTGGATGTTCGTGATCGCCGCAGAGTTCATGGGCGCATCGGAAGGCCTCGGCTATCTCCTGATCGACGGCCAGCAACTCGGCAAGCCCGCCGAGATCGTCGCGGCGATTCTCGCCTTCGCGGTGCTCGGCAAGATCTCCGACGCGCTCCTTGCGGCCGCCACTGCCCCGTTCCTGCGCTGGGAAGACGTCGTCGCGCACCAGTGAGGACCATGGATGCTCGTCCTCCAAAACGTCGGCAAGACCTATCCCAACGGCGTGCGCGCGCTCGATGGCATCGCACTCGAGGTCGGCCTCGGCGAGATCGTCGTCGTCGTGGGCGGGTCGGGGTGCGGCAAGTCGACTTTGTTGCGGCTCGTCTCCGGTCTCGATCGGCCGACGCAGGGCGCCATCACGTTGGACGGCGCACCGATCACGGGGCCGCACGAGAAAATCGGCATCGTGTTCCAGGAGGCGCGCCTGCTGCCCTGGCTCAGCGTCGCCGGCAATGTCGGTTTCGGGCTCGAGCACCGGCCGCGCGAGGAGCGCGCTGCGCGCGTCGCCATGCAGCTCGAGCGCGTCGGGCTGCACGAGAAGGCGGGCGTGTGGCCGCGCGAACTGTCCGGCGGCCAGGCCCAGCGCGCCGCTTTGGCACGCGCTCTGGTGACACGGCCGGAAGTGCTGCTGCTGGACGAGCCCTTCTCGGCCCTCGACGCTTTCACCCGCGCGGACCTGCAGGACCACCTGCTCGACCTGTGGGCGGACTTCAAGCCCACCCTGCTGGTGGTCACCCACGATGTTGACGAGGCGGTGGTGCTCGCCGATCGCATCATGGTCATGCGCCCGCGTCCGGGACGAATGTTCTCCGAGGTGGCGGCGGATCTGCCGCGCCCGCGCGACCGCCAGTCGGCTGCTTTCGATTCCGTCAAGCGCCGCGTGCTTACGGCGCTCGACCGTTCGCTCGACCGCGCGGTCGTTGCCCCCGACGATGATGTGCGCGCAAGCGCCGGCGCGGCGTTGTGGTGGTAAGGCCGCAGATGCGGACGTTTTTGACTCCGTAGGGTGGGCAATGGCGCGCGATCTCGGCTCTGCCATGGTGGGCGAGCGATCGTCACAACGATCGCGAGGGAAATTCGCGATCGCGCCGTTCCCTCGCCGCTATGGCGGCTCGCCCACCCATCAGCACCACAGCAGGCGAATTTGCCCACCCTACGGAGCTGCTATAAGCCTGATCACCGGGAAACGGCGATGATGTGAGGGCCGAATGAGAAGCTACGACGTCTGCCAGTGCGGCGCGCCGCTGGAATTGCGCGAACAGGCCACGCCGGAACCAACGGGCACCGAGGTGCTGCTCCGCGTGGTCGCGGCGGGGGTCTGCCACAGCGACCTGCACTTCTGGGAGGGGACGTACGATCTCGGCGGCGGCAAGGTGCTCAAGCTGACCGACCGCGGCATGACCCTGCCGCTCACCATGGGCCATGAATCGGTCGGCGACGTCGTGGCATTCGGGCCGGAGGCCAGGGGCGTCGCGGTCGGCGACCGGCGGCTGATCTATCCATGGATCGGCTGCGGCACCTGCAAAGTGTGCCAGCGTGGCGACGAGCAGCTCTGTCTCAAGCCGCGCTTCCTCGGCGTGTTCCGGCCGGGCGGCTACAGCGATCACCTCCTGGCGCCGCACCCACGTTACCTGTTCGACTGCGGCGACATTCCGCCCGAACAGGCGGCGCCGCTCGCCTGCTCGGGCGTGACCGCCTATGGCGCCTTGCGCAAGCTGGGCGGGATTGTGCAGACAGAACCGATCGTCATCATCGGGGCGGGCGGCCTTGGCCTGATCTGTCTGAGCATTCTCAAATCGCTCGGCGGACACGGCGCGATCGTTCTCGATATCGACGAGAAAAAGCGGGAAGCGGCGCGCCAGGCCGGCGCGCTCGCCACCATCGATGCCAATGCACCCGACGCCCTGCAGCAGATCACCGAGGCGGCCAAGGGCGGCGTGTGGGGAATGATCGACTTCGTCGGGTCGGCGAGCACCGTGAAGCTCGGCATCGATTGCCTGACCAAAGGCGGCAAGCTCATCGTGGTCGGCCTGTTCGGCGGCGAGATCGCGATCTCGACGCCCTACATTCCCATGAAGGCGATGACGTTGCAGGGCTCCTATACGGGCAGCCTGTCCGAGCTCAAGGAACTGATCGAGCTCGTGCGCCGCGCGCCCTTGCCGTTCGTGCCGGTGGATCGTCGCCCGCTCGACCAAGCCTATGCGGCGCTCACCGACCTCAAGCAAGGCAAGGTGATCGGCCGCGTCGTCCTGGCACCGTCCGGATAGTCCATACTTCGAACCCGAATACCAACCGGAGAAGCGACATGGATGCCGCCGAACTGCGCGCAATGCAGGCCCCCATCAAGGAGCGTTACAAGAGCGAGCCCGAGGCCGCCTATATCACGCTGAAAGCCAAGGGCACGCTCGACGATACCAATATCGCCTGTAAGGTGGAGACCGGGCGCGCGCTCGCGGTCGCCGGCCTGCACCCGGCGACCGGCGGCTCGGGGCTGGAGCTTTGCTCCGGCGACATGCTGCTGGAAGCGCTGGTCGCCTGCGCCGGCGTCACCCTTAAAGCCGTGGCGACCGCCATCGACATCCCGCTGAAATCCGGCACGGTGGCGGCAGAAGGCGATCTCGATTTTCGCGGCACGCTGGGCGTCGCCAAAGACGCGCCCGTCGGCTTCGCCCAGATCCGGCTGCGCTTCGACGTCGATACCGACGCGCCGCAGGACAAGCTCGACCAGCTCCTCAAGCTCACGGAACGTTACTGCGTGGTCTATCAGACCATCCGGAACGGTCCGCCGGTCGACATCCGCCTGCAGCGGGTGTGACGCTCCTGTTGTGGCTGGCGCTCGCCATCAAGATGGCGGTCACCGCCGGCTTCGTCGTGCTGGCGACCGCGACGGCGGAACGCGCCGGCGCCCTCGTTGGCGCCCTGGTGGCGACGCTGCCGATCGCGGCCGGACCGGCCTACGTGTTCCTCGCCCTCGATCACGATCCGCATTTCATCGCGGCGGCGGCGCTCGTGAGCCTTGCCGTCAATGCCGTGACGGCGATTTTCGCGCTGGTCTATGCCGCCATGGCGCAGACGCGGGGATTGGGCTCAAGCCTTGCGGCCGCCATGACCACATGGACGATCTTTGCTTTCATAGTTCGCTCGATCGAATGGACGCTGCTCACTGCCGTGATCCTCAACCTCGTGGTCATTCCGCTTTGCGCAGCGATCGGCCGTCGCTTGCGCGAGATCGCCATGCCGCTGGTGACCCGGCGCTGGTACGACATCCCGTTGCGCGCCGCCATGGCGGCGCTGCTGGTGGCCGTCGTGGTCGGCTTGAGCGCCCAAGTCGGCGCGGCCGTGACCGGCATGTTGGCGGTCTTCCCCATCGTGCTGACCAGCCTGATGCTGATCCTGCAGCCGCGCATCGGCGGCCGCCCCACCGCCGCCGTCCTGGCGAACACGATCTCCGGCCTCGGCGGGTTTGCCTGCTCCCTGCTGGCGCTGCACCTCGCCGCCGTGCCGCTCGGCTCGGCCGCCGCCCTCACGCTGGCGCTCGCCGTCTCCATCGCGGCGAATCTCTCGATCTGGGCGGCGCGCCGGCGCGGGATTCCGGTGTGAGCACACGTGTCCTGTGCGCAAAACCGTAGGGTGGGCAAAGCGGAGCGAAGCGACGCGTGCCCACGCGTCTATGCGGTTGGCATACGCGTGGGCACGCGCACAGCGCGCCTTTGCCCACCCTACGACATCGAGATCGTCAATCCACCCGCACATTGGCCTCGCGGATCACCTTGCCCCATTTCTGCGTCTCGGCGCTGAGGAAGGCGGCGAAGTGCTCGGGCGAGCTTAAGAGCGGCTCGAACATCTGCGGCGCGAGGAAGCGTGCGCGGAAGGCCGGATCGGCGACGATGCGCTGAACGTCGCCGTTGATCTTGGCGACGGTCTCGCGGGGTGTCCCGCCGGTCGTGAACAGGCCGAACCAGGTCAGGGCGCGGAAGTCCGGCAGTGCGCTTTCGGCAATGGTCGGCACTTCCGGCAGCGCCGGCAGACGCTGCACGCTGCCGGTCCCGAGTAGCTTGACCTTTCCGGCCTTCCACGGTTCAACCACGCTGGCGACGCTGATGAACATCAGTGGGATGTGGCCCGCCATCACGTCGGTCAGCGCCGGCGTCGCGCCCTTGTAATGGACGGGAAAGAGCTTCACGCCCGCCCGGCTCTGGAACATTTCCATGTTGAGATGGCCGGTCGAGCCGACCCCGTAGGTCGCATAGTTGATCTCGCCCGGCTTGGCGCGCGCAAGCTCGATCAGCTCCTTGACGCTGTTCGCCGGCAAGGACGGATGCGCCACCAGGGCATGGTTGATGCTGATGAGGCCGGTGACCGGGGCGAAATCCTTCACCGGGTCGTAGGGAAGCCTGGCGCTGAGCAGCGGGTTGATGGAAAAGGCCTCCGACATCACCAGGAGCGTGGTGCCGTCCGGCTCGGCCTTGGCGACGAAGTTCGCGCCGATCTGGTAGTTGGCGCCCGCCTTGTTCTCGACGATGACGGGCTGGCCCCACAGCTCCGAGAGCCGCTGCGCCACCGCGCGGGCGATCACGTCGGTGACGCCGCCCGGCGACTGCGGAACCACGATGCGCACCTGGCGGGCGGGAAAGTCCTGCGCCGCCGCCGCAAGGGCCGAGCTCACCAGCGCCACGGCGCTCACTGCCTGCAGCCATCGTCGCATCGCCTGCATCATCGTGGTGGCTCTATCGCTCTTTGGCGGCCGCGCGCAGCTTCAAAGCGTACAAGGCCTCCAGCGCCTCGCGCGGCGACATCTCGTCGGGATTGAGCTCCGCGAGCGCATCGACGAGCGCCGCCAGCGCGGCGTCCGGTTGCGACGGCGATGGCGCCGGACGCGCCGCGGCGGCGAACAGCGGCAGATCATCGATCAGCCGCCGTGCCGGCGACACGCGATGCTCGGCCTCGAGCTCGGCGAGCACGAGCTTCGCCCGCTCGATCACGGCGGCGGGAAGTCCGGCGAGCTTCGCCACCTGGATGCCGTAGGAGCGGTCGGCTGCGCCCGGCATCACCTCGTGCAGGAACACGACCTCGCCATGCCATTCCTTCACCCGCATGGTGGCGTTGAACAGGCGCGTGAGCTTGGCCGTCAGCGCGGTCAGCTCGTGGAAGTGGGTGGCGAACAGCGCCCGGCAGCGATTGACGTCGTGCAGATGCTCGATCGTCGCCCAGGCGATGGAGAGGCCGTCGAAGGTCGCCGTGCCGCGGCCGATCTCGTCGAGAATGACGAGCGAGCGCGGGCCCGCCTGATTGAGGATCGCCGCGGTCTCGACCATTTCCACCATGAAGGTGGAGCGCCCGCGCGCGAGATCGTCGGCGGCGCCCACGCGCGAGAACAGCCGGTCGACGATGCCGATGCGGGCGCGGCGCGCCGGCACGAAGCTGCCCATCTGCGCCAGGATCGCGATCAACGCATTCTGGCGCAGGAAGGTCGACTTGCCCGCCATGTTCGGGCCGGTGACGAGCCAGATGCGGCCGGCGGCGCCGTCGGGCGGCGACAGATCGCAATCGTTGGCGATGAACGGGCCGCTCTCGCGCGCGAGCGCCTGTTCCACCACCGGATGGCGACCGCCCTCGATGAAGAACTCGAGCGTCGGCACGATCTCCGGCCGGACATAGTCGCGCTCGACCGCAAGCTCCGCCAATCCGGCCGCGACGTCGAGGACGCTCAGCGCATCTGCTGCCTGCTTGATCGGCCCGGCGGCAGCGCTCACGCGCTCGGCCAGACGCTCGAAAATGTCGAGCTCGAGGCTGAGCGCGCGATCGGCGGCGCTGACGATCTTAGCCGCGAGATCGGCGAGCTCGGTGGTGGTGAAGCGCACCTGTCCGGCCAGCGTCTGGCGATGAATGAATTGCGCATTGGCGGAAGCCGCCATCAGCTTGTCGCCGTGCTGCGCGGTGACCTCGATGAAATAGCCGAGCACGTTGTTGTGCCGGATCTTGAGCGCGCGAACGCCGGTCTCCTCGGCATAGCGCGCCTGCAGGGCGGCGACGACCCGGCGGGACTCATCGCGCAGGCGGCGCACCTCGTCCAGCGCCGCGTCGTAGCCGGCGCGCACGAAGCCGCCGTCGCGCTTGAGCAACGGCAGCTCGTCGCCAAGCGCGCGCGCAAGCTCGGCGGCAAGCGACGGATCGGGCTCACGCAGCGCGAGTTGCGCCGCCGCGATCTCGCTGCCCTCCTCGCTCGCCAGGGAATCGAGACGCTGCGCAAGCCGGGCCGCGGCGCTTAAGCCGTCGCGGATGGCAGCGAGGTCGCGCGGGCCGCCGCGACCCACGACGAGACGGGCGAGCGAGCGCGCAAGGTCGGGAGCGGCCTTGAGCTCCGCGCGGACCTGCTGGCGCGACGCCGGATCGGCGATGAAGGTTTCCACGGCGTCGAGCCGCTGCGCGATTCGTGCGCCATCGGTGAGCGGCGCCGACAGGCGCTGCGCCAGCGCCCGCGAGCCGGACGCCGTGACGGTGCGGTCGATTGTCGCAAAGAGCGAGCCGCGCTCGGTGCCCGCGAGCGTGCGCACGAGCTCGAGATTGGTGCGCGTTGCGGCGTCGATCTTCAGGGTTGCGCCCTGCGCCTCGCGCGTGGGCGGCGAGAGCGGCGGGCGCCTGCCGAGCTGCGTGCGCTCCACATAGGTGACGCAAGCGGCGGCCGCGGTGAGCTCCAGGCGTGAGAAGGCGCCGAACGCCTCGGTGGTCGCCACCCCGAAGTAGTCGGCGAGCCGGCGCTCGGCGGTGGCGCCGTCAAACAGGTTGCGGGCAAGCGGCGTCACCCCGGCGAGCGAACGTAAGTATGGGGCGAGTTCGGGATCGCCGTAGAGCGCATCGGAGACGATGATCTCGCCCGGCTCGAGCCGGGCAATCTCGGCCGCAAGCCCGGCGCGGTCGCACTCGGTGAGGCGGAATTCGGCGGTCGAGATGTCGATCCAGGCGAGCGCGAACGCGCTTCCCTCCGTCGACGAGCGCGCGCGGGCGATGGCGGCGAGATAGTTGTTGCGCCGCGCATCGAGCAGCGTGTCTTCGGTGAGCGTGCCGGGCGTGACGAGGCGGACGACGTCGCGCTTGACCACGCTCTTTGTGCCGCGCTTCTTCGCCTCGGCCGGGTCTTCGAGCTGTTCGCACACGGCGACGCGATGGCCTTGCGCGATCAGGCGGTGGAGGTACTCGTCGGCACGTTCGATCGGCACTCCACACATCGGGATGTCGGCGCCGAGGTGCTTGCCCCGCTTGGTGAGCACGATGCCGAGCGCCCGCGACGCGATCTCCGCATCGGCGAAGAACAGCTCGTAGAAGTCGCCCATGCGATAGAACAGCAGGTAGTCGGGGTTCGCCGCCTTGATCTCGATGTACTGCTCCATCATCGGCGTGATGCGGGCGGCATCGCCGTTGGGGCAAGGCGCGACGCGGGCGCTCCCGTCGGAAGGGGGGCTGCCGTCGGAGGGGACGTTCCCATCGGCGGGGAGGGCCGCCTCCGGTGCCATGGATGGTCGCGCAACATTCATGGCGACGAAGCTAGCAGATGGAGACTGAGCTTTCACTGGCGAGCGCGAGCCATCCGCAAGCTTGTTTGCCGCGATTGCGCCGGCCCGGTGATTCGATGATCATCCTCGGCGGGCTCGACGAGGCCCGACGGAGGGCGCGCCATGAAGGGACTTCTGTGCACGGGGTTGCTGGCTGCCGTAGTGATGAGCATGGCGCCGGCGTCCGGCGCCGAGCTCAGGATGCTGACGAGCTGGGACAAGACCAACCCGGCAGTTCCCCTGCTCGCCGAAGGCTTCGCCCGCAACGTGGAGAAGGCCAGCAACGGCCGCATCACGTTCGTCCTGAGCGGACCGGAGACGGTGCCGCCGTTCGAGCAGCTGCAGCCCGTCGCCGCCGGCGCCTTCCAGGTCCTGTTCACGCATGGGATCTATCACTACGGCACGACCGGGCTGAGCACGGGCCTGGACGCCGTTCGCGGGACGATCGAGGAGCGGCGCGCGTCGGGATTGTTCGAGGCGCTCGACAAGGGCTACCGGAAGATCGGCCTCAAAGTGCTCGCGGTGCCGCTGTCGGCCAAGACCGGCTATGCCTTCGCCTTGAAGGCGCCGGTCAGTTCCGAAGGCGACCTGAAAGGGCGCAAGATTCGCGGCACGCCGGCCTATCATCCCCTCATCCGGATGCTCGGCGGCGCGCCGGTCGTTCTCCCCATCCCGGAGGTCTATACCGCGCTGGAGAAGGGCGTGATCGATGGTGCCGCCAGTCCGGTGGTGGGTTTGCTCGGCGTCAGGTGGCATGAAGTTGCGAAATACGTCACGCAGCCGTCATTCGGCTTTACGCACCAGCTGTTCCTCATGCATGGCGAGGCCTGGAATCGTCTCTCGGATGCCGACAAGAAAATCCTCCTCGAGGCCGGCCGCCAGATGGAGGACGTCTGGTACCAGGAATACGACCGCATGGCCGCGCAGGAGATCAAGGAACTGACCTCCCGGGGCGCGACGGTGACCGCGCTCGGTCCCAGCCACGCCAAGCTCAACGAGGTCTGGGGCGAGGGCCTGTGGGAACTGGCGGAAAAAAAGAGCCCGAACGAGGCGCGCGAGCTGCGGCAGATCGCCAAGTCGAAGGGGCTGACGGATTGAGGCCGTGGGGTGGGCAACGGCGCGCGATCTCGGCGCCCCATGGTGGGCGAGCGATCGTCACAAGATCGCGAGGGAAATTCGCGATCGCGCCGTTCCCTCGCCGCTTTTGGCGGCTCGCCCACCAACAGCGCCGTGGCAGGCGAATTTCCCTCGCGATCGTTGTGTCGATCGCTCGCCCACCCTACGGAGCACTCGTTACGGCCGTGCACGCGTTTCCTGGTTCGTGCCCGTGAGCGTGTCCATGAACGCGACGAGATCGAGCCGCTCCTCATCGGTGAACTCGATCGGCATCATCAGAGGCGAGCGGCTGGGCCGGTCGATGCCGCCCTTCTCGTAGTGCTTCATCACCTCTTGCAGGTTCGCCTGCGAGCCGTTGTGCATGTATGGCGGGCGCAGCGCCACCGAGCGCAGCGTCGGCGTCTTGAAGGCGAACTGCATCAGCTCGTCGTCCTTGACCTCGCGTCCGCGTCCGCGATCGGTGG
>JBJMSU010000022.1:0-60645 GCA_045801465.1 Xanthobacteraceae bacterium | reverse complement strand
TCGTCAAGAAAAGCAGCGATACAAAGATCAAAGCCGCTGCCGCGAGAGAGAAATATGCCGTTTTCGTTACGACATCGGCTAGAACAGGATTGCTCACGATTGCCTCCCAAATTGTCCCAATAGACGGGCCTGTTTATATGGGAGTGGCGCGTCGTTTGCGATACACGAATAATTATATTTTCATCAGCTACTTACATTTCTAGATCGAGTGGTCAATTGTGTACAGACGGCGGTCAGCACGACACCTGTCCGCTGAAATCGGACCTGGCGGCTCACCTTTCCATGCTGCACGAGCTTCATCTGCGCCGGCACGAGTTCGATCTCCTGCATTTCCATGTCGACCTCATGCACTTTCCGTTCTTCGAAGACGTTGCGGCGCCAAGGCGGCCGAGTTCACGCGTCTGGTGACGGAGGCCATATTCATATCAGCCATCAAGGATTCCATCGGCGCGCGCTATCCTTCACCGTGCTCGCCGAAAACGAAGAATGGGTGGAGGCAAACCGAGACAAGCTCATTTCCAACCGAGCGCCCGCCGACGGCCGGATCGGCCATGCGGTCGCACAGGATCGTTCGTCTCAGCCTCCATGGCATCCCGCAGGGATTGCATATGAGGCCAACAGCCGTCAGGAGGACTGAATGGCACCGCGAATAATCAAGCTACGCGAACAGGAAGAGCCGGCGCCAGAGGCCGAGCAGGAGGTCTTCTCTCAGCGCAAACGACCCGACATGGGCCGATTCTTACTCCAAGTGGATCGGCAGACGAAATCGTCTCATGCGACGAGTGAAGCCGCCGAAAAAGCAGGAGCGGTGATCAAGAACAGCCATCCGATACTTCAGGTGGCCGTCTACGACAGAATAGAAAGCGTGAACAAGATCATCGAACTGGCCCCAGCCCAAGATTCCTGATTCGCACTAGCAGTCGAGGCTTGCAAACTCGATCACCCGCCCGCTCATGATCCGGGCGGTGAATTTCACGCCGATCTCGATGCCCGATCGCCAGCGCACTTCGCAGCGCCGGCCGACGCTTCCATCGGGAGAGAACTGCAGCACGAACTCAGGCGGGACGGGAACCGATAGCGCCATGGCCAGGCGAGCGCCGGTATCCGACATGTCCTTGATGAAGCATTGATGCATGCGCGCATCGGGGCCGAAATCGACCCACGCGCGCGTGCCGATCGGGCGCCGGTTGCTCTTGCGCTGCTCAGCCGCCATGGCGTTCCGCCACTCCGTATAATTGCGCATAGTGCCGTCAAAACGTGAAAGGAATGCCGACAACACGATTGGAAATCTCGGGACAAAAGCTAACCACCGGGTAACGATGTTTGCCTCGCTCGCTCGGTCTGCGTGCTACTATCGCGAGCGAGGAGGCGCGCCATGGGCCTGCCGCGATTCGACACGCACGAAGTTCTCAACCAGTCGCCGCCATATGAGAACGTCGATCTGTTCACGAGCGACGTCCCGTTGCAGGAGGCGGCGCGCGCCAACGGCGCGGCCGGCGAGCTCGCGGCGCTCAGCGAATTCGGTCGCCATTGGGGATCGGCCGAGATGATGGCGCAGGCGCGGCTCGCCAACGAGCATGAGCCCGAGCTGAAGACCTTCGATCCGCGCGGGTTTCGCCAGGACACGATCGAATTTCATCCGGCCTATCACTACTTCATGGCACAAAGCATCGAGGCTGGGCTGCACGCGATGACGTGGAATGCCGACGGCACCGCCGCCGGCGCACCCAGCGAAGTCGCGCGTGCGGCGCGCTACTACATGGTGGCGCAGATCGAGAACGGGCATATGTGCCCGGTCACCATGACGCGCGCGTCGGTCGGCGCGCTGGCGCTCGAGCCGGCGCTGATCGCCCAGCTGATGCCGAAAATTTCATCGCGCCGCTACGATCCGAGCTTCCGGCCGTGGTGGGAGAAGACCGGCATCACGCTCGGCATGGGAATGACCGAGAAGCAGGGCGGCACCGACGTGCGCACCAACTCGACGCGTGCGGAGCCCGCCGCGGACGGTTACCGCATCACCGGCCACAAGTGGTTCATGTCGGCGCCCATGTCCGACGTGTTCCTGGTTCTCGCCCAGGCCCCCGGCGGCCTCACCTGCTTCGCGCTGCCGCGCTTTACGCCCGACGGCACCGTCAACGGGCTGCGCCTGCAGCGCCTGAAGAACAAGCTCGGCAACCGTTCCAACGCGTCATCCGAGGTGGAGTTCGTCGACGCCTTCGCGTGGCAGGTGGGCGCCGAGGGGAAGGGCGTGCGCACCATCATCGAGATGGTGCAGCTCACGCGGCTCGATTGCGCGATCGCATCGGCGGGGCTGATGCGCATGGCATTGGCGCAAGCCGTGCATCACACGCGCCACCGCACTGTGTTCCAGAAGCGCCTCGCCGATCAGCCGATGATGCGGACGCTGACCGCCGACTTGGCGCTCGAGCTCGAAGGGATTGTCGCCCTGGTGCTGCGGCTGTGCCGCTCCTTCGATTGCGCGGCGCAGGATCCGGCCGAGGCCGCGCGCGCGCGGCTGCTCACACCGGCGGTCAAGTATTGGGTGTGCAAGAGCGCCCCCGGCTTCATCTATGAAGCGATGGAATGTCTTGGCGGCAACGGCTACGTCGAGGAGGGCGTGCTGGCGCGGCTCTACCGCGAAGCGCCGGTCAATGCCATCTGGGAAGGATCCGGCAACGTCATGTGCCTCGACGTGCTGCGCGCGCTGGCGCGCGAGTCCGACCAGGCGCGCGCCGTGCTGACGAGTCTCGCGCAGAGCTGCGCGGGCCTTCCCGGCACGGCCGAGGCGGCGGCGTTCATCGTCGCCGCCCTGAGCGCCGCCGACGCGGAAGCGCATGCGCGTGCGGCGGTCGAGCAGCTCGCCATGCTTGCCGGTGCGGCGGCTCTGGCGGAGAGCGGCCCGCCGCACATCGCCGAGGCGTTTGCGCGCACGCGCGTGGCGACCCGCCGCGGTGCGACCTACGGTACTGCCGCCCTCGACGGCGAGTTAGCCTCCCGCATTCTCATGCGTGCGCTGCCGGCCTGATTTGCCTGCACATCATGGATGCGAGCGGCTGGTTCCGCGGCGACTTCCCCATATCGTTCTTCACAATCTGTTCAAGATCATTTCGCGGTCGCGGCGGAACGTTGGTGCGGTGCACACGTTGCCGTACCAGATCGAGCGGTCCCGCGAGCGCCCGCCATAAGAGCGCCGCGCGTCCTCTCGTGTGAGGGGTTTTCCCAGCAATTGCGTCGGGAATGCGACGCGGAAGGATGGAGACTCGGAATGACGAAGAAGCATGTTCTTGCCACTGTGGCGGCAGGTGCGCTGATGCTTGGAGCAACATCGCTGTCGGCCGCACCAATTGCGTCTGGTGCGTCTGTGAAATCTGCCGCCTCTGACGGTGTGACGCAGGTGAAGTACAAGAAGCACCAGGCACGGCATCATGCCATGCGCGCGCGCAGCTGGAACGGTGGCGGGGAGTGGAGCCAGTGGGGTCCGCTTGGATTGCCGTTCGCGGCGGCTGAGGGCGCAGTCGGTCTCGGAACCGCGGCTGTGGGTGCTGGACTCGGGACGGCCGGCGCCATCGTCGGTGGGACGACCGCCGCGGTGACGGGGTATCCATACAGCGGCTATCCGTATGGCGCCTATGGCAGTTACGGCTATGCGCCCCGTGACGTTTACGGCAGCTACGCCTACGCGCCCGGGCCCTATCGCAGCTTCGGGTTCGCGCCCGACATCGGCCACGGTTACTACAACGGCTTTGCCGCCCCGGCCTCGCAGGACAACTGCGCAGTCGACGGCGGCTATGGGCGCAGGGACTACTCGGTAGCGTGCTAACCCCGCTATAGAAGCCCAAGTGTCGCACAGAGGGCGGGCCGTTGCCCGCCTTCTTTGCGTTGAGCTCGCCCACCGGTCTCTTCCGCAAGTCGCGAACGACCTGTCCGTTATGCCCGCACCGCGGAACCCGGTGAACGCGCCCTGCGTTTTCACCGAGGCGGTTTGGCGACGTGCCAAGCTCGATTGGAAAGGAACCTGAAAATGACCAGCAGCTCAAGGCGGCGCGGGCTCGCGGTCGGACTCGTCGGTGCGGTGGCATTGTCGACTCCGTCGCTGGCAGCGCCGGTACTGACCAGCACGACCGGCGTGAAGGCGGCCGTGCAGGACGGCGTCGTTGATGTGCGGTGGCGCCATCGCGGCGGCGGCGCGGCGGTTGCCGCGGGCTTGGCGTTCGGAGCGCTGGCCGGGGCTGCGATCGGTGCCGCAACGGCGCCACGCTACTACGGCTACTCCGGGTATCCGGCCTACTACGGCGATAGCTATCCGTCCTACAGTTATGCCTATCCGACCTACGGTGCTTACGCCACGTATCCGGCGTATAGTGGCTATGCTTACGACACGGCGCCGGTGTTTTACGGTGGACCGTCCTACGGCTATGCCTACGGCAACTCGTACGCCTATCCGTACCAGACCTGCGGCTTTTATGGCGGATATAACCGCTGGGACTACTCCCAGTGCTGATCGGCTGAGATCAGGCGGTCAGGCGGGTACGCTCAAGCGTGCCCGCTTGCATTCACGATCAGCGATCGAGCGGCGGTAAACGGGCCAGGCGATCGAGCGCCCCTTGCAGGATGTAGGCCGCTGCGTGTGCGTCGATCACGGCGGCGCGTTTGGCACGGCTGACGTCAGCGGCAATGAGTTGACGCTCGACCGCAGCGGTCGACAGCCGTTCATCCCACAATGCGATCGGCAGGTCGGTCAGGCGCGCGAGATTGCGCGCGAAAGATCGCGTCGATTGCGCACGCGCTCCTTCGCTGCCGTCCATGTTGACCGGAAGACCGAGGACGAACCCGGTTGCGCGCCGTTCCCCGGCAAGCGCCAGGAGGCGGCCTGCGTCGCTGCTGAAGGATTTTCGCGCAATCGTTTCGACGGCAGTGGCAAGCCGCCGGTCGGGATCGCTTGCCGCTACTCCGATGGTCTTGGTGCCGAGATCGAGCCCGATCAACGCACCACGCGAGGGCCACTGAGCGGCGGCTTCGGTGAGGGGCAGGATCGGCGCGGGCATCGCCCGGGCCTAGCATATGGCAAAGACGAAAAATACGCGGCGCCGCGCCGTCAACGTGACCGGCCCAGTTGATCCGCTCGCCCTGCGCCCTATGTTCCGCCCGACGCAACACGGGACGACCCTCATGCAGATCACTTGGTACGGCCACTCCGCTTTCCGTCTCGATTTCGCCGGCAAGGCAGTCCTGATCGACCCGTTCTTCACCGGAAATCCCGCGTTCGTCTCGGACAAGGCCGGGGCGATCAAGAACGTCTCGCACATCGTGCTCACGCACGGGCACAGCGACCACGTCGGTGACACGCTCGACATTGCCAAGAGCAATCGGGCAACGGTCACCACGAATTACGATCTATGCATGTGGCTTGCGGCGCAGGGCCTGGAGACGTTCAATCCCATGAACACCGGCGGCACGACGGAGCTTGGCGGCTTCACCGTCACGATGGTGCGCGCCGACCATTCCTCAGGCGATATCAAGGACGGCATGCCGATCTATCTGGGAAACCCGTGCGGCGTAATCATCAAAGCCGCGGGCGAGCCGACCGTCTACCATATGGGCGACACCGACGTGTTCGGCGACATGGGCCTGATCGCCGAGATCCATCAGCCGAACGTCGCGATGGTGCCGATCGGCGATCGTTTCACCATGAATCCTAAGACGGCGGCGTTTGCGGTGAAGCGCTTCTTCAAATTCGATGCCGCGATCCCGTGCCATTACGGCTCCTTCCCGATCATTGAGAAGAATGCCGATGCGTTCGTTGCCGAAATGGCAGGGCACGCAACCAGAGCCATCGTGCCGGAGAAGGGAAAGCCGTTTTCGGTATAGAGGCAGCCCTGCCAACCCATGGCTCGCGTCCTTAACATTAACGAAGAATTAAGGTCGTCGATCGTGCGCCTTTTAATTAGAAGCAGCGGAACCCAGTGGGAAGGTGATTGCCATGACCGGCCACGCCCGCGAGGACGACGCCGCTTCCGACCCCGACTTTGAATGGGTGAATACCTGGGCCGCAGCAGCAACCGCTCCACGCGCGCCGGCGGCGGCCCCGGTCGGCGGCCGGACCGACGTTGCCGGCGCGATGCGCCCTTCCGATGTCGGGACAGCGAGCACGCCAGCCGACCCGAGCCCCGAGATAACTGCCGGGGTGCCGGAGGACTGTGACGCAGAGCAAGCCCAGTCCGCGGTCGTTCCTCTCGAGACCGCGCGGCGGCGAAAGCGGTGGACGCATCTGTTCCGCATCATCACGCGCGAGGGCGAGACCGAGCGCCTCACCGAACCGGGGCTGTCGATGTTCGACGCGCCGGAGGCGCCGTCACGGGCTACGGGACGGGCGCAGGACGCCGACGAAGGAAACGACGCCGAGGCGATACTCGATCTCACCCGGATCGAGCGCGACATTGCCGAGATCGAACTCGTCCGCGATCGGCTGCTGAGCGCGTCTGCGCCCGCGCGGCGCAGGACCGCCGACCGCCTCGCCTTGGCGAGAACGTCGGACTACGTTCCGATCCTGGTCGGTGGCGTGCTCGCCTTCACGTCACTGGTCGTGTTCGGGGCCGCAGCCTCGTTCGTCTCACTGCGCTGATCCCGTCAGGCGCCCTTTGGGCGGCGGGGTTCGGCGCGCGAGAATGCCACATTCAGGCCTCCGCTGTGGCAAGATTCCCGGCTCCCATGGCAGGAACGCTGTCCCTCGTGATGCGTTAGCAACGAGATGCGACGGGGTGTTCCTATGGCTTTAAAGGGATCAGACGGTTATCTCGGCGCCTTGCTCGGTGGACTGGTCGCCGTTGCGGCGGTGGCATTCCTGTTGAGCGGCGGCGAGTGGGGCGGCAACAAGAAGATCGGCGGCGACGACGACCTGCCCCCGGTTGCCACAACGTCCAAAGCAAGTGAGCGCTGATTTTTTACGCAGCTGGCTCTCAACGACGCCGGAATCGCGAGTGGAATAGGTCGCGGCTCACACCGCGAGCCAGCGGCCGATTGCTCGCTCGACGATGTCGAACGTATCCGAGAATTCGTGAAGTTCGATCATCCGTGGCCCATGGCAGCAGATCCACACGCGAAAGCTGGGTGTGCGCTGGGTAGCACGTTGAACCCATGCCACGTTTACCTCACGCGTACCTCACGCGCTCGAGGCCCCCGCGCGCAGTTTGCGTAAGAAAAGCACCAAGTTGCGCGTAGCACCGTCCGTCACAAGGCTGCTCCTGATCCCGGGTTGAATACCAGGCGGCCGACGGTCGGGACTTGGGATTCACAGATAAATTACGCAACGGAAGAGTGAATTACCTCTGCAGCCGACGGTGAGACAATAAGGTCGTTTTCACAGTAATGCCTCTGCGATTTCCACCCACTCGGCCTCGAGCGGCACGGTGGCAGACGGCCTGCCGGCCTGGCTGTACCAGTAACGCGCATTACCCGAATCGCCCTCGACCCGATGCAGGTAGGCGTGGACCCAGGCCGCCTCGCGGCTTTCGTCGTCCATCACCAGCGCATGCGCCTTGTTCCAGTCGCCTTTGGCTGCCCACCACAAGGCGGCAAGCGGGGGAACAAGATCGACGGGCGGAGCATGGGCCTGCAAACTCGCCCGGAACTGCTCGATGGTCATTGAGTTCATCGCCTCCGCCGCAGCATAGGGCGACCGTCACCACCAGTGCTCGGGGGTGAAGCGGCCGGCCGCCTGCTCGATGACATGTGCGAGTGCAAACAGGCGCTCCTCGTCGAACGGGCGCCCGATGAGCTGGAGCCCGAGCGGCAGGCCCTGCCGGTCGAGACCGGCCGGCACGGCAATGCCGGGCAGGCCTGCCATGTTGACAGTCACGGTGAACACGTCATTCAAATACATGGCGACCGGATCGTCGGCCGATTTTTCTGCAATTCCGAAGGCGGCTGAAGGGGTTGCGGGCGTCAGGATAGCGTGGATGCCGGCCGCGAAGGCGGTCTCGAAATCCTGCTTGATCAGGGTGCGGACCTTCTGGGCGCGCAGGTAATAGGCGTCGTAATAGCCGGCGGAGAGCACATACGTGCCGATCAGGACGCGGCGCCGGACCTCCTTGCCGAAGCCTTCGGCGCGGGTTCTTTCATACATATCGACCACGTCGCGTCCGGGCTGGCGCAAGCCGTAGCGCACGCCGTCGTAGCGGGCGAGGTTCGAGGACGCCTCGGCGGGATTCACTATATAATATGCCGCGAGCGCGTACTTGGTGTGGGGCAGCGCGACCTCCACCGTTTCGGCGCCGGCGCTTTTCAGCCATTCCGCGCCCTGCTGCCACAAGGCCTCGATTTCCGCCGGCATGCCGGGAACCCGGTACTCCTTGGGGATGCCGATGCGCAGACCTTTGACCGAGCCACCCACCGCCGCCTCGTAATCCGGGACAGGAAGGTCGACCGACGTGGTGTCCTTGGGATCGTGTCCGGCCATCGACTTGAGGAGGATGGCGGCATCGCGCACCGAGCGGGCGAAGGGTCCTGCCTGGTCGAGCGAGGAGGCGAACGCCACGATGCCCCAGCGCGAACAGCGGCCGTAAGTCGGCTTGATCCCCACCACGCCGGTGAACGCGGCCGGCTGGCGGATGGAACCGCCGGTATCGGTACCGGTCGCGCCGAGGCAGAGATTGGCCGCCACCGCCGCCGCCGACCCGCCCGAGGAGCCGCCCGGCACCAGCGGCGTATTGGCGCCGCGCCGCCGCCAGGGGGACTGAACCGGTCCGAAATACGAATTTTCGTTGGACGAGCCCATGGCGAACTCGTCGTTGTTGGTCTTGCCCAGCATCACCGCGCCGTCGCGCCATAGCTGCGCGGTGACGGTGGATTCGTAGGGAGGTACGAAGCTTTCGAGGGTATGGCTGCATGCCGTTGTGCGCACGCCCGCGGTGCAGAACATGTCCTTGATGGCGATCGGGATCCCTTCCAGCGGCCGCGCGTCGCCTTGGGCGAGGCGCCGGTCGGAGGCTTGCGCCATGGTGCGCGCCCGATCGGGCGTCTCGTGCACGAAGGCATTGAGCGTCTTGGCGCGCTCCATGGCCGCCAGATGCGCATCCGCGAGCTCGGTTGCCGAGAACGCGCGGCGCTTAAGCCCGTCGCGGGCCTCGGCAATGGTCAGCGAGGTGAGCTCGGTCATTCGGGTGCGTCGCAAACGAAACCGGACCGCGGCTTCGCGGCTGGCTCAGACGCCGCCGCCGAGGCACCTTCCGCCAAGTGCGGCCACAGCCAGCTCGGGTTGGGCGACAGGGTTTCCCCGCGTGCGGCCTTGCGCGCCTGGTCGAGCCGCTCGAGATAGAGGAAATAGAGATCTTCCTCTTCGCACATCAGGCACATCGGTCGTCTCTATGTCGGGAGAGCCTTGGCTCTCCTCATGCAAGAGATGTCAGGCACGTCATTGTCTCTACTGCTTGAGATCCCCGGGTCTCGCTGCGCTCGCCCGGGGATGGTGGAAATGACGCACGAGCGCGTCATTCCACCACCTTCGGCACCAGGAAAAAATTGTCCTCGCGCGCCGGCGCATTGCTGAGAACTGCCTCCGGATCGCCGCCGTCCGTGACCTCGTCCGGCCGCTTCTTCATCTGCATCGGCATCACCGACGTCATCGGCTCGACGCCCTCGACATCCACTTCGGAAAGCTGCTCGAAGAAGGCGAGAATCGTGTTGAGCTCGCCCTGCAGGTGCTCGATCTCGTCGTCGGTGACTTTGATGCGCGCGAGGTGCGCGATGCGGCGCACGGTATCGGCATCGACGGACATTGCGAGCCTCGTAGGCACGGGGAATTACGGCGTGCGCCCTATAGCAGAGGCGGATTCGCGCCGGCAACGCGCCTTTCACGTGGGCCGGAGAACCGCCGCGCAAACATCACCGGCAGCACGCAATCGTGATCCCGGTCGCGGGGCCTGGCGTTGTGCCGGCCGCCGGAACGCCGATATATAAGTCATGGATGCGCCCAATCCCTCGGCTGCTCCCACCTTCGCCAGCCGCACGCCGTTGCATATCGGTGCGGTGGCGCTGAACGTGCGTGATCTCGACCGGGTCGCAACCTACTATCGCGACCTGCTCGGCCTCTCCGAGCTCGCGCGCAACGCCGGGACGGTGCAACTCGGCATCGGCGACGCCATACTGATGCAGCTCGATCATCGGCCCGACGCCGAGGCCGACGATCCGCGTGAGGCGGGGCTCTACCACACGGCCTTTCTCATGCCGACGCGTGCCGATCTGGCGCGTTGGGTGAAGCACATTGCCAGCGCTCGCGTGCCGGTCACCGGCGCCTCCGACCATGGCGTCAGCGAGGCCATCTATCTCGACGACCCCGAGGGGAACGGCGTGGAGGTCTACGCCGACCGTCCGCCCGAGACCTGGAACTGGCGCGACGGCCTCGTCGACATGCCGACCGAGCGGCTCGATGTGGAGGATCTCGTCCGCGCCGCCGATGGCTGTCCGGACTATTCCGAGGCACCGGCGGGCCTGCGGGTCGGGCATATCCATCTGCGCGTGGGCGACCTCGACGCCGCGGAGCGGTTCTATCAGCAGGGCATTGGGCTTGAACCGACGCGGCGGCGCGGCGGCGCCATGTTCATGTCGTCGGCACGCTACCATCATCACGTCGCCACCAACGTCTGGCACAGCCAGGGAGCCGGTCGGCGCGACGACAGCCACGCCGGACTCGCCTGGTTCTCGATCGAGGCGAACGACGGCGCGACGCTCGACACGCTCGCGGCGCGTTTGCGTGCAGCCGGCGCGCCGCTGATGCCGACGCAGGCCGGGTTCGAGACCACCGACCCTTGGGATACGCGCATCCGCCTCGTGGCGGCTTGAGCGCATCCCGGTGCGGCGCCGCGGCGAACTAACCTTCCTTTCCTATTCCATGCATGCGGTCGAGCGCTTCCTGCGCCAGCGTGCGTGTCAGTTCGCCGGCCGGCAACGCGCGCCCGAGCGGTGCCGCCTGACCGGCCCATAGCGGCGAGAAATCGCCGGACCCGCTGCGCTCCGCCGCGGCGCGCAACGGCATGACGGCTCCGGTGGCGAGGGGAAATTCCGGCGCCAGCTCCGACATCGCGCCGACCTCGCGGATGAGGCGATTGACGATGCCGCGCGCGGGCCGGCCGGAGAACACGTTGGTGAGCGTGGTGCCGCGTTCCCCGGCTTCCGCCAAAGCGGCGCGATAAGGCGGGGAGATCTTCGCTTCGGGGCAGAACAGATAGCCCGTGCCGATCTGCACGCCGGACGCACCAAGTGCGAAGGCGGCCGCGATCGCCCGCGCATCGACGACGCCACCCGCGGCGATCAGCGGCAGGTCGACGGCGTCCGAGATCAGCGGGACCAGAGCGAACGTTCCGATCTGCGCGGCGAGATCGGCGTCGAGAAACATGCCGCGGTGACCGCCCGCCTCGAACCCTTGCGCGATCACCACGTCGGCCCCTTGCTGTTCGAGCCGACGCGCCTCCGCGACGGTGGTCGCCGAGCACAGGATCTTTGCAGCCGATTGCTTGATCCGTCTCACCAAGGCGGCATCCGGCAGGCCATAGTGGAAGCTCACCACCGGCGGCTTGAGTTCGAGCACGAGATCGCACAGTTCGGCGTTGAACGGCGCGCGGTTGCTGGACGAGACCGGCGCCGCGGGGTCGATGCCGAGCTCGCGATAATAGGGCGCAAGTCGGTCGCGCCATGCCGCCTCCCGCGCATTGTTCAAGGCGGCAGGCGAATGACAGAAGAAGTTCAGGTTGATCGGCTTGGCGGTTCGGCCGCGCAACGCATCCATCTGCTCGCGGATTTGCTGCGGCGTCAACATGCCGGCCGGCAACGACCCGAGCCCACCTGCTTCCGACACGGCAGCGGCGAGCTCGAAGTCCATGGCGCCGGCCATCGGCGCCTGGACGATCGGCAATTCGATGCCGAGGAGGTCAAGAAGACGACGGTCCGGCCACATGGCGAACTCTTGGCGAAATCGATGGCGCGGGGCGCCCGACGTCAAATGTACAGCTGGTCGCAAAATCCCAATAGAGAGCGGATGACGAATGGTCGCTTCGTCTGCGGCGAAGACCGGTGTCCCGCGTCCGAAGCTCGTGGAGACAATCGCAGCAGCCGCTGACACGAACGTCGGAAGCAAAGGGGCACTAGCAAGTTCATGACTTCAGTGCCGCTTTCGATTTGCAGTTCCTGAACGAGCTTGCGGCAACCATTGTAGGAACTTCAAATCGGCGGCACTGGCGTCCCTTGCCGCCTGGTCCGGGAGGCGATAGAGCGGCGCCCATGAAGCCTTCGAAGCTCATCAAAGGCGTCACCGGCGACTGGGAAGTCGTCGTCGGCATGGAGGTCCATGCCCAGGTGACGTCCAAGTCGAAGCTGTTCTCCGGTGCTTCAACCGAGTTCGGCAGCGCGCCGAACTCGCATGTCTCGCTGGTGGATGCGGCCATGCCGGGCATGCTGCCGGTGATCAACGAGGAATGCGTTCGCCAAGCGGTTCGCACCGGGCTCGGCCTCAAGGCGCGCATCAATCTGCGGTCCGTGTTCGACCGCAAGAACTATTTCTATCCCGACCTGCCGCAGGGCTATCAGATCAGCCAGTACAAGTCGCCGATCGTCGGCGAGGGCGAGGTCAGCGTCGACATGCCGGACGGTGAGGCCATCACGGTCGGCATCGAGCGGCTGCATCTCGAGCAGGACGCAGGAAAATCGCTGCATGACCAGCATCCGACGATGTCGTTCGTGGACCTCAATCGGTCCGGCGTGGCGCTCATGGAGATCGTGTCCAAGCCAGACCTGCGCTCGGCCGAGGAGGCCAAGGCCTACGTGGGCAAGCTGCGCACGATCCTGCGCTACCTCGGCACCTGCGACGGCGACATGGAGAAGGGCAATCTGCGCGCCGACGTGAACGTCTCGGTGCGCCGGCCGGGCGAGCCGCTGGGCACCCGCTGCGAGATCAAGAACGTCAATTCGATCCGCTTCATCGGCCAGGCGATCGATTACGAGGCGCGCCGCCAGATCGGCATCCGCGAGGACGGCGGCGAGATCGAGCAGGAGACGCGGCTGTTCGATCCCAACAAAGGCGAGACGCGCTCGATGCGCAACAAGGAGGAGGCGCACGACTATCGCTACTTCCCGGATCCCGACCTGCTCCCGCTCGAGCTGACGGCGGACGATGTCGCAGCCCTCGCGCACGGGTTGCCGGAATTGCCCGACGAGAAGAAGACCCGGTTCATGCGCGACTACGGGCTTTCGCCTTACGATTCCGGCGTGCTGGTGGCGGAGCGCGAGACCGCCGCCTTCTTTGAAGCCGTGGCCAAGGGGCGGGACGCCAAGAGCGCCGCCAATTGGGTGATCAACGAGCTCACGGGCCGGCTCAATCGCGAAGGCAAGGACATTACCGCCTCGCCGGTGTCGGCGGAGCAGCTCGGTGCCGTCCTCGATCTGATCTCCGAGGGGACGATCTCCGGCAAGATCGCCAAGGACCTGTTCGAGATCGTGTGGAGCGAGGGCGGCGATCCGCGTGCGATCGTCAAGGCGCGCGGTTTGCAGCAGGTCACGGATGTCGCCGCCATCGAGAAGATCGTTGCCGACATCGTCGCCGCCAATCCCGACAAGGTCGCCGACGCCAAGTCCAACCCGAAGGCGATCGGCTGGTTCGTCGGCCAGGTGATGAAGGCCTCGGGCGGCAAGGCGAACCCGCAGGCGGTGAACGCGCTGCTCAAACAAAAGCTCGGGATCTGAACCCAACCGCGCCCTCAGCCGACCAATCTTATAGTCCGGGGCTGTCATCCCTCGTTCGGGATGACGAGGGTGACCATGATCTACTGTTATGACTGTCGGTTCGAGAATCGCGCAACGCCGTGTCTCGATGCGCAGGGCCGGCGCGACTTCGACAAGCTGGCGGCGGCCTATATCGACGAGCTCAGGGCGCGACGGACGGCTGGAACGGCACCGCTCGACTCGTGGGCCTGCGAATGCGTCAACGAGCTTGAGCACGCGGATCCGAGGAGCACCCTGTTCTTCGTCCTGGTCGCCCTCGACAAACTCACCACCGACATCCGTCATTTCGTGGCAACGCTGGCCGCCGGTCCGCTGCTGACCATTCTCGTCAATTTTGCCGACGATATCATCGGCCCGGTCGAGGTGATCGGACGGAAAAGCCCCAAGTTCCGGCTGCTGCTCTCCGCAATTTTAGGACAGGGACGGATGAAGGCGCACATTTTTGCCCGCCTGCGTGCCGTGCTGGCGCACGAGGCGTCCCTGGAGGATGAGGACGGCGCGTCGGGCTCCGGCAGCGACTTGGCTGCTGCGCGCGAACGGGAGGCACGCACGCTCGTGTGTACCCGCGTGCTCGACGATCTCGGCGGCCGCGCCGCCGCCGCCGCCATTGTCGGTCTCACCTGACCTGCCACACCGCCGCCGCTCGTGTTCCCCCGCTGCGCGTTCGAGAGACAGCCGATTCATCGGGCCAAAGAGCTGCGCAAGAACCCGCGAACGCGATCGCGCGACCTCGGCGAGAGCGAATCAGTTGGACCGATTCGCGCGAGTGAGATCGATTTCGAGCCTCGCGCGGCATTCGCGCGGCGTCTTCACCAGATTTTTTCAACAACCGAATTCTTCCAACGAGATGGCGCCAATGACCGATGAAATGCTGCAACGAGTGTGCGAACGCAACGCTCGCTCGATCACATTGGACTATTCAGGAAATCCTTGTTTCATGCTGCTTTCTTGCACTGATCGATTTTCGCCGTCGTGCGCGTCGGTATGCTCGCGAGATCCGTGGACGCCGTGCATCGTGCACGCGGTCGTCGCTTGACGATGCATCGTTGCTCGCTCTCGGCCGTCGACGGGATTCGCTGTTTTTTTCGTTGTGCTGTAGAAATCGACGTGCAGTGCAGTCGATTCGCGATTGCGCTGCATCGAAATCGCCAGTCTCATCATGGCTAGGAGGGCAGAATGGCGAAGAAGTCAAAGTCGAAGACGAAGTCCGCCGCGAAGAAAACGGCGCGCAAGACCGCGAAGCGGAAGAGTTCACGCAAGAAGAAGGCGTAACGCCGCATCGCGCGAAGCGTCTTCGACACGAAGACTGCGTCGCATTCAGTCGGCGGGGTTGCCACGCGGGGCGCAAACGCACCGCAGCCACCTCGCCGGCTCAAGTCGACGGAGGAGGCGTCGGCGAAATCGAGGCTCGCTTTTCGCAGGTCCGCTCTCAACCGGCCGCAAAGTCGGTGTCATGCGCTCAGACCGCGGCGTCAAAGCCACGGGCAGCAGCGGTGAAGAGGCGGGGTGACCCTGCGAAGGACGGTACGGCACAGGCCGTACGGTGCCGCCACGGAGTTGATCTTCGCTGACCGGCATCGATTCTCGATCATCATCTCGCCGACGCTTCCGATAAATCCCCGGCAAGAGCGCTCCTTTTTCAGGACGGTCCCGCGGACCAGCTTGGCTTTTTTTCAGCATCTCCTTTGTCGCCGCGTCGCGAGCGCAATGCCTGGAACGCGTTCAACACCGCGATCCAATCCGGGGCACGTGCCTTGAGTCTCGTTTTTCAGCCGGCCGCGATCATCCCGTCCGCAGGCTCAGACGTTCATCGTTTTCATGCGCAAGGGGCCCAGACGGAGGGGCAGCTCGCCGGCCGCCGAGCACAGGCATAGCGAGAACCTGCCTCATGGCGCGGTCGAGCGGCCGCTCGGCAAAAATGGGGTTCGCCACGGCCTCCACGGTGATACAATCCAAGCGGGTCCAACGGGATCGGCGCCATGAAGCAGAACATCCGGTTCTGTACGACGGCGGACGGCGTGCGCCTCGCCTATGCGGTGAGCGGCGAAGGCCCGCCGCTGGTGATGTCGGGGACCTGGCTCACCCATCTCGAGCATCAGTGGCGCAGCCTTGCCTGGCGACCGTGGCTCGACATTTTCACCAGCGAGCACAAGGTGTTGCGCCACGACTGCCGCGGCTGCGGGCTGTCGGACCGCGACGTCGGCGATCTTTCGTTCGAGACCTGGGTGCGCGATTTCGAGTGCGCGGTCGAGGCGGCTGACTTCCGGCGGTTCGCCCTGATGGGCACCTGCGGGGGCGGCCCGATCGCGATCGAGTACGCGGCCCGCCATCCCGAGCGAGTGAGCCACCTCGTCCTCTATGGCACTTATGCCCGCGGCGTATTGCGGCGGACGGATTCGCCGAAGGAGGTGGAGAAAGCGCGGGTGTTGCTCGATCTGACGCGGCTCGGCTGGGGACAGGAGAATCACGCCTTCCTGCAGGTCTGGGCGTCGCGCTTCCAGCCGGGCGGCACGCTGGACCATTTGCGCTCCTGGTGCGACCAGCAGCGCGCCGCGACCTCCGCCGAGACCGCCGTCCGACTGACACAGATAGCTTGGAACACCGACGTGCGAGAAGCCGCGCGCAAGATCAAATGTCCCGTTCTGATCGTGCACCCCGAGCGCGACGTGGTCGTGCCGATCGAAGAGAGCCGGTTGCTCGCAAGCCTCGTTCCCGACTGCCGCTTCGTCCAGCTCGACAGCGAAAATCACTGGCTGCTCGCCGATGAGCCGGCGTGGGCGCAGTTGTACGCCGAGGTGCGCGACTTTCTCGCCGAACCGGCCGGCGCAGCCGTTGCCGACCAAAACGCATTGCCGCTGGGCGAGCTCACGCCGCGCGAACGGGCCGTGCTCGAAGGCATCGCCGAAGGCCTCGACAACGCGGAGATCGCCGGATCGCTTCGTCTGTCAGAAAAAACGGTCCGCAATCACATCACGCGGGTGTTCGACAAGATTTGCGTCGAGCACCGTTATCAGGCGATCGTGCTTGCCCGTAACGCCGGGCTCGGCGGGGCCAGCAGGCTCGTCAACCCGCACTGACGCGGGACATTTGTCCCTGCCTCGCATCGCAATCGCTGCGCCGTGTCGGGGCATTCGCCTCAATACAACGGGCTTCGCCCACCGTAGGGTGCCGGCGAGGCATGACCATGGCGGAATAGGCGCACGGTCAGCACTCTGGGGAGATTATCAATGAACCTTTCGCGCCGACAATGTCTGCATCTTGCCGCGGGCGCTGCCGCACTGCTCATCCCCCGGACGCCGACATGGGCGCAAGGCTACCCGACGCGGGCGATCCGGCTCGTTATTCCTTTCCCCCCGGGCGGTGCATTCGACGCCGTCGGACGCCCGTGGGCGGACCGGGTGAAGTCCCTGCTGGGAACGGTCGTGATTGAAAACATCGGTGGCGGCGGCTCCTCGCTGGGTGCAGCCGCCGTCGCACGCGCTCGGCCCGACGGCTACACGATCCTGCTCGGCGGGACGCAGACGCACGTTAACGAGGCCCTGCTCAAGGCCCGGCCGCTCTACGATCCGGTCAAGGATTTGGATCCGATTGCGGGCGTTGCCGCCAATGTTCTGTGCATCGGCGTGCATCCCGCGGTGCCGGCTCGGACCCTGAAGGAGCTCATCACGTATGCGAAGGCCAACCCCGGCAAGCTGTCCTACGGGCACTCCGGTATCGGCTCGATCCAGCATCTGACCGGCGAGCTGTTCAAATCCCTCGTCGGAACACCTGACATCGTGCAGGTACCGTATCGCGGCACCGGTCCCGTGATCACAGACCTCGTCAGCGGACAAATTCCGATAGGCTTGCCGGGCGTGACCGGACAGGTGATCGAACTCCATCGGTCCGGGAAGATGCGGGTTCTTGCCGTGACAAGTCCCACGCGCCTTGCCGCCGCGCCCGAGCTTCCGACGGCGGTCGAACTGGGCCTTCCTGACCTGACCGTGAGAGGCTCCATCGGGCTGTTCGCGCCGGCCGGGACCCCGAGTGAGATCATCGAACAGATCGCCCAGGCGAGCCGCAAGGCGGTCGCCGAACCGGCCTACCAGCAGCTGTTGATCGACGCGGGAATCGAACCCACCCTCGATTCAAGCCCCGGAAAATTCCGGCAATCCCTCGCGGCCGATGTTGCTCTTTGGACGCCGGTCGTCAAAGCGCTCGCGCTGAAGATCGATTGAGCACCGGAGGGGATATTCCATAAGTTCATCAGGCCTCGGTCGACGCACGGGAAGGCACGCCTCAGCGGATCGTCCTGCGCGGAGTAAGAAGGCGGCGCGACCCCGGTCGCCGGCGAGCACGGAGGTTGTCGTGGCGCAAGTCGACACCACGCCCATCGATCTCTACTTCTGGCCGACGCCCAACGGCTGGAAGGTTTCCATTATGCTCGAGGAATGTGGGCTGCCGTACAACGTCATTGCGGTCAACATCGCCAAGGGCGCGCAGTTCGAGCCGGACTTCCTGGCGATCTCGCCCAACAACCGCATCCCGGCCATCGTCGATCCGGATGGCCCCGGTGGCATGCCGATCTCGGTGTTCGAGTCGGGGGCAATCCTGCAGTATCTCGGGCGGAAGACCGGTCGCTTTTATCCGCAGGACGAGCGCGCCCGCGTGGCGGTGGAAGAATGGCTGCACTGGCAGGTCGGCAATCTCGGCCCGATCGCCGGTCAGGCGCATCATTTCCGTCTCTACGCGCCCGAGGCGCTCCCTTATGCTGTCGATCGCTTCACCAACGAGTGCAACCGGCTCTATGGCGTCATGAACCGCCGCCTGGCCGCGCAGCCCTATCTGGCCGGGCCGGAGTACACGATCGCCGATATGGCGGCGGTCGGATGGACCTCGCGCTGGGAACGCCAGGGACAGGATCCGAGCGAATTCCCGCACGTCAAGCGATGGCTCGACACCGTCCGGGCGCGGCCGGCGGTGCAGCGCGGCATGCGGATCAGGATCGAGGAGGCGAGTGAGGTCGATATGCAGGACCCGAAAGTCCGCGCGATCCTCTTCAATCAGCGGGCGCGCTGATCGCGTCTGCGGCATGTGCGCAGAATCCCGCATGCGTCCAGGCGATCCGCGCGATGGTTATCGGGCTGCCAATCGTGACGGTTTCTGAACCGTTGCGCCGGACGGCAAAAGCGCGGCGGCACCGCCTCTTGAGTGCTTAACGCGGCGTTTGCGGCCGGCTCGCGCTTCAATCAATTCACCAGTCATTCATCGCGCCGTTTAAGCGCTCGTTCAAAATTCCCGCTGATCATCGCGGTACTCGCGCAATGGCGGGCATGGGCACGCGCGGTTCGGGTGGGGATTTTTGCGCGCGTTTGAGGGGAGGCCAGTATGGGTCGTTTGGAAATCGCCGAGATCGAGGCTGGGGCACTCGGCGCCGACACCAGTGCCGATGTGTTCTTCGAGCTCGGCATGATGTACTCGACCGGGCGATCGGTCCCAACGGACTTCGTCACCGCGCACAAGTGGTTCAACATCGCCGCCATGCGTGGCAACCGGGAGGCGATCCGCCATCGGCGCGAAATTGCCGCCGAGATGTCGGAGGCCGACATTGCCGCAGCGCAACGCGCCGCGCGCGATTGGTTGCAGGCCAAGGGAAGCGCCGAGCATCGGGCAGCGGCTTGACAAGAAGACGGAAGAGCGCGGGCCTCAACGTGCCTTCTGCCACCACACGCTGTAATCATCGATCCGCTCGAACGTCACCTTCTCGCCGTGCTGGTCGAGGTAATGGTGCACGGCGGTTCGGCTCGATCGCAGCGCATAATCATCAACCACCACGAAGCCGCCCGGCGAGAGGCGGGGATAGAGCGCCTCGAGGGCGTCCATGGTGGATTCGTAGAGATCCCCGTCGAGCCTGATCAAGGCGAAGCGCGCGGCGTCGAGCTTGGGCAGCGTGTCGCTGAACAGGCCTCTGACGAACCTGACCTGGTCGTCGAGCAGGCCGTAGGTCGCAAAGTTCGCCTGCACCTCCTCGAGCGGCACCGCCAGTTGCTTGTATTTGTAAAAGTTCCGGCCGCGATCGGCCGGATAGCGCTTGCGATCGGGGGGAGGCACGCCGGCAAACGAGTCCGCCACATAGACGATGCGGTCTGTCTCGCCGTAGGCGGCGAGCACCGCGCGCATCATGATGCAGGCGCCGCCGCGCCACACGCCGGTCTCGATATAGTCCCCCGGGATGTTGTCGTTGATGGTGGCTTCCACCTGCTCGCGCAAGGAATGCAGACGCTTGAGCCCGATCATCGTGTGTGCCCGGCTCGGCCAGTCCTTACCGGACTCGCGCACCGCGTCCGAGAACACCTGCTTGCGCAGGATATGCGTCCATTTCGGCCGCATCGGCGGGTCGCGATAGATGACGTTGGTCAAGCACTTTTCCAGCAGATCCAGGTAGAGCGCGCGCAGGCGCGCTTCGTTGCGGGGGATCGTGACGGCATCCATCATCATGCGGTCTCGGTTCACAGAGCCGGAGACATAGCATGCGGGGCAGGCCCGCGCACCGGCGCCCGGTTATCCGGTCAGGGGCGAGGGCAGAGCAAACGGCGTGGCGTCCGCCATGGATCGATTCTGCCGCGCCGGCGTTGATGCGACATGCGCAGGATCGTGCTTGCTGTCATGATTTTGGCCCTGATGGTGGCCTCGGCCGACGCGCGTCGGCGCGGGCATCGCCACCACCACCACGGCTCTTATGATTACGGCGTGCAGCCGGACGGCTCTCCGACCATGATGCCGGGGATGTCGGAACGCGATCCGCCACGGTCGCGATCGCGTGGCTCCAGCTCTCGGTCGCGGAACTCCTACGGCGACCCGGCCGCAGCCATGCCGCCGGGCTGGCAGCTGCAACCACCAGAACCGAATTGGAGCGGCAAGCGCTTCGTGTCGCCCGACGGGGCCGCCTGGTTCGCCCTCTACGCAACCCCGGTCGAGCACGAGCCGATCGCGGCCCACATGAAGGCGGTCGCTTTCGCCGACGGCGAGGAGATCATCGATCTTGCCGGGCGTCCCGGGTGGCTCGCCGTCACCGGCTCCAAGGGCGATCGGCTGTTCTATCGAAAGGCGGTGCTTGGATGCGGCGGCAAGATCTGGCGCCACATCGCGTTCGAGTTCCCGGCGGATGCCAAACGCCGAATGGAGCCGTTCATCGCGCGCGCCGCCGGGACGCTCGACGGCGATGAAGGGCACGGCTGCGACGCGATTTCGTCGCGATAACAGATCGTATGGTGCCCAGCAGGGAGCGGGACTGAGGCGCCCCCCCGCAACCGACTGCAGGATCCGGGTGGCGATCCTGTCGTCAATCGACATATTGGCCACATGACAACACGGAGCCAGACGACACGGAGCCAGACGGCGCGCGTGTCGGCCGCGCCCGCCTCATCGATCACCGGGCGCGTCGCGGCGCTCGATTGGCCGGCCATTGCGGCTGCGCTCGATGTGCACGGGTGCGCCACCACCGGCGCCCTGCTCGATGCCGAGGAATGCAGATCCCTGGCGGCTGCCTATGCCGACGACGCCCAGTTTCGCAGCCGGGTCGTGATGGCGCGGCACGGATTCGGCCGCGGCGAATACAAGTATTTCACGTATCCGTTGCCGCCGCTGGTCGCCGAACTGCGGACGGCGCTCTACGCCCCGCTTGCCGCCGTCGCCAACGGCTGGAACGCGGCGCTGGGCACGAGCACGCGGTTTCCCGACGATCACGCCGGCTACGTCGTGCGCTGTCATAAGGCAGGCCAGACCAAGCCGACCCCACTGCTGCTCCAATACGGGCCCGGCGATTACAATTGCCTGCACCAGGACCTCTATGGCGAGCACGTGTTCCCGCTGCAGGTGACCGTGCTTCTGTCGCGCCCGGGCTGCGATTTCGCCGGAGGCGAATTCGTCCTCACCGAGCAGCGGCCGCGCATGCAGTCGCGCGCCGAGGTGGTCCCGCTCGGGCAAGGTGAAGCCGTGATCTTCCCGGTCCACCACCGGCCCGTGCGCGGCACCCGCGGCACCTATCGCGTCAATATGCGCCATGGGGTCAGCCGGGTGCGCTCCGGCCATCGCTCCACGCTCGGCATCATCTTTCACGAAGCGAAATGACGTCGCCTGGGCCGGCGCGGAGTCTTACCCGGCCGGCTGCAGGAAGGGCCGGAGCTCCTGCACATTTCCCACGCCTTCGAGCCCGAGCACCCGCTCGATGAGACCGGCGCATTTGGCGGCGCCCAGAACCGGCGTGATCAGGTCGCGGCATTTGGCGATGACTTCTTCGCGCGGCATCGGATTGTCGGCCGTGCCACGGACTGCCTCGACATGCTGGGTCAGCTCGGTGCCGTCGTCGAGCACGAGCGTGACGTTTGCCTCCCGTCGCGGCGCCCGGCGCTCGAGCTCGTCGTCGGGAACGAGCTCCACCTTGGCACGCACCCGCAACAGGAAAGGATCCTGCATGCGCGCGACGTCATGAGCCGCGTGGAACGAGACGGTTCCGTCGAGCAGCATCACGGCGACCATGTGCTGGAGACAGATGTCCGGGATCTCGCGATTGCTCACGACGGAGGCTGAGCGGGTGCCGAGCCGCACGATGACCTTCTCGACCTCCTCGGCCGTGAACGGGCGACGTGCGGCCAGCAGCTCCAGGGCATCCAGCACCGCCTGGATGGGGGAGCCGACCGACCATTTCTTGATGTTGGTGCGGATCACCTCGTGACGCTCGCCGAGCTTGTCGGTGAGCTGCGCCGGATCGGCGTCGGGCGCAGTGGCGAGAAGGAAGTTGTCCGGACCCGACAGGATGTCGTCGATCCCGGTCCAGCCGGCGCGCACCAGCAAGGCCGCCGTCACGCCGCTGCGCGCCGGCATGCCGCCGAACACGAACGCCTTCTCGATGTGGTCGGTGTCGCGCTGCCAGGCAGCGATCCCGGAGGATTGCTGCGCCGTATAGTCCAGGAGCCAGCGCATCTGTTGCGCGTCGAGGCCGGCCGCACAGCCGCCGGCCGCCGCGGCGCCGAACACGCCGGCGATGCTGTGACTGCTCTTGTGCAGTTGGCGCGACAGCGCCGGGATGCCGAGCGCCATGGTGACGCGCGGCCCGATATCGTAGCCGAGCACGACGGCGCGGAGAAAATGCATGCCGTCGATGCTGAGCTGCTCGCCGAGCGCCAGCGCGGCCGGCACCACGGCGCAACCCGGATGCGACAGCGAGGGCGCATGCGAATCGTCGGTCTCGTCCGCGTGGGCCAGCACGCCGTTGGCCAATGCCGCCTCGATCGGGCCGCACCGGACGTCCGAGCCGGCGACGGTCGCGATTTTGCTCCCGCCATATGCTCGCGCAAAGCTGATCGCGGCGCGGCCGGGCTTGAGTTCGGCGCCCGAGATCATCGCCGCCAAGGTGTCGAGCACGTGGTGCTTCACCTTCTCGATCACGGCATCGGGCAGCGCCCGCGCGCGGGCGTTCGCCATATAGGTGCTGAGCGCGGCCATCACGGCGCCAGCCTCGGCTTTTGCCGTCCCGCCGACGGCAAGCGCGCCCACGCCGTGCAGGACGCCGCGCCGGCTTAGGCTCGCGTGATCTGCGGTGCTTGGCACATGTTCGCGTGCCATCGTCGCCCCTATTCTCGCATCGAAAGCGACATGCCAGGCCCGCCGCCGATCGCGGGCCTTCTTTATGTTAGCGCCTATTCGACTCCGATGGAGCCGCAGGAGCCCATCGGGCCGGTCACAGGCAATTCATCAAACCGTTCCCTATTCGTACACGAATCAGATAGGACAAACCCGGCCACAATCACGTGGGGATGCGAGCCGGTGCATGAACTCGTCCGAGTTGCTCGAGCTGGGGCGTGAGGCTGCCGACAGGATCGCGAGCGAGATCAGGGCAGGGGCCAACCTCGTCCATTGCCAGCTCCTGGCTTCGCAGTTCTATGAGGCTTTGAAGCTCAGGTTCGAGGAACCGCGTGTACACGATGCGGGCGCGACCAACATGGCCGCGGCGCTGCGCCAATGCCTGCGGGCTTCGGACGCGCATATCAGTCCGCAGCGCATGCTGGTGGAGTTCATGTCCGCCGTGGCGACTTTGGAAGCGGGCGGCCAACGAGCTCCAGGCCGGCCCGTGCTGCGCGTGATCGAAGGTGGGCTCGCGCGCAGTGTCTAGCGCGGCAATTCAGCCGGCGCGACGTGCGCGCTTCGGCTTGGCCGCCGCCTTGGCGGGTGCGCGCTGACGCGAGCTCGTGGCGGCCTTCGGCTTGGCGCGCGTCGCGGCGCCGCGCTCGGTTTCCAGGCTCTTGCGCAGGGCGTCCATGAGGTTGATGACCTTGGCGGGCTGCGGCTGGGCGGCCGGTGCAATCTTCTCGCCGGCCTGCTTTTTCCGCAGCAGCTCCTTCAAGGCATTTTCGTACTGGTCCTCGAACTTTTCCGGATCGAAGTGCCCCGACTTGGTCTCGACGATGTGCTTGGCGAGGTCGAGCATGTCCTTGGTGACCTTGGTGGCGGCGATGTCTTCGAAGAACTCGGCCGGCTGGCGCACCTCGTACGGATAGCGCAGCAGCGTTCCCACCAGGCCTGTGTCGCGCGGCTCGATCGCCATCACGTGCTCGCGGCTGGTCAGGACGACACGGCCCAGCGCGACCATTTTCATGGCCCCGATCACATCGCGGATGACCGCGAAGGCGTCCTGCCCGACATTGCCGTCGGGTGCGATATAGTAGGGCCGCACGTTGTAGAGATCGTCGATCTCGTCCCTGGGTACGAACTGGTCGATGTCGATCGTCCGCGTGCTCTCGAGCGCGATCGCTTCCAGTTCTTCGTCCGTAATCTCGATGTACTCGCCCTTGCCGACCTCATAGCCTTTGACGATATCCTCGTACTCCACCGGCTCCCCGGTTTCGGCATCGACCCGCAGGAGCTTGATGCGATTGCCGGTGTTGCGGTTGATCTGGTGGAACCTGATCTTCTCCCGCTCCGAGGTGGCGGGATAGAGCGCGATCGGGCATGAGACCAGGGACAGCCTCAGGTAACCCTTCCAATTGGCACGCGGGGCCATGTCAGAACTCCACTTAAAGGCCGTGCATCACAAGTAACTGTTTCGACTCCGGTTTTGGAGTCCCCCCGCATATCGGCTGATGACATCGTGCGTTTCTGCGGGGGAAATCGGCAAAAAGACTCCAACTCAAGAGCGAATTCGATTTCGCGATCAACCAGTCGATCAGCGGTGTGGACCGCCAGTTCACTCAGCTTGCCGCAGAGTGCGTTAAAAAGTCGTCTGCGCGCATCGCATTCGGCCGGGGCGCGCCGGGACTCTACTCCGCCGCCTCCTGCAGATAGGCGGGTTCCGCCGCTGCCGTCGGGCGGCGCGGCTTGGCGCCGCTGAGCCACGCCTGCAGCCGGTCGAGGTAGAGATAAACCACCGGCGTGGTGAACAAGGTCAGCATCTGGCTCAGCGCCAGCCCGCCCACCATGGCGTAGCCGAGCGGCTGGCGCAGCTCCGACCCGGCGCCGTGGCCCAGCATGAGCGGCACGCCGCCGAGCAGCGCCGCCATCGTGGTCATCAGGATCGGGCGGAAGCGCAGCAAGGCCGCTTCCCGAATCGCCTGCTCCGGATCGAGCCCTTCGCGTTCGCGGCTGATCGCGAAGTCCACGAGAATGATGCCGTTCTTCTTCACGATGCCGATGAGCAGGATGATGCCGATGATGCCGATCACCGAGAGATCGAAGCCGCCAAGCCACAGCGCCAGCAGGGCGCCGATGCCGGCGGAGGGGAGGGTGGAGAGGATCGTCAGCGGGTGAATATAGCTCTCGTACAAGACGCCGAGGATCACGTAGACGGTGACGAGCGCCGCGAGGATGAGGATCGGCTGGCTTGCCAACGAGCTTTGGAACGCCTGAGCGTTGCCCTGAAAACTGCCGGTCAGCGATGGCGGTTTGCCGAGCTCGGCTTCGGCACGTTGGATCGCCTCCACCGCCTGACCGAGCGCCACGCCGGCCGGAAGGTTGAACGAGAGCGTCACTGCCGGGAATTGGCCTTGGTGCGACACCGAAAGCGGCCCGGTATGCTCCAGGTCCACGTCCACCAAGGTGGACAGCGGCACCAGTTGTCCGCTCGCCGGCGACTTGACGTAGATCTGGTCGAGTGTTGCGGGGCTCTTCTGCAGCTCCGGCAAGACGCCGAGGATCACGAAGTAGGTGTTGATCTGGGTCGAATACTGCGTCACCGCGCGTTGGCCGAAGGCGTCGTTGAGCGTATCGTCGATCAGCTGCGGTTGAATCCCGAAGCGGGCCGCGGCATCGCGGTTGATCGCCACGGTCATCAGGGGTGCGGCGCCCTGCTGATCGCTGCTGACGTCGGCAAGCTCGGGCAGGGTCCTCAGCTTCTGCAGCATCTTCGGCGCCCATGCGGTGAGCTCATCGATGCTCGCGTCCTGCAGCGTGTACTGGAATTGCCCGCGCGCAATACGCCCGCCGACCGTGATGTCCTGAGAGGGTTGCAGAAACAGATTGGTGCCCTGGACCTGGGCGAGCTGCGGACGTAGCCGATTGATGATCTGCATCGCCGTCGCGCTGCGCTCGTCGCGCGGCTTGAGGCCGATGAAGAACCGCGCGGTGTTCAACGTATTGCCGCTGCCGCTGCCGAAGAACGATCCCACATTCGCGACGTCAGGGTCGCGCGCGACCACCTCCGCGAGCTGGCGCTGCAGCCGCTTCATCTCGGTCGGCGACACATCCTGCGCGGCCTCGGAAATCCCCGTGATCAGGCCGGTATCCTGAACCGGAAAGAAGCCCTTGGGGATCGCCACGAACATCGCTCCAGTGGCCGCGATGGTGAGGACGAATGCGAACAGCGTGAGCGGCTGGTGACGGAGAACCCAGTCGAGCATGCGGCGATAGCCGGCCAGCAGGATGTCGAAACCCCGCTCGACGGCGCGAAAGACGCGGCCGTGATGCTCCGATCGGTTGGCGAGAAAGCGCGCGCACAGCATGGGCGTGAGGGTGAGCGAGACGACGACGGAGACCCCGATCGCCGCCGTTACCGTGACGGCGAATTCACGGAACAGCCGGCCGACGATGCCGCCCATCAGCAACAGCGGAATGAACACGGCGACCAGCGAAACGCTGATGGAAACGACCGTAAAGCCGATCTCGCGCGAGCCCTTCAAGGCCGATTGCAGGGGCGACGTGCCCGCCTCCAAATGACGAACGATGTTTTCCACCACGACGATCGCGTCGTCGACGACGAAGCCGACCGCGATTGTCAACGCCATCAGCGACAGGTTGTCGAGGCTGAAACCGGCGAGATACATGATCGCGGTCGCGCCGAGCAGCGACAGCGGCACGGTGGCGCCGGGAATGATGGTGGCGCGAACATCGCGCAGGAACAGCAGGATCACCAGCACGACGAGGCCGATGGTGAGCGCGAGCGTGAATTCCACGTCGGCGACCGACGCGCGAATAGTCTGCGTGCGGTCGACGATGGTATCGATCCGCATGCCCGGCGGCATGTTGGCGTAGAGGCCGGGCATCGCCGCCTTGACCCGGTCTACCGTCTCGATGACGTTGGCGCCCGGTTGCTTGAACACCAACAGGATCACGCTGGGCTTGTCGCGCATGAGGGCGGCAATGTTGACGTCCTGCGGGCCGTCGGCCGCTCGTCCGACGTCGCGCACGCGGATGGGCGCGCCGTTGCGATAGGCGAGAATGACGTCGTTGTAGTCGTCGCCCTGGGTCAGCTGATCGTTGGCCGCGATGGTGAAGCTCTGTCGGTCCTGATTGATGCTGCCTTTGGCGGAATTGGTCGTCGCATTTGTCAGCACGCCGCGCACGTCCTCGAGAGTGAGGCCGCGGCTTTGCAGCTTGGCGGGGTCGACCTCGACGCGCACGGCCGGCTTCTGCTCGCCGCCGATCACCACCTGCGCCACTCCGGTGATCTGGGAAATCTGCTGCGCGACAACGGTGTCGGCGAAATCGTCCACTTTCGTCAGCGGCAGCGTGTCGGAATGGGCGGCCAGGATCAGGACCGGCGATTCCGCCGGGTTGACCTTGCGATAAGTGGGCGGCTGGGTCAGGTTCTGCGGCAATTGCCGGGCCGCCGCCGTGATCGCCCCCTGAACGTCTTGCGCCGCCGAATCGACGTTGCGGCTGAGATCGAATTGCAGCGTGATCGACGTCGAGCCGAGGGTGCTGGTCGACGTCATCTGCGTCACGCCGGCGATCTGCCCGAACTGGCGCTCGAGCGGGGTGGCGACGGTCGCCGCCATCGTGTCGGGGCTGGCGCCGGGCAGCTGCGCCGATATCGTGATGGTGGGAAAGTCGACCTGCGGCAGGGGAGCGACCGGCAGCAGCGGAAACGCAACGATTCCCAACAACGCAAGCGATGCCATCAGCAGGGACGTCGCGATCGGACGCACGATGGCAGGTTCGGATATATTCATGAGTGATCTTGCGCGACATTGGCGTCGCCTCCGCTCTTGGCGTCGACACGCATGCCGGGTTGCAGCCGGTACTGACCGTTGACGACCACGCGCTCGCCCGCATCGAGCCCCTTGCTGACGATGGCAACGTCGTCGCCGGCCCTCGTGGCCTCGATCGCCCGCTGGTCGGCCGTGTTGTCGGCCGTGATCACCCACGCATAGGCGCCCTGCGGGCCGCGCTGCACGGCCACCGGCGGGATCGTCACGACACCCTTCCTGGTGTCGACTTGCATGCGGACGCGCACGAATTCGCCGGGCCACAGACGGTCATCTTCATTGGGAAAGCGCGCCTTGAGCCGAATCGTGCTGGTGGTCTGATCGATCTGGTTGTCGATCAACAGGAGCTTTCCCTGCGCCAGCTGGCGCTCGTTATCCTGGTCGAACGCGACCACCGGCAGGTCGCCGCGCAGCATCGCTTCGCGGACGGCGCTCAGGTTTTGCTGCGGCAACGTGAAAACTGCCACCACCGGGCGGATCTGCGTGAGCACCGTCAGCGGGCTCTGATCGCTGGCATGAATGACGTTGCCGGCGTCGAGCTGGCGAAAACCGACGCGGCCGTCAATGGGTGCCATGATGGTGGCATAGGAAAGCTGGTTCTGTGCGCTTTCGATCGCGGCCTGATCGCCGTCGACGGTCGCCTTGAGCTGATCGACCTTGCCCTGTTGCTGATCGACGCTCTGGGGCGTGCCGTACCCCTTGCTGGCGAGCTCCTTGAACCGCGCAAGGTCCTTGGCTGCGGCAACCAGCTGGGCCTGATCCTCGGCCTTCTTGGCGACGGCCTGATCGAGCGCCGCCTGGAACGGACGCGGGTCGATCACGGCCAGCGTATCACCTTTACGGACCTGCTGGCCTTCCTCGAATTGAACGGACTGGAGCTTGCCGTCGATCTGGCTTCTGATCGCGATCGTATTGGCGGCCTGAACGGTTCCCAAGGCTTGCAGGAAGATCGGAACGTCCCGCGCGACGGCGGGCGCGACTGTCACCGGCACGGCAGCTGGCGGGCGCCCACCGACCTGAGGGCTAGAAGGCGCGCGCCACCAGAAGGCAGAGACAAGGCCCAGGACGCTCACCAGCACGAGGATTGCGGCGATGCGCCGTCGGGCGCGCGGCGAATTGCGTTCAGGAGCTGCGGCGGTCCGCTTCATTGGTTGTATTGGTTCATAACACCAGGCAGGACTTGATATATCTGTACTGCCGAGATCGCTGGGAAGCCGCCCGCCACATTAAATGCGCTTAATCTTCGTCGGCGCTCTCGTACTGATCAACGATCGTCCGGCGCGCTCGTCTGACATTTTCGTGATTGCAATTGGCTTTGGTGGCAGCTCAACCTCGCTTGGAGCGAGATGATTTTTCGCCACCTCATTTCGCCTGCTATGGATGCCAAGCGGCAGCAGTAGGCGATCATGGTCCGGCAAGCCCCCCGCTTTTCCACTTTTTGGCACGCCATGTCCTGTGTAGCCTTTCTGACTCACGGCGGTGCGCACGATCCTTTTCTATTCATGTCGTCTCCGCTATCATGAAACTGGATCAAGCGGGGGTTGGCGGGATGGCTGTGGCAAAACCGGAGATCGCAGTCGCTCGGGTCGAGGAGCTGTTCGGCGATGGCATTGGCCAATTATGGAGTCCGGCCACCATCCTGGTGACCTGGCCGGCTGCCGATGGGTTACCAGCGCCCTCCGTCGAATTGCGGGTGATCGCACTCGCGCGCGCTGAAATGACGCTTGACGAGCTGAACAGACTTCATCTGCAAGCAGCCCATGGCGTCCTCAACGCCGCCTTGCTCGGCATCGAACAGCTGATGGAAACGTCGCCGCCGGTGCGAAGTCTCTGGGCCGATCCGGCGCGATGAAGCCGCGCGGCTGAAGGCGATAGCACCGTCGGATTGCGGCGCGTTGTCACCTGAGTCTTGGCGCCACGGTTGCGGATCGTTTGCGCGGCGGTTTGATGGCCGTGGTTCCGCCTTCGCGCAGGATGATCCAGGCCGGCGCGTGGTCGCTGGCGTTGTCTCTGCCGCGCATGGCGCGGTCCACGCCCGCATCCACGAGACGTGACGTCAACTCCGCACTGAGCAGAAGATGATCGAGACGCAGCCCGGCGTCGCGCTGCCATCTGTTCCGCATGTAGTCCCAGAAGGTGTACATGGGCTCGTCGGGATGCAGGACGCGGATGGCATCGAGCCATCCTTGATCGAGAATTTTTCGAAAAGCCGCCCGGCTCTCCGGCTGGACGAGCGCATCCTTGGCCCAGGACTTCGTCGCATAGATATCCTGGTCGGTCGGAACGACGTTGTAATCGCCTGCCAGGACCACCGGCACGCCTGATCGATAGAGCGTCGCGGCATGCTGTGCCAATCGCTCGAGCCAGTTAAGCTTGTAGACGAATTTCGGCCCCGGCTGCGGATTTCCGTTGGGGGCGTACAGGCAGCCGATCAGGATTCCGTTCACGGCTGCTTCGAGGTAGCGGCTTTGCGCGTCGGCGGGGTCGCCGGGCAATTCCGTCCGCGTGACGACAGGCTCGCCTTGCCGGCTGAGAATGGCAACCCCGTTCCAGGACTTCTCGCCCCGCCATATCGCGTCGTAGCCGGCATTGCGAACGGCGTCGAGCGGAAACTCTCTGTCGGTCGCTTTCAGCTCCTGCAGGCAGACGACATCGGGCTTGGTCTCGCGCAGCCAGTCCAGCAAATTGGCGAGCCGCTTCCTGATATTGTTGATGTTGAAGCTGGCGATCTTCATTGGACAGTTTACGCGCCCGCTGCGACGCAACAGAGCTCGGCTACGATTACACAAGGCCGGCGAGATGCAGCGCCAGACCGGCCGCGCAGGCACCGGCGAGCACCGGAACCATTCCGATCTTGAACGCGAACAGCGCCACGCCGGCGCCGAGCGACAGCACGAGCGCTGCCGGATCGATGCTCGAGAGGACCGGCGCATCGAAGGCGATAACCGAGGCGCGCCACGGCCGGACGTCATGAAACAAGGTGTAGATTGCGAACCAGACGGCGAGATTGAGAATCACGCCGACCACGGCCGCCGTGATTGCCGACAGAGCGGCGTTCAGCACGCGATTGCCGCGCAAGGCTTCGACGAACGGCGCCCCGACGAAGATCCACAGGAAGCAGGGCGCAAACGTCACCCAAGTCGCCAGCAGGCCGCCCAACGTGCCGGCCAGCATCGATGGCAGGCCCGTGGCGCCGCGAAACGCGGCCATGAACCCGACGAACTGCAGGACCATGATCAAGGGGCCGGGCGTGGTCTCCGCCATGCCGAGGCCGTCCAGCATCTCGCCCGGCTTGAGCCAGCCGTAGTGCTGCACCGCTTCCTGCGCCACATAGGCCAGGACCGCATAGGCGCCGCCGAACGTCACCATCGCCATCTTGCTGAAGAAGATCGCAATCTGGCTGAACACATCGTCAATGCCTCGACCGGCAAGGACGGCGAAGACCGGTCCAAGCCAGAGCGCCAGCCACAGGGCGGCGACGCGCAGGGTGCGCGCGAGGTCGGGGCGCGCATGCTCCGGCGAGTCCTCGCTCAGGCGGCTCTCGGTTGGTGTAGTTGGTGCGCCGGACCCGTGTCCGCCATCGGTGGAGAAGGCCGGCAGCTTGCGCCATCCGCCGACGAAGCCGACCAAGGCGGCCGCCAAGATGATGAGCGGAAACGGCACGCCAAAAAAGAAGATACCGATGAAGGCGAGCGCGGAGAGCGCGATCATGACGGAATTCTTGAGCGCGCGTTTGCCGATGCGCACGACCGCTTCGAGCACGATGGCGAGCACGGCGGCCTTGAGGCCGAAGAACAGCGCGGTCACGACCGGCACGTTGCCCCAGGCGGCATAGACGTAGCTCAGCGCCATGATGGCGACGATGCCGGGAACGATGAACAGGCCGCCGGCCATGATCCCGCCCAGCGTGCGATGCATGAGCCAGCCCACATAGGTGGCGAGCTGCTGCGCCTCGGGGCCGGGCAGCAGCATGCAGTAGTTCAGCGCATGCATGAACCGTGTTTCCGAAATCCAGCGCTGTTCCTGGACCAGGATGCGGTGCATGACGGCAATCTGGCCGGCTGGCCCGCCGAAGCTGAGCAGGGCGACCCGCAGCCACACGCGCAGCGCCTCGCGCAGCGTGACCCCGTGCGCCGGGACCGTTTGCACCTTATCGATGCCGGTTGAGAGGCTTTCATCCATGCGCAATCGCCTCGACTCGTCGAGCATTGCGCAGAGCTTGGACGCAAAGCCGTCTGACGGGGAGTCTGCGGTTTTTCCCCGGTCCCACGCTACATCCGCTGGCGCGTTCGCCGCAAGGCGCCGGCTGCGGGACGGTTGCAAATCAAGGCCAATGCTCTAGCTTGGCAACGATGAGGCCCCGCCATGATGAATCTTGATCTCAGGTTCACGCGCCGATCAGCGCTGGTTGCGGTTATGGCGTCGCTGTTGCCGGCCGGCAAGCTCGTCGCCGCCGATCAAGCGGTGATTACGGTGCACAAGGATCCGACCTGCGGCTGCTGCTCGGGGTGGGTGCGGCACCTCCAGCAGGCGGGCTACGCCACGAACGTGGTGGAAACCAGAGACCTCGAGCCCGTCAAACGGCGGCTCGGCGTTCCCGACGACCTGGCGGCCTGCCACACGGCCGAGGTGTCGGGCTACGTGGTCGAAGGGCACGTACCGGCCAGCGCGCTGAATAAGTTTATCACCGAGCGACCGAGTGCGACCGGCCTCGCGGTCCCCGGCATGCCGGTCGGCTCGCCCGGAATGGAGGGCGGCGAGCCGGAGGTCTACGAGGTCGTCATGTTCGGCCCGAGCGGACGACGTTCCTATATGCGGTTCCGCGGAGATCGGGTGCTTTAGGCGCCTGGAGACTCAAACGACACGCTGGATCATCACTTCGGCAGCAACAGCACGGCGCCGGACTTGATGCCCCAGGCATCGAGGTGCGTCGTTGCCGTCCGCTCTTCGCTGATCCAATGGCTGTGGGTGCGCTCGCCCGGATGGGTGGCAACGCCGACGAGCTGCGGCGCCACATAGACGCCGACGACCAGGCCGGCGATGGCGTCGCCCTTCTGCGTATCCTGCGCCAACGGTGGATGGCCGGAGCCCGGCCCCGTGGTCACATGCATGACGTAAGTTGTCAGGGTGCCGCGCAAGCGGAAGGGAAACGATTTCTCCGGGTCGATGCCGCGCGATTTCGCTTCGCCCGCCAGGAAGGATTCGATTTCGGCGGGCTTAACGTCGCGGTTGACGCGAACTTCCTGCCACTCGCGTACCGCCGCGGTCGCCAGCAGCATCGCGGTCTCGCTGGCGGGCGGCAGCCGGTCCGTCTCCTTGCCGTAGCTCACGATCGCCTTTCCGTCCACGATGGTGACCTCGCCGCGCGCGTCGGTGACGGCGCCGACGCCGTCGGTGGCGCCGTTCGCGACCACGGCCGCCAGCGTCGCCTTGGCGGCGTAGTCGCGCTGCATCGCCATTTTGCGGAACTCGCCGAAGGTGGCGATCCCATAGGGCTGGGGCGACTGCGCCTGGACGGACGTCGCGACGAGGATCGCCGCAAGGATGAATGCTGTGCGAAGCGACGTCATGTCCGTATCTCCCGCAATGCTCTGACAGGGCGGGCGTAAGTTACACCAACCTCGGTGATGCGTTCAGCGTCAGCCGCCGGTTTGCCATTTGGAGACGGCGGCGGTCGGGTGAATCAGCTGAATGACATTCAGCGTCAGATTGTCGCGAATCATCGTGCCGACGAACAGCTCCATCGCGATCACCAGCGTGATGCTCGACCACACCGGCAGCAGTCGTGCCAGGAAAAATCCCACCGTCGCGGCAAGCGTGTCGGAAATCGAATTGATGACGCTGTCGCCGAAATAGCCCTCAGCCAGAGCCGATTGGCGATACCGCTCCATGACCAGCGGCGTGTTCTCGATGATCTCCCAGCTGACCTCGAGACCGAGCGCGATGACCAGCCGCATAGCCAGCGGCAGGCGCGGCGCGCTCAGCCACAGCAGCAGATAGAAGCAGAGCCCGTGAATGACATGCGAATACGTGTACCAATCGGTGAGGTGTTGCGAATTTTCTGGGCTGAATACCATTCCATGCCAGAACTTCACGTTCCCGCAGACGCAGATGAGCGGGTGGCCCATGGCCACGAGCGCGGACCCCTGGATCGCAATGAAGCACGCACCGATCAACAGAAAAGTGCTGGGCGATAGTCTCCAGTGCCACTTCAGCGAGGAGCCGTGCATCGGGGTTCAACTGCTCGGCAATACGATCGAAATCCGGATCAGCCCAAGGCGAGGCCCTTGCAATGGCCAGTATAAACCTGCAGCGCCGGCCTGAATGGATCAATTGCAGGCGGTTCGTTGCGCCTGCGGGAAAGGGGTTTTCGATGCTACCGGCATCAGCGTTGTCAGTGCGCTCCGGACTTGCGTGAGCACGGAGTTCCAGTCGCCGAGGGGCGGCTGTCGAAACAGCTGCATGGTCGGATACCAGACCGACGTCGAGCCGCTCATCGTCCAGCGCCAATCGTGGTGCGCGTGCAGCAGCGTCCACGTCCTGACGCCGAGCGCCCCGGCGAGATGCGCCATCATGGTGTCGACCGAGATCACAAGATCAAGCTCGCACACGTTGGCGGCGGTCGTACTCACATCCTCATTGCCAAGGTCTGGCACGCCAGACGACGTGATTTCCGCAGCTGCAGGGCCGTACTGAAGGGAGAAGAACCGGACGTTGGCACCGGCAACCAGCTCGGCGATGAGAGGCGTGGGGATCGAGCGGCGTCCGTCCCAATCTCCAGCTTGCCAGGCGATTCCCACGCGTGGATGCGGGGCATCTGCCAGCTCGGCTGCGGGCCGGGTCGTGCTTGGTGGAACCAAATAGGGTACGTGACCGGGAATGGAACGTGCATCCACGCGCAGTGCGTGCAGCACCTCCATCAGCTCGAGATCGACGTCGTAATCGACTTCGGGCGTGCCGTCGTGCAGCGGCAGGACGCGATCGACGCCGCGGGCGCTGCCAATGAGACCGACCAGGGCGGGATGCACCCATACGATCACCTCGCGTGCGACCTCCCGCACAGCGGCCGCAAAGCGGATGAACTGTATCGTATCGCCGAGTCCATGGTAACAGCGGATGAGTACGCGCTTGTTGGCGAGCGCCGTTCCGTCCCACACGGATTGGAAATGACGTGGCCAATCGTAGCAGACTTGACCCGCGGCGCGCCGCCGCTCGAGGGCGTGGTCGGCAATGGTCCAGGCATGCTCGAAGTCGTGGCGGCGCATCGCGTCCATCCACGCCGCCTGCTCCGCTTGGCCCATCGCCCACGATGCGTCCTCCGCTCGGCCGACTACACCCGCCGCGGTATTCAAACGCTGCTCCCTGCGTGGTCATGGCGCTCCTGGACCATCCAGGATCGTCCTTGAAGATTAAATCGTGCTCTTGGACAACGTTCCTGTGTATTTTTCTCGACAGCTGCAATGACGCCGCTCGTTCACGACGATAAGCGCTCCCCTCGCGGCGGGCGCGCGGGTTATTGACCGCGTCACCCATCAACGCTTCCGTCGCCTTGACCGTTCTGCGGCTTCTGCACGAGTTCGGCGCCTGATCGCGGGAGTGAGCGGCGGTCATTGAGTTCGCCGGCGTCGCCACGGAGAGGCCTCAAACGATCGGCAGAGCCGCGCCGCCGGCGGCACAAAGGATCACGACCAGCCATGGTGGAGTTCGCCACGTGAACAGCAGCAGGAACGCCGCTAGGGCCAGCGCGAAGTCGGCCGGTTTGGTAATCCCTGCCGTCCACACCGGATGATACAGCGCGGCGAGCAAGAGCCCGACCACCGCTGCGTTGACGCCGCTGAGCGCGGATTGAGCGAGCGTCCTTCGGCGCAGCTCTGCCCAGAACGGAAGCGCGCCAATGACGAGAAGAAACGAGGGCAGGAATATTGCGAGCAGCGCGAGCACCGCGCCCATCCAGCCATTCGGCGGCGGTCCCATGACGGCGCCGAGATAGGCGGCGAACGTGAACAGCGGTCCCGGCACTGCCTGTGCGGCACCGTAACCGGCGAGGAATGCATCATTGCTGACCCATCCGGGAGGAACCACGGAGGCTTGCAGCAGCGGCAACACGACGTGCCCGCCGCCGAAGACGAGCGAACCGGCGCGATAGAAGGCGTCGAACAACCTTACCGCCTGCGACTGCGCCGTCACGGCCAGCAGCGGCAGACCGACCAGCACGACGAAGAAGATTGCGAGCAGTACGATGCCGGTTGTGCGGCTCACGTTCACCGGCAAGGCGGGCTGCTCCTCCGTCACGTCGGCACGTAACAACAGCGCTCCGGCGAGGCCTCCGAGCGCGATAGCGCCGATCTGGCCCCACGCAGAGGGAATCGCGAGCACGATGATGGCGGCAACCACCGCCATCGTGGCACGCTCGCGGTCGGGTGCGAGCGAGCGCATCATCCCGAGGACCGCCTGGGCCACCACGGCAACCGCCGCAACCTTGAGCCCATGCAGCCAGCCGCTGCCGGCGACATCGCCGAGCGCGCTCACCCCATAGGCGAACAGCACCATCGCAAGCGCGGAGGGCAAGGTGAATCCCGTCCACGCGGCCAGCGCTCCGGCGTACCCGGCGCGCAACAACCCGATGGCAATTCCCACTTGGCTGGAGGCCGGTCCGGGCAGGAACTGGCAGAGCGCCACCAGATCCGCATAGGCACGATCGTCGAGCCAGCGCCGCCGGGTGACGAACTCATCGCGGAAATAGCCGAGATGCGCGACGGGCCCACCGAACGACGTCAGGCCGAGACGTAGGAAAACGGCCAGCACTTCGGGCCAGCGACCCGGCCGACCGGTTCGTCGGGCAGACTGCGGCATGCTTGCGCTTTACCCATCACTCGGGGATACGTGGATGGCGCATGATCCTACGCCAAACCGCTGTAGGATAGCCGTTTTCTCAACCGGAACCGACCGGTGGTCGAGCCGTTGATTGAGCAAGCCGGATGCTGCGTGGCAGTTCCGTTCCAGTCACCTAGTCAGGGAGGTCGACATGGCGAGCGCAAGCGAGCGCGATCCGCGTCATCACACGCAGAAAATGCAGAAACGTCTCAAGGAGACGATGGACCACCTGCGCGAGGATATCGAGAAGGTCGATGAGCCCCAGCTCAAGGCCATGTTCGAAACCTCGGCCGAGGTGCTGGGCGGTCTCATCAAGGCGTTTCGCGACTACGAGCAAAAGAACGAGAGCGCCTGGCGCTGATTTTCAAGCGATGGGAAATCTTCCGCGGCCCAGTGCCGCGATGCGGTGGCTGCGGTTCTCGCGACCGTGCCGCGGTCCGGCACCACCGGTGCGGCCAACAGCCTGATTGGCTCTCAGGTAAGCTTCGAACTCGGCGGCCGAAAGCGGCTCGGCATAGAGATAGCCTTGGGCCTCTTCGCACCGCTGGTTGCGCAGGAACGCGGCTTGCGCGGTCGTCTCGACGCCTTCGGCGATCACGCCGAGGCCGAGATTGTGTGCCATGACGATGAGCGAGCGGACGATGGCCGCATCCTCGGCGTCGTCGGTAATCTTGCCCACGAAGTGGCGGTCGATCTTGATCCGCGACAGAGGAAAGCGGGTCAGGCAGTTCAAGGAGGCGTAGCCCGTGCCGAAATCGTCCAACGCCAGTCGTACCCCCATTTCATGCAGGTGCTGGAGCGGAACGATCGTATCGTCATAGTTGAGCGCGACGTTTTCAGTGATCTCGAGCTCGAGCACGTCGGCCGGCAGGGCCGTGTCGCGCAGAGCGTCGGCGATTGCGTGCACGAGCGTCTCGTCGTCGAGCTGTGGCGGGAACATGTTCACGCCCATGCAGCGGAGCGGAAATCCCATGGCGCGCCAGGCCGCCGCTTGTTCGCAGGCGGTTCGCAGAATCCATCTGCCGACCGCCGGCGCGATCGGGCTCTCGCCCAGCGCGTCGATGAAGGCTGCGGGGCTGAGGATGCCGCGGCTCGAATGGCGCCACCGCAGCAGGGCTTCCGCACCGACCACCGCCTCGTCGGCAAGGCGGACCTGCGGCTGGAAATAGAGCACGAATTCCTCGTTCTCGAACGCGCGTCTGAGCTCCAGGTCGAGGCCGCGGCGCGCCTGCGCCTGCGCACGAAGCACGGGCTGGAAAAACCGATAGATGCGGCCGCCGCCCGATTTTGCGTCGTAGAGCGCAAGATCGGCATTGGCGATCAGCTCGTCGACGGTCGAGCCATGGGTCGGCGCGATCGCGATGCCGGCGCTGCCCGCAAGATGAACGACGTGGTCGTTGATCTCGAACGGCGCGGCGAGCCGGCTGAGCATCGCATCGATGATTTCAGCTATTTCGCGCGGATCGCCGCAACCCGGAACGATGACGACGAACTCGTCGCCGCCGAGGCGGCACACTTGGGCCCGGGTGGCGGCAAGCGCGGTCAGCCTGCGCCCGACCTCGATCAGCAGGTTGTCGCCCACCGAGTGGCCGAGCGTATCGTTGACGTCCTTGAATCCGTCGAGATCGAACAGCGCAATCGAGGTCGGTTGCGATGCCGCCAACAGCGTTCCCAGCTCCTCGTTGAGCGTCACGCGATTGGGCAACCCGGTGAGCTGGTCGAAATGCGCGAGGCGCTCCAACTGCTGCTCGGCCTTCTTGCGGTGGGTGATATCTTCGTAGGCCCACGCCACGCCGCGTACGGTTCCGTCGACGTGGTACATGCGCGCGGCGGCGATCCTGACGTCCACCAGGGATCCGTCCTTGCGCATGCGTTTGAGCTGCACGTCGCGTACGGTATCGCCGGCGAGCGCGCGCTCGAACAGGGCCTGCGACTCTGCCGTCCCGTCCGGGGGCACGATCTTGGTGAAGCCGCCGAGCATCTCGTCGGAGGTGTAGCCGAACATCTGCTCGGCGGCGCGACTCCACAAGAGGATGTGCCGGTCGACGTCCGAGCACACGATCGCGACCGGCGATGCATCGATGACGGCGGCGAGTGTCTCCTTGGCCAGCCTCTGCATCTCCTCCAGCAGGGCGCGCTTGACGGCTTCGGTCGCGGCCGCTGCATGCGCCTCGTTGAGCTCGCGGTGGCGCTCTTCCAGCGCCGCCGCCATGGCATTGAACGTGCGCGCCAACGCACCCACCTCGTCCTGCGTCGAGACGGCGCTGCGGTGGCTCAGATCGCCGGCCGCCAGCGCTGACGCATCGGCGCTGAGCTGCCGCAGCGGCGTGATGATGCGACGGGAAAACATCCACGCCAGCACCAGCGCAAATGCCAGCGTGGCGATGCCTGCCGCGCATCCCCACGCGAGGCGTGCGACCACGTTGGCAAAGCCCGTATCGACGGGCAGGCCGACCGAGACCAGCCAGGGCGCGCGCATCGTGGTTGCCGATGCGGTGATGCGCTCAACATTGTCGGGCCAGAGGACGGCTCCGCTCGCCTGCTTCAGCGCCGAAAATCGGGCGCCATGCTCGTTATCCCGCAGGTTGCGACCGACCCAGCGCGAGGTGTCGACGCTGCGCGTGATGACGATGCCGTTCTCGTTCACGACCTGGATGACGCTGCCGGGAGGAAGCTCACGCGCCCTGAACGCATCCTGGAACCGATCGAGCAGGATGCCGACGAGGAGGACCGCACGCAGCTGCCCGGCGCGATCCTCCACCGGCCGGGCCATGGCGATGATCAATTGATGCGCCATGCGTCCGTAAACGGGCTGACCGATGGCGAGGCGATCGCCGGCGAGGACGCGCTGAAAATAATCGCGGTCGCCGGCATAGATGCGTACGCCTTCCGCCGAGGTCCCGATGTTCTTACCGTCCAGAGAGAACAGCATGATGCTGTTCACATAGGCCGGGAACTCGCTCTTGACCTGACGCAGCATCGTATCGTTGGCGCGCGTCTCGGCCGCATCGGTCGATACGGCACGGCTCAATCCCGTCAGCAGGCTTTCGAAAGCGCCAAGCTGATCATCCACTTGCGCGGCAATCAACCGGGCATCGACCAGCGCAAGATTGGCCGTGTCGGCCTGATCGTCTCGCCATTGAATCCACAAGCCGACGCCGATGAGAAGCGCAAGGGGAACGACCGTGGCGACGACCAGCGCCATCAGCCGGGCGCGGATGCCGCGGAGCATCATTGGCATCATCCTCGGCGGCAACCTCGAGCCAGCGCGGCACGCTTCCAGCAGCGGCCCGCATTCGCGTGCGTGTGGTTCCAGGTTTACGGGGCGCGAGGTTTAGGAAGTTCTCAACCGGCGGACCGCTTTTTCCGTTAGGTTAATGCCGGTTTAAGGGCGGCGCGCAAAATGGCACGAATCGTCAATTCTTCCTGGCGACGAGAGCATTGTAGCGCGCAATCACCTCTTGCGGGGTTGCGGTCGACCGCGCCAGCAGGTCGAGCACGCCGTCCGCGCCAATCGGGCTCACGTCCAGGCCGAGCCGTTCTGCTTCGGCAATGAAGTCCTTGTCGCGGCACATCTCCATGAAAGCGCTCTGCAATGCCTTGGCGCGCTCGGCGGGCATCCCCGGCGGCGCCGCGAAGGGCAGCGCCATGAAGAAGGGCAGCTCGGCAAATTCGATCAGCGCGCGCGCCTCCGCATCGCCGGCGAGCTCGCGTCCGACCGGCACGTCGGAAAGCTCGGCCAGCCGCGTGTTGCGACCGAACTGCAGGAGCGGCCGAAAGGCTTGTCTGTTCCACAGGTCGCGCTGGCCGGTCTTGACCGAGCTCAAGCCCACCATCTGGCCATCGAGCTCGCCGCGCTGCATTGCCAGGAACAGCGGGGCCGCACCGGTGTAGCCGCGCACGACGTTCACATGCAGACCGAGAACCTCCCGGGCCAGGAGGGCGAAGATGAGATTGCTGGACGCCGAATTGTCGGCCCCCAGGCTGACCGAAATGTTCGGCCGCAAGAGGTCGGCGACGGTCCGGGCGGGATGCGCGGTGTTGACAAGCAGCACGTAGGCATCGTTGGCGTAGGATGACAAGCTGCCGAGCCAGGTGAACTTCATCGGATCGAAGTTGGCGTTGCGGTCTCCCTGAATGGCGAGCTGCGGCACGGCGCGTTCGAGCTTGGCGAACACTGATCCGTCCTTCTCGGCGGTGTTATAGATGCGGTTCGCCAATACCAGTCCGCCGGCCCCCGGCATATTTTGGACAATGATGGTGGGTTGGCCGGGAACGAAGCGGCCGAGGTGTCGGGCCACGAGCCGAGCCGAAATGTCGTTGATGCCGCCCGGCGCGGTGCCGACGATGAGGGTGACGGTCCGTCCGCGGTAGAAGTCGGCAACCGCTTGCCCCATCGCCGGCGCCGCCGCCACAAGGCTCAGGCAACAGCACAGAACGGCAGGGCCCAGCATTCTGGCGGCCACGGATAATCTATCGGGCGTGCTCACGGCAATGCTTCCAGCATATGGCCATAACCGCTGACCGGCTGCCTCACATGCAGCCGCTTCTGGATTTCCCACACCCGTGCCGTGATCGGGTGCACCACCGGCACCTGCAGGTCGGCTTCCAGGATCGCGATGATCGGCAGCGTGCGCCAACCCGATCCCAGCATGTAGATCGCGTCGGCGCCCCCAGCGGCGAGGAAGTTGCGCTTGATGTGCGCGTAGACCTGCTCGCCGGAAAGCTCCTGCACCTTATCGAACGGCACCTCGATGCCCGCCATGGCGCGTACGGTGAATCCGGCATCGGTCAAATATTTGGCGAAGACGTCGTTGATCGGGCCGGAGAAATAGGTTGCGCCCACGATGGTTTTGGCCCTCACCGCGTTGAGTGCCGCGACATGGTTTTGCGCGACCGTGAAGATCGTCGCGCGGTACTTTTTCTCCCAGTCGGCCACCAGGCGGGCTTCGGCGTCGCGCCCCAACACCATGAACGGCGGTGCACCGACCGGGTGGATCAGGTCGCATTCGTGCTCGGCCAAGAGGGCGACATGGCGCTCGTAGGCCGGAATCACGCTTTCAAACTCATCCCGCGTGCCGCGGCGAATATCGAGGAACAGCGGAAGCAGACCGATGCCTTCGGGAAGGAGGCGAATGACCTCCTCCGTCACGCCCGGCCGCATGGTCGGATTGATCATGCCGACGGTTCCGCGCCAGCTGGAAAACGCCATACGGTTCACCCCGTGAGACAAGCAGTTTGCCCTCGCCGGAAAACTATCATCAATCGTGCGGCAACTTCATCTGCCTTCGCGGCGTTTGGATTGCGCTTGAATGAGTGGCTGGGCTCGCCCAGGATGGTGGACGAGAAGGACCTGGAGGCGTCATTCGTGGCTGCCGGTGAAGACATCGACGTCATCGTGAGCGAAGTCGGTCCGCGCGATGGGCTGCAGAGCGTTGCACGGGCCATGCCGACGGCCGTGAAGCAGCGGTGGATCGCGGGGCTGGCCGCGGCGGGCCTCACGGAGATCGAGGTCGGATCGTTCGTGTCGCCCAAGCGGCTGCCGCAAATGGCCGATACCGCCGAGGTGGTGGCGGCGGCCGTGCAGATCCCCGGCCTCACGGTGCAGGCCCTCGTCCCCAACCTCAAAGGTGCGGAACGCGCCATCGCGGCCGGTGTGCACAAGTTGACGATACCTGCCTCGGCGTCGCGCGCCCACAGCCTCGCCAACGTGGGAATGACGCCGGAACAGGCGATCGCCGAGGTCAAGAAGATTTGCGCGTTGCGTGACAGCATGGCGGCCGAGCGCCGGCCCGGGGTCGAGGCTGGCGTCGCGACCGCGTTCGGCTGCACCATGGAAGGCCCGGTGTCGGAGGACTGGGTCATGCGCATGGCCGCCATGCTGGTGGCGGCCGGCGCCGATTCCGTTGGGCTCGCGGACACGACCGGCTATGCCAATCCGGCGCAGGTGAAGCGCATGTTCACCCGGCTCGAGCGCGAGATCGGCGACAAGGCAGGGGGGGCGCATTTCCACAACACCCGCGGGCAGGGTCTCGCCAACGTGGTGGCGGCGCTCGATGCCGGCGTCACCACCTTCGACTCCTCGCAAGGCGGCCTGGGCGGCTGCCCCTATGCGCCGGGAGCAACGGGCAACATCGTGACGGAAGACCTCGTCTTTCTGCTCGAAGCCATGGGCTTGCGCACCGGGATCGATATCGAGCGCCTCATTGCGGCGCGCGCCGTCATTGCCGAGGGATTGCCGGGAGAGCCGCTCTATGGCCAAGTGGCGGAGGCCGGCCTGCCCAAGGGCTTCGTGCCGGCGGCGAACAGGGCATGAGCGCCGCGCTCCCGCTCGACGGCGTTCGCGTCGTCGAGTTCTCGCATATGGTCATGGGCCCGACCTGCGGACTTATCCTCGCCGACCTCGGCGCCGACGTGGTCAAGATCGAGCCCGCTCCTGCCGGCGACAACACGCGCCGGCTGGTCGGCTCGGGCGCCGGCTTCTTTGCCATCTTCAACCGCAACAAGCGAAGCATTGCCCTCGATCTCAAATCCGCCAAGGGCCTCGAGCTCGCCAAGCGGCTGATCAGGCGGGCCGATGTCCTCACCGAGAATTTTCGCCCCGGCGCGCTTGCCGCCCTCGGCTTGAGCTACGACGCGTTGAAGGTGGACAATCCCGGCCTCGTCTACTGCTCGCTCAAGGGATTCCTGTCCGGCCCCTACGAGAGCCGCACGGCCCTCGATGAGGTGGTGCAGATGATGGGCGGGCTCGCCTACATGACCGGGCCGCCGGGGCAGCCGCTGCGCGCCGGCGCCTCGGTCAACGACATCATGGGCGGTATGTTTGCCGCCATCGGTATCCTGGCCGCGCTGCGCGAGCGCGCAGCGACTGGCCGCGGGCAGCTGGTGCAGAGCGCGCTGTTCGAGAACAACGTCTTCCTCGTGGCGCAGCACATGGCCCAGTTTGCCGTGACCGGTCAGCCGGCGGCGCCGATGCCGGCGAGGATTTCCGCCTGGGCGGTCTATGACGTGTTCGCGACCGCCGACGGCGAGCAGGTGTTCGTCGGCGTGGTGACCGATACTCAGTGGCGAGCGTTCTGCGACACCTTCGCTCTGCCCGAACTCTTTGCGGACGCCTCGCTCGCGACCAATACGCAGCGCGTCGAAGCGCGCCCGTGGCTCATTCCGCAGCTGCGTGAAGTGTTCCTTACCCGAACACGCGCCGAGATCGTCGGCGCCTGCGAGCAGGCGCGCCTTCCCTTCGCTCCGATCACCAAGCCGGAGGAGCTGTTCGACGATGCGCACCTTAAGTGCCCCGGCGCGATGGTCGAAGTCTCCCTTGCCGATGGACGGACCACGAAGGTGCCGGCCCTACCACTGGAGATGAAGGGCCGGCGCTTCGGACGGCGGCTCGATATCCCGCGCATCGGCGAGCATGGCGCCGCGATCGCGCAGGAGCTCGGTTACACGCCGGAATCGATCGCGGCACTCGCCCAGGAGGGGGTGCTCGCGTTGGACGCCGGCAAAGGCGCATAGGCCGAATTGAGGAGATGTTCGGTGGAGACGCAAGGTTCCGAGCGCGAGCGGCACATGCGTGAGCTGGCAGAGAAACTGCTCTTCGAGGTTCAGAAGCAGGGCACTGGCTTCACGCTGACAAGACACGTCGACGTCGCCAAGCCGGTCCGACACGAAAACCTCACGCTGGAAGAAGCGGAAGAGGTGCTCAACACGTGGAAACTGCGTGGTCTGCACGGCGGATGATGCCTGCTCGCTACGGCTCAGGCTCTTCTGGCTCGGGCACTGTCTCGTCACCGGGTCGTGTCGGCGCGGGCTCGGTGACGGCCACCGGATCGGACGCCGGGAACGTCCCCTGCAATCCTTCTTCGAGCGCCGCTTCCAGGCGCTGCTTGCGATGCTGTTCCTCGGCGAGGTTGCGCGTCGGCCGCCTGGCTTTGCGAGTAGGCATGCTTCACACCTCACGTGCAGCTCGGGCCGATAGCGGTCAAATAGAGCTTGAACCACTGACTGCAAGAGTTCGTGGGTGTTGAATCCGAATTGCCTCGCCGCATGATCTACGGCAAACCGGGTGCAGAAAGTCGTCAAATGCGGCGGAGGAGGGCCATGAGCAAGAAACCGGCAGCAGCGAAGGCGAACAAGAAGACCGCGCCGCGCTTCGGCGACATTCTCTGCGAGATCAAGGACCAGGTCGCGTGGGTGACCATCAATCGGCCGCGCGTGATGAATGCCTTTCGCGAGCAGACGCTCGATGAGCTGATCGACGCATTGCGCTCGACGCGCGAGGATCCGTCGATCGCCTGCGCGGTGGTCACCGGCGCGGGCGACAAGGCGTTTTCGGCGGGCGGCGACTTCTACGCCATGAAGCGCCTCAACTGGATCAACGGAGCGATGTGGAACGACCGCATGCAGGGACTTGCCATGACCATTCGCGGGCTGCCGATCCCGGTGATCGCGATGGTCAACGGCTGGTGCATGGGCGGCGGTCATGAGCTCGCTTTGTGGTGCGATCTGGTGATCGCCTCGGAGCATGCGGTGCTCGGGCAGACCGGTGCCAAGGTCGGCGCCTGCCCGACGGTGGGCGCGACACAATACCTGCCGCGCATCATCGGCGAGCGGCTGGCGCGCGAGATGATCTTCTGCGCCCGCCGCTTCAGCGCCAAGGAAGCGGCGGAGATCGGCCTCATCAACAAGTGCGTGGCGCACAAGGATCTATTGAAGGAGACGCTCGCCTGGTGCGAGACGATCAAGGGCCACAGCCCGCAGACTCTGCGCATGACCAAGAAGAGCCTCAACTTCGAATCCGACCTGCTCTACGCGTCGTGGCAACACGGGATGGAGCTGCTCGCCCATGTGTGGGGCTCGGAGGAAAGCCTGGAAGGCATGAATGCGTTTCTTGCCGGCCGCCCGCCCGACTTCCAGAAATTCAGGATGCGCAACAAGCGCGAGCTCGAGGACTATCTGGCCGGCTGCGCACAGGATCTGAACGCGCCGCCGTCGATGCGCAGGAAAAAAGCATGACGGGCGCGCTCGCCGGCACCCGGGTGATCGATCTCACCCGCATCCTGGCCGGTCCCCTGTGCGCCATGCTGCTCGGCGACATGGGGGCGGAGGTGATCAAGATCGAGCCGCCGGGAACGGGCGACGACACGCGTCGCTGGGGTCCGCCGTTCGTCGGCGGCGAGGCGGCATATTTCCTCGGCGTCAACCGCAACAAGCGTTCGCTCACGCTGAACCTGGCTGCTCCGGAGGGACAAGCGATTCTGCGAGAGCTTGCCGCCAAGGCTGACGTGCTGATCGACAATTTCAAGATCGGCACGCTGGAGAAGTGGGGTTTTGGCGATGGCTGGTTCGCCGCGCATGCGCCGCGCCTCGTGCGCTGCGCCATCACCGGCTACGGGTCGAGCGGTCCCAAGGCGGCGTTGCCGGGCTACGATTTCATTCTCCAGGCCGAGTCCGGGCTGATGAGCATCTGCGGGGACCCGGATGGCGGTCCGACCAAATACGGCGTCGCCATCGTCGACGTCTGCACCGGGATGCTCGCCTGCAACGCCATCCTCGCCGCGCTCAATGCACGCCATCGCACCGGCACGGGCCAGAAGGTCGAGGTGTCGCTGTACGAGACCTCGCTGACGATGCTCGTCAATGTCGCGGCGAACTATCTCGCTGCCGGCTGGGATGGAGGCCGATACGGCAACGGCCATCCCAGCATCGTTCCCTATACGACCTATCACGCCGCCGACGGCATGATGGCGATCGGTATCGGCAACGACGCGCAGTTCGGCAAATGCGCTGCCGTGCTCGGCCATCCCGAATGGGCGCACGATGCGCGCTTCGCCACCAACCGCGCGCGCGTCGAGCACCGGACCTTGGTCGACGGCCTGTTCAATGAGGCGCTCGGGCATGACGTCGTCGAAGCCTGGCTCGACAAGCTGAAGGCGGCAGGCATCCCCTGCGGCCGCATCAACTCGGTCGCGCAGGCGCTCGACGATCCGCACACGCAGGCGCGGCAAATGGTGGAGACGATCGCGCATCCGAGCGTCGGCGCTTTGCGCATGCTTGGCATCCCCTTCAAGTTCTCAGGCACCCCGGCCGCGGTGCGTCTTGCGCCCCCGCTGCTGGGCCAGCATACCGAGGAAATCCTGCACCAGGAGCTGGGACTGGACGAGACCGCCATCGCTGCGCTGCGCGACAAAAAAGTGATTTAGCGACGTAGGCGCTGCCCCATGTTCGAGACGCGATCTCGGGGTAAACCCGAGATCGATGGCGCTCCTCACGATGCGGCGGAGGTTGAACCCTCATCTCACGAGGCCGCGCAGCGACCGTCTCGACGGATGAGGGGATTGGCGCAACGCTACGCAATGATTGGGGTTACAACCGGCGTGCAGGTTTGCGACCGTTGATCAGCTTGAAGCGCATTTTATTCAAATTGGCGACATCTTTGATGCAAAGTCGCGACGTTTTCGGCGCAATCTTTCCGCCAAGTGGTCTTGAATTGGACTACGCGCGGTAGGGTCAACTTCATGCCTGCGGGTCGATGATATGCGCTGGCGTATCGTCTTTGCGCATGACCCGGACTTCGGAGGCGGAGGCTGCCATGACGAAGCTGATGCTGTTGGTAGGACTTCTCGCAATGCTCGCGCTGCTCAATCCAATGTACGCGGTCGGCCTTGTTGGACCGCAAGTCGCTTGGGTCGGCCACAAGATCAATTCGGCGGTGGACGTCGAACGCGCATTGCCGCAGTGGTCGTTCTTCCGCGGCCGGTAACGGACCCGCCGCTTCATCGTCCCGGCTTGAGGCCGAGGGCGGCGACGGCGGCCGCCTTGGCGCGCTGCTCCTCGATCGCCGCGGCGAATGCCGACGGCGTGCCGAAATTGACGACCTGGCCGGTAGCAGCGAGCCGGGCCGCGACGGCAGGATCATCGGCGATAGCGGCGATGTCGGCTGCGATGCGCTCGCGCCGTTCGCTTGCCATGCCGCGCGGACCGAACAGCCCGACGAGTCCGTCCACCGTGAGTTCCGGGAAACCGGCTTCGCCGACCGTCGCAACCTCGGGCCAGATCGGTGCGCGTGCGCGATTGGTGATGGCCAGCGCCTTGACGCGGCCGGCCTGGATCAGCGGCTGCACCAGCGCCATGGCATGCACTGCCGCATGGATACGGCCCTCGGCAAGATCGGCGAGCGCCTGCTGGGCGTCGCGATAGGGCACCCGCGACATGGCGAGGGCGCTGGTGCGGACGAAGCCGGCGAACACGAATTCGGCGATGCTGGTCCCGGTCCAGTTGAGCTTGCCCGGGTCCGCGCGCGCCAGCGCCACCAGTTCCCCAAGCGAGGCAATGTTCAGGGATGCCGGCGAGGCAATCGCCACGATGGTGTTCGACACCCGGGCGATCGGCAGGATGTCGCGCGTCGCGTCATAGGGCAGCTTCTCGTGCACGAACGGCTGGATGGTGAAGGTTCCGCTGGGCGCGAACAGGAGCGTGTGGTCGTCATTGGCGCTCACGAACGCCGCGATCCCGATCACCGCGTCGCCGCCGGGCCGATTCTCCACCACCACCGGCTTGCCCCATCGCGCCGCCAGCCGATCAGCCACCAAGCGCGCGCCGATATCGGCGGCGCTGCCGGGTCCGAGCGGGACGATGAAGCGGACGGAGCCTTGCGGCCAGGTGTCGGCGGCCGACCGCATCGGTCCAACACCGAGCCAGGCGACCACGCTCATGATGACGACGAGCGTGGATTTCAGCGTGTTCATGCGAGTCATCGCGCGCCAGCGAGCTTGCTCACGACGCTGCCAGCTGGTGGTGCGGCGTCGAGCGCGAGATCTCGCGCTCTTCCTCCGTCATATCCACCGGAATATCGGCGAACAGCGGAGTCGAGAGATAGCGCTCCCCGGTGTCCGGCAGCATGGCCAGGATGGTAGCGCCCTTGGGCGCCTCGGCACAAATCTTCAACGCGCCGGCCAACGTTCCGCCTGCCGTGATGCCGACGAAGATGCCCTCCTGGCGCGCCAACTCGCGGCTCAGACGCAGCGCATCGGCATTGGGGATGCGCATGACTTGCGAGATGACGCCGGTCTCCACCGCGTCGGCGGTCAGCTTGGGGATGAAATCGGGAGTCCATCCCTGCATCGGGTGCGGCTTGAAGGCCGGGTGCGGCTCCGAAGGCGAGCCGTCCGGGTTACGGTTCTGTCCGGTGCCGCTCGTCAGCATGGGCGCTTCGTCCGGCTCGCAGACGACGATCTTCGTCTCGGGGCGCTCCTTGGCGAGAACGCGCGCCACGCCCTTGAGCGTGCCGCCGGTGCCGAAGCCGGTGACCCAGTAGTCCAGCCGCTCGCCGGCGAAATCGTCCAGGATCTCGCGCGCCGTGGTGCGCGAGTGCATGTCGGCATTGGCCTCGTTCTCGAACTGGCGGGTGAGGAACCAGCCGTGTGTCTCGGCGAGCTCGATCGCCTTGCGCACCATGCCCATGCCGCGCTCGGCTGCCGGCGTGATCACGACCTTGGCGCCGAGAAAGCGCATGAGCTTCCGGCGCTCGACGCTGAATGGCTCCGCCATGGTGACGACGAGGGGATAGCCCTTCTGGGCGCACACCATGGCCAGCCCGATGCCGGTATTGCCGCTGGTCGCCTCGATCACGGTCTGCCCCGGCTTGAGCTTGCCGGTACGTTCGGCATCCTCGATCACGCCGAGAGCGAGGCGGTCCTTCACCGAGCCCAGCGGATTGAACGCCTCGATCTTGACGAACAGGTTCACGTGCGGCGGCGCCAGCCGGCCGATCCGCACCACCGGGGTGTTGCCGACGGTCTCCAGGATGTTTTTGTACTTGCGGCCCATGTTTCCGTCTCCAGCTTCACGCGTTGCCGCGGAAGGCTAGAGCATGTGCCGTTCGTTGGGAACCGGGCCGATTTGGCGGGTCTGAGCAGATCGGTCTCGGCTGCCTCCAAATCTGTTCGGCCGTTTTCTAATATCGGCCGCGCAGCGAACGATATGGCGCGGTTCGCGAAGTTCCTTTGGATCACGAACATGCCCTATGTCTGGTCAACCATCGCCGTGGCGGCTGCCGTCCTGATCGGCTACGCCTTGCGCAGCCTGGCACCGCTGCCGAACGTTTCGCTGATCTTTCTGCTGGCGGTGCTGTTCCCGGCTGTGAGCTTCGGGATGTGGCCCGCCATCTATGCATCGTTCCTGTCGTTTCTCGCCTACAATTTCTTCTTCATCCATCCGATCTACACCTTGACGGTCGCCGAGCCCCATGAGTTGCTGGCGCTGGTCATTTTTCTCATCGTCGCCATCATCACCTCGGCGCTGGCCGGACGCGTGCGCGATCAGGCGCGCGAGACGGTGAGGGCGCGAACCGCGGCGGAAACCGAACGCGTCAGGAACACGCTGCTGGCTGCGATCTCGCACGACTTCCGGACGCCGCTTTCCTCCATTCTCGGCGCGGCTACGAGCCTTCTCGACTATCGGGACAAGCTCGGCGCATCGGCGCAAGCCGATCTTCTCGGTCAGATCAAGCAGGAGGCCGAGGGGCTCGACGAAATGGTCCGCAATCTCCTGGCGATTACCCGGATCGATGCCGGCGGCCTGGAACTCAACTACGACTGGGTCGATCTGCGCGAGGTGGTGCAGCGGGTCATCAATGCGGCACGCCGGCGCGGCGCCGCTCAGCGCATCACCGCCGCGCTTCCGGGTGACCTGCCGATGGTGCGCGCCGATGCCATGCTGGCCGAGCAGGCTCTCGGAAACGTCGTCAACAACGCAGTCCTGCATACCCCCATGGAGACCACCATCACCGTCGACGCGGTCGTCGATCCCGCGAGCGTTTCGCTGCGGGTCACCGACGACGGCCCCGGCATTCCCGCCGAGACCCTGCCGCACGCGTTCGACAAATTCGTCCGCGTGCGCCGGGCCGGCACGGCAGGCCGTGAGGGTACCGGCCTCGGTCTCGCCATCGCCAGAGGCATCGTCGAGGCGCATCGCGGGTCGACGGTGGCGCAGAGCCCGGTGGCCGACGGCCGCGGCACCCGTGTGGTATTGACATTCCCGCGCGAGGAGACGTCGCCGTGACCGGCAGGACACGTGTTCTCGTCGTCGACGACGAAGCGGCGATTCTGCGCTTCCTGAAGTCGGCGATCGAGGCCAACAATTACGAGATGGCGAGCGCCGGGACGGTGGCGGAGGCCACGCAGCGCATCGCCGCCGATCCGCCGGATATCGTGCTGCTCGATCTCGCGCTGCCGGACGGCGACGGCAAGGACGTGATCCGGCGCGTTCGCGAATGGTCGGACGTGCCGATCATCGTGCTGTCCGCGCGCGATCGCGAGGTCGAGAAGATCGAAGCGCTGGATCTCGGGGCGGACGATTTCGTCAACAAGCCGTTCGGCGTCGGCGAGCTCATGGCACGCATGCGGACGGCGCTCCGCCACCGCATGCAGGGCCAGGCGGAGACGCCTGTCCTCAAGGTGGGGAATCTCGAGATCGACAACCTGCGCCACCGGGTGACGCGCGACGACGAGGAGGTGAAACTTACGCCGAAGGAATTCGAGCTCCTGTCTTTTCTGGCACGTCACTGCGGCAAGGTCCTCACCCACAAGCAGATCCTCACCGCCGTGTGGGGACCGGCGCACGCCGCCGACACCCAATACCTGAGGGTCTATGTCGGTCACCTGCGCCAGAAGATCGAGAACAAGCCCGACGATCCGCGCATCGTCGTGACCGAGCCGGGCGTGGGATATCGCATCGCCGAGCCGGGCTGATGGCGACTCGCGAATGTTCGGATTGGGACCATTCGCGTTTTTATGTGCTCTTTATACCGAGACTGATCTTTTCCCATCGACATTTTATCCGCGGGCAACCATCTCGGCAGCGTAAAGATGAAGCCCTTGAAAAATGATTTCCATGATGTCCATCGAGAGCGCCGACGACTCGGCCGACGGTGTGCTGCAAGCCCTGCTGCCGGCTGCCGCCGTGGCCTGCGCGGCAATGCTGGCGCTAAGCCTGTGCGCATCGGCCGGCGACCCGGTATCGCCGGCGGCCGATGAGCTGATCGAGTCGCTGCACGCCTGCGCCGGATATGTGGAGCATTCTGCGCGACTGAGCTGCTACGACAAAGCGCTGGCGGCAGCGCACCCGGCAAAGGGCGCCACCGCCCCTGTCCTCCTTCACCCCTGACGTCCTGCCCTAGCAGTCCACAGCTCATGGCCTACGATCTTGCTGCTCCACAAGCACGGCATGTGCCCAGCGCCGACGGCGCCCCCGTGCATCGCAAGAGCGGATTCTGGGCGCTGACCCTCGGCAGCATCGGTGTCGTCTACGGCGACATCGGCACGAGCCCGCTCTATGCGCTGCGCGAGTCGGTATTGGCCGCCGTCGGGCCGGGCAATCCGGCGAGCGAGCCCGTGGTCCTCGGTATTCTGTCGTTGATCGTGTGGTCGCTCGTTCTGATCGTCACCGTGAAGTACGTCACGATCCTGCTGCGCGCCGACAACAACGGCGAAGGCGGCACGCTCGCCTTGATGGCGCTGGCTTTCCGCGGTCTCGGCCAGCGCGGAAGCGCGGTGATCCTGCTCGGCATCATCAGCGCCGCGCTGTTCTACGGCGATGCCCTCATCACGCCGGCGCTCTCGGTGCTGTCCGCGGTCGAAGGCCTCAAGGTCGCCACGCCCGCGTTCGATCCTTACATCGTGCCGCTGACCGTGGTGATCCTGTTTGCCCTCTTTGCCGTGCAGTCGCGCGGCACCGCGAGGGTCGCGGCCTTCTTTGGCCCGATCACGCTGGTGTGGTTCATTGCCATCGCGATTGCCGGCATCGGGCACATTGCGCAAAATCCCGCAGTGCTGTTTGCCTTCAACCCGGCGCGCGGTGTGCGGTTTCTCGCCACCAACGGCGTGATCGGGCTTGCCACGTTGGGCGCCGTCTTTCTCGTCGTGACCGGGTCCGAAGCTCTCTATGCCGATCTCGGGCATTTCGGCCGCGGCGCGATCCGAACCGCCTGGCTCGCGGTCGCGCTTCCAGCGCTCACCGTCAACTATCTCGGCCAGGGGGCGCTCGTGCTCGCCGATCCGAAGGCCATCGAGAACCCGTTCTTCCTGCTCTATCCCGACTGGGCGCTGCTGCCGATGGTCGCGCTCGCCACCGCGGCGACGGTCATTGCCAGCCAGGCGGTGATCACCGGGGCGTATTCCATCACGCAACAGGCCATCCAGCTCGGCTTGCTGCCGCGCCTGGAGATCCGGCACACGTCGGAGACCCTGGTCGGGCAGATCTATATGCCGCGGGTGAACGCGTTGCTGTTGCTGGGCGTCGTCCTGCTCGTCGCCATGTTCCGCTCGTCGAGCGCGCTCGCCTCGGCCTATGGCATCGCCGTGACCGGCACCATGGTGGTGACCGCGATGATGGCGCTCGTCGTCGTCTGGACGTGCTGGCATTGGCCGCTGTGGGCGGCCGCCGCGTTGATCGCTCCATTCCTGCTGATCGACCTGACCTTTCTTAGCGCCAATCTGCTCAAGGTGTTCGAGGGCGGCTGGGTCCCGCTGGCGCTGGGCGGGCTCATCATGGTGGTGATGTATACCTGGCGCCGCGGCAGCCGCCTTCTGTTCGAGAAGACGCGGCGGCTCGAAGTCCCGCTGCACGATCTCGTGGCGAGCCTGGAGAGAAAGCCGCCGCAGCGCGTGCCGGGAACGGCCGTGTTCCTGACCAGCGATCCGAACAGCGCGCCGACCGCGCTGCTGCACAGCCTCAAGCACTACAAGGTCCTGCACGAGAAGAACGTCATCGTGACCATCAGGACCGAGGACACGCCGCGCGTGGACGAGCCGGAACGGGTGCAGATCGAGCCGCTCGGCAAGACCTTTTCCCGCGTGCTGTTGCGCTTCGGGTTCATGGAGACGCCGAGCGTGCCCAAGGCGCTGGCCATTGCGCGCCGGCACGGCTGGCACTTCGACATCATGTCGACGTCGTTCTTTCTCTCCCGGCGCACGCTCAAGCCGGCGGCCGCTTCCGGCATGGCGCGGTGGCAGAACCGGCTGTTCATCGCGTTGGCGCGATCAGCGAACGACGCGACCGACTATTTCCAGATTCCCACGGGACGCGTGGTCGAGGTGGGGACGCAGGTAACGGTATAGGTCCTCTGCGCGAAGCCGCACGTGCGGCGGCGCCGGCCTGCCTGATCCCGCGGCGGCGGGGTGAGGAAGCCGGCGGTCGTCATGAGGTGCGATGTTCCAGACAAGAACGACCGTGTAAAATGTGGCAGCGCGGAGGAGAACACAGCTAAACGCGCCGTTACTCTTTTGCCTGACCGAGCGCGGCCTTCGGCATGGCTGTGCTCGTCAGGGCCATGCACGTTCGTTGAGGCGTATGAAAATCAGCAAAATCTTAAAGCTTTTTTTGCGCGAATCGCGCCTTGCGGTCGGCCGCTGCCGGTCGCCTCGGAAAAAGGTGGGAACATGCGCAGAGCTTTGACCGTGCTGACGAGTGCCGCGATCGTCGCCTCGAGCGTATCCATGCCCGGCAGCGCGTACGCGGACGGCGGGCGGGTGGCAGCCGGCCTGGTGGGAGGGCTGGCCATCGGCACCCTGCTCGGTGCCGCTGCGGCGTCGCGGCCCTACTATGCGCCGGCGCCGGTCTATGTGGAGCCCGTTCCGGTGTACGAAGCGCCGCGCTGCTATTGGACGCGCGGCGAGCCGGTGTGGGATGGCTGGCGCGGCGTCTGGTACCGGCCGCGCGTCCAGGTCTGCGATTGAACGTACGCTGTTAAGCGGCCACCGCGGCTGGTTTGTGGAGGTGCGTTTCGATCGCACGGTGCGCCTCGCTGCGGCGTGCGGGCCGGGGGCATTCTGACCCACCACGGCGTTGCGTCGGATCACCGCATGCCGCGTCGGCATCTCGCGGCGTTGATTTTGTGGAGGCCATGATTCTGTCAGAATAGTGCGGCCTTTGCCGAGCGGAAGAACCGCATGAGCAGTCCGCTGTCGCGCCTCGCCATCCGCGCCGCCTACGGAGCGCGGCAATTGCCGCGCATCGCCTGGTATGTCGGGCACAACATCGCCATGCGGCGGCTTGCCGAAGAGGTGCGGCGACGCGAGGGCGAGAGCCGGCGGCCGCGCGCCCACACGGACGCGCCGGTGCCAGACCGCAGCCGCCTGTATGGCGACATGGCGCGTCTGTTCTGGCGCGACCTCGCCAACGTGGAGGCCGGCTACTATCCCTTGCCGGAGGAGCATGACGGATCGCCGGCGACGCTGATCGCCCGCTCACGGCTGTTCTTCGACGACCTGCCGGAAATTCACCGCCGCCGCGAGAGCGGCGAAGCGCGCGAAGTCGCGACCGAGCAAACCCGTGGGAAGCGGCCGGCCTACTATCTGCAGAACTTTCACTTCCAGTCGGGCGGCTGGCTGACGGAGGAGTCGGCCCGGCGCTACGACACGCAGGTCGAGGTGCTGTTCCACGGCACCGCCAATGCCACCCGGCGGCAGGCCCTGCCGCCGCTGCACGAGGTGTTCGCCGGCCGCGACCAGCGTAGGCTACGGCTTCTCGATATCGGTTGCGGCACCGGCCGCTTTCTCGATTTCGTCAAGCAGGCCTGGCCGCGACTTCCGGTTCTCGGCCTCGATCTTTCCGAGGCCTATCTGCGCGAGGCGAAGCGGCACCTGAAGCGCTGGTCGCGCCTGAAGCTGGTCGTCGGCAACGCAGAATCCATTCCTCTGCCGGATGCCAGCCAGGACGCGGTGACGAGCATCTTCACGTTCCACGAATTGCCGCCCGAGGTGCGGCGCAGCGTGTTCCGGGAAACGGCCCGTGTGCTGAAGCGAGGCGGTCGTTTCGTCGTTGTCGATTCGCTGCAGCACGGCGACGTGCCGGATTATGAAGGCCTGCTGGAACTGTTCCCGCAGAACTATCACGAGCCTTATTACGCGAGCTATCTGGCGGAGGATTTCGCCGCGATCGCGCGCGCCTGCGGCCTGACACAGACCGGCGCCTCGAATGCCTTCGTCTCCAAGGTGATGGTGTTCGACAAGCTCTAAGTGCTGCAAACCGGAAGTTCGCACACGCGAGTGCCCGCTTTGTTGGGTGGCCCCGAAAAGATTTATTCAGGCTGAGTTCTTTTCAGTTTGGCCCGTTACGGAGGTCGTCAGAACGCCGCAACATAATGACAATCGCCGCAACGCCGAAAAAGTATTCTGCCCATGTTGGCGGCAAATTCGTACAAGCGGGCCAGTTGCTGCGGACCGCCGGCACCGACTGGCAATGGGAGCGCCTTCATGAAGATCGGCATTGTCGGCGCGGGAGCGGTCGGGGCCGCGTGTGCCTTGGCCGCGATCATGCGCGGGGTGGCACGCGAGATCGTGCTGCTCAATCGGACCCGCAAGCGCGCCGAGGCAGTCGCAATCGACATGCGCTACGGAGCGCCGCTCTCCCCGGCCACCGAAATTCGCGCTGGCGATTACGAAGATTTGGCCGGCGCCGCCCTGATCATGATCACGGCAGGCGTCAACGAGAAGACCGGAGGCGCCACCGACCGCAGCGATCCGGCCGGGAGGCTCAAGCTGCTCGACGAGAACGTCAAGGTCTATGAAGAGATCGTGCCGCAGATCGCGCGGGCGGCGTCGAACGCCGTGCTGCTCGTCGTCACCGATCCGCCGGACCCGCTCGCCGACCATGCCCGCCGCCTCGCTGGTCACGAGCGCGTGCTGAGCACGGGCACCTACCTCGATAACCTTCGGTTTCGCGTGCATCTCGCCAGAGCCCTCGGCGTCAGCCCGGCTTGCGTGGAAGCCCTGGTGGTGGGAGAGCACGGCACCTCGCAGGTGTTCCTATGGTCATCCGCCCGTGTCGCCGGGGTTCCGATTCTGGAGGAGATCGAACGGCGCGGTCAGCGGCGGGACGAATTCCGCAAGCGCATCGAGGCAGACGTCCGCTACGCGAACATCACCATCATCGAGGGCAACAACGCGAGCCAGTACGGGATCGGCATGGTCTCTGCACGCATTGCCGAAATCATCCTGCGCGACGAACGCGCCGTCATCCCCATCGGCAGCTATCAGGAGGCCTACGGTGCAACGTTGTCGCTGCCGAGCATCGTCGGGCGCCACGGGATCGTGGACGTGCTCGAACCGGACATGTCGGATGATGAGCGGCAGGCGCTGCGGCGAAGCGCGGAGACGATCAGGAAAGCCGAGAAGCACCAAGCGCTCTGAGCCTGGTCCCGCGCGCCCAATCACGGGCCGCCCCTGACTGCGGACGACGGTGGGCGCGCCTGTCAGGTCGGCTCGGCGGCAATGAGGTGTGTAACTTTCGGTGCGCCTTTGGTGTGAAACCGGTGTACCAAATCCTGCAGGGCCCGGTCGGCATTCGTGACGCGTTCGTGTTGACGCAAATGTTCAAGCCACGATTCCACAAGAAAAGTCTCGACCATCCGTCCTTCCATTGCGGTGTCTTCGAATACTCCCCACGCATAGGCACCGTCACGCCGCCGCTCACGACCAAGATTTTCAAGCGCGGCAAGGAATGGTTCGCGCTCATTGGGATCAATGCGATATTCGACCGTGACCAGCACCGGACCCCGATCTTGCTCGACCTCATGAGTGACGATGGGGGCCGGCCAGTGCATCGACGGTGTCAGGTCGATCCCTGCGCCGGTCTGGAGCTTCCAGCGCCACGTCAGCGGAATCGCCACCAGGGCACCGGCCGCAGCCAGGAAGTGTGCAGCTGGCAGGCCAGCCATACCGGCAACTTGCCCCCAGATGGCGCTGCCGAGCGAAATGGCTCCGAAGAAAATCGTCACGAACATTGCGAGGCCGCGCGCGCGCACCCATTCGGGCAGCGCGACCTGGGCGGAGACGTTGAGGCTCGACAAGACCGCAATCCAGGACACCCCGGCGATCACGCTTGCGGAGAGACCGGTCGCAGGGTTGCGGGCAAGTCCGAACAGCACCATCGCGAGCGCCGTGCCGATCGACCCCGCTGCGACCAGGCGATCAGGTCCCAGCTTTGCTTTCAACCAGGGCAAGGCAAGAGCGCCGCCTACTGCGCCGGCTCCGATTGCGCCCAGCATAAAGCCATAAAGGTCCGGTCCTCCGGCAATCTGGCTGCGTGCGACGAGCGGGAGCAACGCCCAGTAGGCGCTTGCGAATAGAAAGAAGGCCGCCCCGCGGATCAATGTTGCGCGCAGATGCGGATTGTTCCGCGCATGGCGAAATCCGGTGCGAATGGCGCTGCTGAAACGCTCGGCCGGCTGATGCCCGGTGCCCCTCCGGGGTGAATGCCACCACAGAAGGGCGGCGATGATCCCGAGATTGCTGATCGCGTTGAACCAGAACGGCGCGGCAATGCCGAGCCGGGAGACGATTACGCCAGCCAAGGCGGGACCGACCGCGCGGCTGACATTGATGCCGACGCTGTTCGCCGCCACCGCGGGAGGAAGGTCCTGCTTGGGAACGAGCTGTGGCACCACCGCTTGCCACGCCGGAGCCGTCAGCGCGCCACCCGCACCGATGAGAAACGTGAACAGCAAGAGATTGCCGGGCGTCACCAGGCCGAGCCAGACGATCGCTGCGAATATGATGGAAATAGTGGTATATACGATCTCGGCCGCGATGAGAAATTTCCGTCGATCGACGATGTCCGCAAGCGCGCCGGCCGGCAGCGCGAATAGGAACATCGGCAGCGTCGTTGCCACCTGCACCAAAGAGACGATGAACGGGTCCGGATTGAGACTCGTCATCAGCCAGCCCGATGCAGCGCTGTACATCCAGCTGCCGATGTTCGAGATGACGGTCGCGGTCCACAGCACCGTGAACGCCGCGTGACGGAACGGACTCCATGCGGAGCTCGTTGTTGCGGCCGAAGTCGAAGGATTTGCGGGTGTGCTCAAGCTTTGCCCTTGACGCCATCAGGCGCCCGATCATTTAAGGGTGCATGACAAGAAACAATCCGGTGGTGCGAGCCGACGATTAGCTGAGCGTCGCCATTGGATTGACGTTTCCTCTTTGGAAAACAAAAAGGCTCAGCAGGAGCAGTCCGACGACGAGCGCTGACAGCGTCAATTACCGGATAGGCCTCGCAGCCTTCCAACGGCGTCCGGCGCCGGAAAGGTGAGGCACGGCCTCGGTCCATAGTGCCGTTACGATCAGCTTTTTGCAATCTGTCGCCTTGACTGGATTGACGAACTCCGTGTCTGCCCAGGCGTTGGTCGGCGTGGGTCGAATGACCGAACCGCCAGCCAACGGTTCTTCCAACTCATGAATTGGCGACATCGATCTTGCCGACAACGGCAAACGGGCGCATGCTCCCTCTCAAGAACTAGAATTATTTGGGCTCGCATCAATTGCGAGAAGGGAGGAAAGCATGAGCAAGCATGATGAAGCTCGCCGCGCGTTCTTGGTCAGCGTCGCGGCGGGAGCAGTTGCGGGGGCCGGGCTCGCGCCCGAGGCGCTCGCGCAGACCCACGAGCAGCACGCGGCGGCAATCACGCCCACGCCGGTGCCTGCGCCGGTTCACGTCCATGCGGCCGGCCATGGAGCGTTTCTCAACGACGACGATGCCGTCACGGTCGCGGCGATAGCCGAGCGGCTGATGCCTGGTGCCGCGGGCACCCCGGGAGCGCGCGACGCCGACGTCCTCAACTATATCGACCTCGCGCTCGCCGGCGCCTATGCGGATCTGCAGGATTTCTACCGCCGCGGGCTGGTGCAGCTTGATGCCTATTGCCGCGTGGCCCATGGCGCGCCGTTCGTCAAGCTCGACGCCGCGCGCCAGGACGAGGTGATCGCGGCGCTCGAGAGCGGCAAAGCGACCGGCTTCACCTGGCCGAGCGCGCAAGCCTTCTTCAACACCGTGCGCACGCACACGATGGAAGGCATGTTCGCCGACCCGATCTACGGCGGCAACAGGGACTTCGCCGGCTGGCGCCTGGTGGGTTTCCCCGGCGCGCAGCCGCTGTTCACCCCGGAGGATATGCAGAAGGGTCAAGCCTATATCGGCGCCCCGATCATCGGCCTGCAGGCCCAGGCGAAGAGCTGAGGGGAGGGGACCATGGCAACCGAAAAAACCGATGTGGTCATCGTCGGCGTCGGCGCGGCCGGAGGCATCCTGGCCGCCGAGCTGGGCAAGGCGGGCATGAAAGTCATCGGCCTGGAGCGTGGGCCGCGGCTCACGACCGCGGATTTCAACCCGCACGATGAATTGCGCTACTTCCAGCGCCAGGATTTGCGCCCGAACATCAAGCGCCAACCCATCACTTGGCGCCCGAATGCCAATGCGCGCGCAAACCCCATCCCGGTGCAGAACTACGGCAACCAGGCGGGCGGCGGCACCGTCCATTATGGCGCGGTGTCATGGCGCATGCATGAGGACGACTTCCGCGCCCGCTCGCACACGATCGAACGCTATGGCGCGTCGGCGATCCCGGACGATTCCTCGCTCGCCGACTGGCCGTTGAGCTATGCCGACCTCGAGCCGCACTACGACCGGGCTGAGTACGAGCTCGGCGTGTCGGGCAAGGCCGGCAATCTGCAGGGACGCAAGATCGACGGCGGCAACGTGTTCGAAGCCCCGC
>JBJMSU010000223.1:0-18409 GCA_045801465.1 Xanthobacteraceae bacterium | reverse complement strand
CAGCTCCTCGGGCGAGACCAGGTCGGTCTTGTTCAGCACGATGACGTCCGCGAACGCGATCTGGTCAGCCGCCTCGTGACTATCCTCCAGACGCTTCGGCAGGTGCTTGGCGTCGGCGACGGTGACGATGGCGTCGAGCCGCGCCTTCGACCGCACACCCTCGTCGACAAAGAAGGTCTGCGCGACGGGTGCAGGGTTCGCCAGGCCGGTGGTCTCGATGATGATGCCGTCGAACCTGCCGCGCCGCTTCATCAGCCCGCCGACGATGCGGATCAGATCGCCGCGCACGGTGCAGCAGATGCAGCCGTTGTTCATCTCGAACACTTCCTCGTCGGCGCCGACGACGAGGTCGTTGTCGATGCCGATCTCGCCGAATTCGTTGACGATCACGGCATATTTCTTCCCGTGCGGCTCGGACAGGATGCGATTGAGCAGGGTCGTCTTGCCGGCGCCGAGATAGCCGGTCAGCACGGTCACGGGGGTCTTCTCAGACATGTGTCTTCTCCTGGCCCCGTCCTATATAGGCATCCCTAGCCCGATGCATCCCCTAACGCGACGGCGCTTTCCTTCCGTTGACTTGGCAAGACTTGGATAAAGGCGACGCCGACGCGCGCTCCGTGAACGCCCGCGCGATGATCTGCGACGTATGCTCGATAGAGGATGGTCGGCGCCGCTATGTTTCCAAACGCCTTCTCGCTTAGAACAATGCTGACCCTCATGGTCGCGCTTGCCGCAACCTTGCCGGCGCGGGCCCAGTTTCCGCTTCCGGCTGAGCCGGCGGATGCGCTGGTTCGCGCGGCGTTCGATACGGACTACGGTCGGGCCCTCATGGACACGTTTGCGGCGTCGGTGCGTCGCAATGGCGATCCCTCCTGCTTGCAAGCGAAGACGCTGGACGCCGCGGCGTTGGCCGCGCATGGGCGCGCGCTGTTCCAGCGCTATGGCAGCCGGATGGTGGAGACCCTGAACGCGAACTTCGACCGCTCGGCGTACCAGTCGGCGCTGTCAGCAAGCGCGGGGCGCAACGCGACGGCGGAGCTCGAACGTCTCGAGCGCGATCCCGTTGTGAAGAAGCTCATGGCCCTCAATCGGCCCGTCCGGCTCGCCAAAGTGCTCGACTCGCTCGTAGAGTCATTCGATTCATACGTCATGATCAAGCGCATCAAGCTTGATCCGGTTGGGCCGCTCGGCAGCGGCGATCCCGAGCTCCTGCGCAAGAACCCAACGGAGGCGACCGAGGCGGCCGTGCAACGCTTCGTGGACGAACATCCGTCGCGCCGGCTCGATCGCTATTTCGAGCTCGTCGAGGCCCGCGAAGCCGCCATGGCGAAGGCGTTCACCGCGGCCGCAATGAAAGTGGGGCCGGTGGCGTATTTCGGCGGCGTGGAGACTGATCTCGCGGAGCTGTGCGTGGGACGGCGCTAGACGGCCGGGTCACGCCTCCAGATGGCGGCCCGGAAACGCCTGGCGCAGCAGGCCGCCGACCCGTCCGCACAATACCGAGAAGGCGTAGAGCACGCCGGCGACCAGGATGATCGCCGGTCCTGACGGCACGCCCGTATGGAAGGAGAGCAGGAGGCCGGCATAGCCCGAGACGGCGCCGGTTATCGTCGCAATCACGATCATGGCGCTGATGTCGCGCGCCCAGAACCGGGCGACCACCGCCGGCAACATCATGAGGCCGACCGCGAGCAGCGTGCCGAGCGCATGGAATCCGCCCACCAGGTTGATCACGACGAGCGCCAGGAAGGCGATATGCGCCGGCCCTCCGGCCCGACTCACCGAGCGCAGATAGCCGGGATCGACGCATTCGAGGAGGAGCGGCCGATAGATCAGGGCCAGCGCCGCGAGCGTGATGCTGGCGATGGCCGCGATCAACACCAGCGTCTGGTCATCCAGCGCCAGCACGGTGCCGAACAGGAAGTGAAGAAGATCGATGTTGGTCCCCCTCACCGACACGATGGTCACGCCGACCGCGAGCGAAATCAGGAAGAACGCCGCCAGCGAGGCGTCCTCCTTGAGCTCGGTCGCGCGCGCGATCAGTCCGGCGGCGAGCGCGATCACGAACCCGGCAATGAGGCCGCCCGCCGTCATGGCGAAGAGATTGAGCCCCGATAGCAGGAAGCCGATTGCGGCACCCGGCAGGATGGCGTGGGCCATGGCGTCACCGACGAGGCTCATGCGCCGCAGCATCAGGAACACGCCGATGGGTCCAGCGCCCAGCGCGAGCGCGAGCGTGCCGACCAGCGCCCGGCGCATGAACTCGAACTCGACGAACGGGGAGATGAAGGTGTCGTAGATCATGCCGCCTGGACGCATTCGGCAGCGTCGGTGTCGAAGGCCTCGCACATCCGCCGCGCCTTCAACAGGTTTTCCGGCGTCAGCACCTCGGGAGTGCGGCCCCAGGCGACCGGCTCGCGCGCCAGCAACAGCGTCTCGGGAAAATTGGCTTTGATCAGCTCGAGGTCGTGCAGCGCCGCCATGACGGTGCGCTGCTCGCCGTGCCAGCGGCGGATGATCTCCAAGAGGTCCGCCGTCGTCTTGGCATCGATGGCGTTGAATGGCTCGTCGAGCAGGATGACGCTCGCGTCCTGCAGCAACAGCCGAGCGAACAGAGTGCGCTGCATCTGGCCGCCGGACAATGACGAGATCGCCCGCTCTTCGAAGCCGCGCAAGCCTACGGCGGCGATCGCGCGATGGACCTGCTCGCGCGCCGCTCGACCGATCCCGCCGAACAAGCCGGCACGGCGCCACAAGCCCATCGCCACCATGTCGTAGACGTTGATGGGAAACGACCGGTCAATGTCGGCGATTTGCGGCAGATAGGCGATATCGTGGACGCGGCAGCCGTTGAGATCGATGCCGCCGGACAGTGGGGTCAGCAGGCCGACGACGCCTTTGAACAAGGTCGACTTACCGGCGCCGTTGGGGCCGCAAACCGCCATCAGCGCGCCGCGCTCGACCGCGCCATCAAGGTGATGCACCGCCGGATGGCGGTCGTAGCCGAGGGTCAAGTCCTGAAAACGTAACGCTGCGGTCATGCCCGGATCTTCATGACATCGCCCATCGGACCGCCGCCCACAGGCAGGCAATGATCACGGCAACGAAGGCCAGCCGCTCCCAGGCGGAGAGCCGCAAGATCGACGGCCGCACCGTGACGGGATGGGCTCCGGGAGCGTGATGGTGTTGCGACAAGGGCGGCCTCGCGACGGCCGACGATTGGCCGTTAACGTCGAATGCTTGTTATACTATAACGTCAGGCTTGTTCAAATCATATCGGCTCCGTCCAATTCAGAGACGCCTTTACGGCGGTTCCCGGCCTGGCCAGTCCGACGCAGGCGGCCGCGGCGGCATCGGCGTGCCTGGCCCCTGTGGACATTGCCCGGTCATCGACAGGGTTCCTTGGATTCTCTTGTGAATGCGCCTAGGTGGCCCATATTCGACCCGGCATGCAAACAGCGCTCGCACGGCACCACACGCAGTCGGCCAGTGCCGCCGATTTGAAGTTCCTGCACTGCTTGCTGCAGGCTCGGTTAGGAACTTCAAATCGAAAGCGGCACTGGACTTATAGACTTGCTAGTGCCCCTTTGCTTCCGAAGTTCGTGTCAGAGGTTGCTGCGATGTATCACGAACTTCGGAAGCGGGGCACTAGAGTTCGGCCGGCGCAAGCGGCCGATCTCGACGGCCTCCTGGCGCTCGAGGAAAAAGCGTTTCGCACCGACCGTATCTCGCGCGGAAGCTTCCGTCGCCTTCTTGCCGCGCCGAGTGCGGCCGTGATCGTCGCAGAGCTCGACCGTGACATTGCCGGCTACGCGCTCGTGCTGTTCCGCAAGGGCACGCCGGTCGCGCGTCTCTACTCGATCGCGGTCGCCCCGCTTGCCGGCGGCCGGCGGATCGGAGCGACGCTGCTCGAGGCTGCCGAGCAGGTGGCGATGGAACGCGGCGCCGCGCGGCTGCGGCTGGAGGTCAACGAGGCCAACAGCCCCGCCATCGCGCTGTACCGCAAGTCCGGTTACCGAGAGTTCGGCCGCCGTGCGCATTACTACGAGGACAAGAGCCATGCGTTGCGCTTCGAAAAGAGGCTCGCGCCGGATCTCCGTCGCCGCCATGAAGTCCCGCCCTACTTCCACCAAACCACCGAGTTCACTTGCGGTCCGGCGTGCATGATGATGGCGCTGGCCTGGGCGGATCCGTCCTTCCGTCCCGGCCCGGCCTACGAGTTCAAGCTCTGGCGTGAGGCAACGACGGTCTTCATGACCTCCGGTCCGGGCGGGTGCGACCCTTACGGGCTGGCCGTGATATTGAAACGTCACGGACTTGAGCCACGGATTCATGTAAGCCACGGGGGGCCCTACTTCCTCGCCACAGTCGGCTCGGACGACAAGCGGCGGGTGATGCGGCTTGCCCAGGACGAGTTTCGGCGCGAAGCCGAGGCGTTGAAAATTCCGATTCATCTTGCACCGCTCGACGAATCGGCTCTCATGGAGGCATTCGAGACAGGTGCCGTCGCTATTGTGCTCGTCTCTGGTTATCGCATGGTGCGTCGGAACGTTCCGCACTGGGTGTTCGCCTTCGGCCGCGAAGGCCGCCACATCCTGGTGCACGACCCGGCGGCGATCAGAGACGAGGACGGCAACGCCACGTCTGCCGAGACTTATGCAGTGCCCTCAAGCGAGTTCGATCGCATGACGCGGTTCGGCCAGGACGACCTGCGCGCGGCGATTCTCATCCGGAAAGGACGCGTCCAATGACCGGCTGGGTCATTCTGGTCGACCAGCCCAAGGATTTCCCCAACGCCGAAACGCCGCACAAGGTGATCGCGACGAGCGAGTATCTCGCCCGTCCGCGCCTGTTCGAGATGGCGCGGCCGAAGCTCATCAACCTGTCGCGTTCCTACGCGTACCAGTCGAAGGGCTATTACGCCTCGCTTTTGGCCGAAGCGCGCGGGCACCGCGTGGTGCCGAGCGTCGAGACCATGCTGGAGCTGCGCGAGGCCAAGCTCTACGAGCACGCGCTGCCCGATCTCGAGGACGAGCTCAACCGCTGCGCCCGCAAGGCGGACTTCCAGCCGGAGGGCGAGTTCAAGTTCCTGGTCTGCTTCGGCATCGCCCACGACGCGCGGTTCGATTCCTTCGGCCGGCTGCTGTTCGACTGGTTCCGCTGCCCGGCGCTCGAGGTGACGGTCGAGCCCGGCCCGTGGCTGTCGATCGACCGCATCCGCCCACGCAACATCACCCGGCTTGCCAATGGCGAGGCGTCGTTCTTCCGCGACTCCCTCCACCAGCACACCAAGCGCGAGTGGCGCGACCCCAAGACGCGCTCCATCTCCAAATACGATCTCGCGGTCCTGCACGACCCCAACGAAAAGATGCCCCCGTCATCGGTGGCGTCGCTCAAGCATCTGGCACGCATCGCCGAAAAGCTGTCGGTCGATGTCGAGCCGATCACCCGCCGCCAGCTCGACGAGCTTCCCGAGTACGACGGCCTGTTCATCCGCGAGACCACGTCGATCGACAACCACACCTACCGCTTCGCGCGCCGCGCCTGGCAGGAGGGCATGCCCGTCATCGACGATCCCATCTCGATGATCCGCTGCACCAACAAGGTGTTCCTGATGGAGCTCCTGGGCTCCAACCAGGTGCCGACCCCGCCGACCGTCATGCTCGCCGACAACGCCGACCTGCCGCGCGCCATGGACGAGCTCGGCCTGCCGCTGGTGGTGAAGATTCCCGACGGCTCGTTCTCACGCGGCGTTCACCGGGTGGGAACGCCCGAGGAGTTCAAGCGCATTGCCGACGAGCTGTTCGAAGAGACCGACCTGTTGCTGGCGCAGAAGTTCCTGCCGACCGACTTCGACTGGCGCGTCGGCGTACTGGCCGGCGAGCCGCTGTTCGTGTGCCAGTACCGCATGGCACGCGGCCATTGGCAAACCGTGAAGTACCGGCCCGACGGGTCTTCGCGCGAAGGCGGGTTTCGCACCTTCGATCTCGACCAGGCGCCGCCCGAAGTGATCGAGATGGGCGTGCGGGCTGCCAAGCCGATCGGCGACGGCCTCTATGGCGTCGATCTCAAGCAGACCGACGACGGCGTCGTGGTCATGGAGGTCAACGACAATCCCAACCTCGAGCACGGCATCGAGGACACGGTCGGCAAGGACGAAATATGGGTGCGGCTGCTCAAGTGGTTCATCGAGCGATTCGCGCAGTGATGCACCACGAGGCTGCCTCGGGCGCGCGGCGACATTGAGCCGGCAGTCCGCGTGCGCGCACCCGTTGCCGATCATTCCCCCGCATAGTCTAATTGCCGGGCTCGGCCGACTCTGACCACGGGCTTGAGGGGGCAACACAGATGCGCGCCATACTGGCGGTTCTCGTCCTTGCGCTTGGCGCGGCAGCGGCGACCGCCCAGACCTATCCGACGCGCGCGATCAGGTTGATCGTGCCGTTCCCGCCAGCCGGCATCAGCGACCTCTCCGCGCGCCTGGTGGCGGATGCCCTGCGCGCCAAGCTCAACCAGTCGGTCATCGTCGAGAACAAGCCGGGCGCCAACGGGGTGATCGGCCTGAAGGAAATGTTGAAGGCCGAGCCGGACGGCTACACGCTGATGATCGGCAACGTCGGCTCGGTCGTTATCAACTACGCCATGGATGCCAATCCGCCGTTCGATCCCATGAAGGACATGGTGCCCATCGCCGGGACGGCCGAATATGCGACGGCCATGGTGGTCAACAACAAGACTCCCGTCACCTCGGTGCAGGAGTTCATCGCCTTCGCCAAGGCGCGACCGGGCAATCTCACCTTCGGATCGACCGGCGTCGGCGCCTTGGACTACCTCGCCCCGGAGCTGTTCATGCGCAAGACCGGCATCAGCATGGTGCACGTGCCCTATCGCGGCGGCCCGGCAGCGCTTAATGACCTCATCGGCGGCTCAATCGACGTGCTCATCGAGGTCTTCCCGGTGGTCATGGAGCAGATCAAGTCCGGCGCAATCAGGGGGCTTGCGGTGAGCAGCCCGTATCGTCTGCCCTCCATTCCCGACGTTCCGACATTTGCCGAGGCCGGCGTGTCCGGCATCGAGCTGACCGGTTGGCTCGGCGTCTACGGGCCGCCCGGCATGCCGAACCCCATCCGTGAGCAACTCGGCGCCGCCATTGTCGAGGTCGTCAAGCAGCCGGACATCCAGAGCAAGTTTCGCGCGATCGGCTTCGAGCCGACCGGATTGGGCGTGAAGGCGTTCGCCGAGCTGCACGCGTCGGAAGTGAGGCGGTGGACCGCCTTCATGACGGAAACGGGGCTGCGGAAGTAGCGCTCACCCCATCGGCCCCTTGGCCAGACGGGCGAGATCGAAGCGGTCGACTTCGGCCAGGAGCTCGACGAAGGCGCGCGCGCCGTGCGCCAGAGCCGCGTCGCCCTTCTCGGCGCTCGCCACGGTGGGATCGCCAACCGCGCCGGACGGATGCAGGTCCTGCGTCATCCAGCCGAACCCGGCCGGACGATAAGTATGCAGCCACTTGAATTCGCCTTCCATGGCGATGCTCGCGGGGACCGCGCGCGCGGCGCGCTCCATGCGCACGGTGTCGGGCCGCGCGGCCAGCATGAGCGAGGTCTCGATCGCGCCGCCATGGATGCCGTGGTGGCGCTCCTCCGCCGTGAACAGCCCCTCGGGATAGCCGAACCGGTGCCAGGCGCAGGTCACCACCAGCATCCTCAAGCGCGCGCGCAGCGCACGCGCGATCACTTCGATCGCTTGCAGATTCCCGCCATGGCTGGTGGCGATGACGAGCTTGCCGACGCCCGCACGGTGGAGCGACTCGGCGATCTCGCTCCACGCCTTGATCACGGTGCCTGACGACAACGTCAGCGTGCCGGGAAAGCTCAGGTGTTCATCCGACTGTCCGACCTGCTGCAGCGGCAGGAACGTCACCGGCAGGTCTGCCGGCAGCACCGTCCGCACGCGCGCCAAGTAGGCTTGAGCGATGAACGTGTCGACGCCGAGCGGCAGATGCGGCCCGTGCTGCTCCACCGCCGCCACGGGGAGCACGGCGATCCAGCGCGCGGTGTCGGCCCCCCCAAAATCCTGCCAGGTCATCTCCAGCCAATCACGTTTCGGGAGCATGCGATCCTGTCCTCGAGACCTGCCGCCGGCGCTGAGGAACGCGGTCGCGCCGCCAACGGGCCGCGCAGGATGCGGCGTCCGCCTGGGATGGGCAAGACGGCACGCCTCCCCTATTTTCATGCCCATGCAGGAGAAGCCGATGAATCTGGTGGTCTGGGGGCGATGGCCGAGCGTGCTGTTGGCAAGCGCACTCGCGGTCGGCACGGCAGGTGCGCAGACGCTCGACAAGGTCTCGTTCGGCACCAACTGGGTGGCCGAGGCCGAGCACGGCGGCTTCTACCAGGCGCTGGCCGATGGCACCTACCGAAAATACGGCCTCGACGTCACCATCGTGCCAGGCGGTCCGCAGGTGAACAATCGCATCCTGGTGCCGGTCGGCAAGATGGATTTCGTCATGGTCGCCGGCACCCTGCAGGCCTTCGACGCCGCCGTGCAGAACATCCCGACGGTATCGGTCGCGGCGATGTTCCAAAAGGACCCCCAGGTGCTGCTTGCGCATCCAGACCAGGGAATCGAGAAGTTCGACGACCTGAAGAAGCTGACGCTGCTCGTTTCGCCCGAAGGCCGGGTCAATTATCTGCAATGGCTGAAGGCCGACTTCGGCTTCCGCGAGGAGCAGGTCAAGCCTTACACGTTCAACCCGCAGCCGTTCCTCGCCGACAAGCGAACCGCCATGCAGGGTTATGTTACCTCCGAGCCGTTCGCGGTGGAGAAGCAGGTCGGCATGAAACCGAAGATCTTTCTCCTCGCCGACTACGGCTATGACACCTATTCGACCCTGATCGAGACCAGGCGCGAGCTCACGCAGACCAAGCCCGACCTGGTGCAGCGCTTCGTCGATGCCTCGATCGTCGGCTGGTACAATTATATCTATGGCGACAACAAGGCCGCAAACGCGCTCATCAAGAAGCACAATCCGGAAATGAGCGACGAGCTCCTGGCCTATTCGGTCGGGACAATGAAAGCGTACGGTATCGTCGATTCCGGCGATGCGCTCGAGCTGGGCATCGGCGCCATGACCGATGCGCGCATGAAAAGCTTCTTCGACAAGATGGTGCGGGCCGGAGTCATCAAACCCGATCTCGACTATCGCAAATCCTACACGCTGCAATTCGTCAACAAGCGCGTCGGCGTCGAGCTGCGGCCGAAGAATTGATGCGGCTTTTATGAAATCCGACCGGCATTGACCGAAATCACTCGATGGTCGCACCCGAGAATATTCGGCGAGGTCCGCAAGCTCACGCGAACGGCGCGCCGGTCGTGGCATTGGAAGGGGTGAGCAAGGTATTTGCCAACGGCGTCGCGGCTTTGGAGCAGTTCGACCTCGCCGTCCGTCCCGGCGAATTCCTGTCGCTGATCGGGCCGTCCGGCTGCGGAAAGTCGACAGCGCTCCGGCTGATCGCCGGCCTCGGCGCGCCGTCGAGCGGCACGATCGCGTGGCAACACGGTTCCGGCTTGCCGGCAGGTCACGGCATTGGCTTCGTGTTTCAGGAACCCACCCTGATGCCGTGGGCGACCGTGTTCGGCAACGTCTTCCTGCCGCTGCGGCTCGCCGGCGTGGCAAAGACGCAGGCCGTGCCGCAAGTCATGGATGCGCTGGCGCGCGTCGGGCTCGCTGACTTCGCCGCCGTCTACCCGCGCGAGCTCTCCGGCGGCATGAAAATGCGGGTGTCGATCGCGCGCGCCCTGGTCACCCAACCGAAGCTTTTACTGATGGACGAGCCGTTTGCCGCCCTCGACGAGATCACCCGCTTCAAGCTCAACGACGATCTGCTGTCTCTGTGGGAAAGTCTCGGCAAGACCATCGTGTTCGTCACCCACTCGGTGTTCGAGTCGGTTTACCTGTCGAACCGGATCGTCGTGATGACGCCGCGTCCCGGACGTGTGCTCGCCGAGGTCGCGATCGATGCTCCGATGCGCGACCGCAGCTTCCGCACGTCGGCCCGTTACGTCGAGCTCTGCCGCATCACCTCGGACGCACTCGCCCGCGCCATGGCGCAGGACGCCGCAACCGCAAAGACGTCATGAGCCGCGCGCGCTTCGACACGGACTGGCGCGAACGTGCGCTGCGCGTGGCCCTCCCCTGCGCGGCGCTCGGGCTCGGGGTGCTCGCCTGGGATCTGGTGGTGCGCCTCGAAGACATTCCGCCCTACATCCTGCCCGGCCCGGGTCTCGTCCTGTCCACGTTGGTCTCCGACTGGCCGGTGCTTTCAGGCTCCCTCGGTGTCACCCTCACCACCACGCTCGCCGGGCTCGTGCTGGCGGTGGTCGGCGGCATCGCGCTTGCGATCCTGTTCAACCAATCGCGGCTGCTGGAATACTCGCTCTATCCCTACGCGGTGATCCTGCAGGTCACGCCCGTCATCGCCATCGCGCCGCTGCTGCTCATCTATCTGCCGCAGCCCGCCGCAGTGCTCGCCTGTGCCTGGATCGTGGCGTTCTTTCCGGTGCTGGCCAACACGACGCTGGGACTGAACTCGGTCGATCACAACCTGATCGACCTGTTCGCGCTTTACGGCGCCTCGCGCTGGCAGATCCTGGCCCATCTCAAGCTGCCGGCGGCCTTGCCGTACATGCTGGGCGGCATCCGCATCGCCGGCGGCCTGGCGCTGATCGGCGCCGTGGTGGCCGAAATTGCCGCCGGCACCGCCGGCGCCGGCTCCGGCCTCGCCTATCGCATCGTCGAATCCGGCTACCGGCTCAACATTCCCCGGCTGTTCGCGGCGCTGCTTTTGCTCTCGGTGACCGGCATCGTGATGTTCTTCGCGCTGTCGCTTGCCTCGCACCTGGTGCTGCGCCGCTGGCATGAAAGCGCGCTCACGCGGGACGCTTGAGCCAAGCGCGTTCGGCGCGGCTGCCAGGACGAGTGCCCGCTTCCAAGCGAGCGGTAAACGAACGATAATCCCAGCGAAGGCAAAGAACCCAATTTTGGAGGCGACGATGCGAAGGAGTCTCCCCGCTGGGGAGAGGTGACTCGCGGCGCCGCCTTGCGTCCATTCAACTGCGAAAGCCTGTAGCTCACGCCCCAATGTCCAATACGATCGATCTTGGCGGCCGTGTCGCGGTCGTGACCGGCGGTGCCCAGGGGATCGGCCGAGCGATCGTCGAGCGGTTCCTGGATTGCGGCGCCACGGTCGCCATCTGGGATCGCGACATCGCATTGGCCGAGAGGACGGCAGCCGAAACGGCACGGCCCGAGCGCGTCGCGTGCCAAGCGGTGGACGTGACCCGGCTCGCGGAGGTCGAGCGCGCGCGTGACGCGACGCTCGCGGCATTCGGTGAGATCGACATCCTGGTCAACAATGCCGGAATTGCCGGACCGAACACGGTGACCTGGGAGTACCCGCCCGAGGACTGGGACGACGTGCTGCGGGTGAACCTCACCGGCCCGTTCAACTGCTGCCGCGCGGTCGTCCCGCACATGATCGCCCGCAACTACGGCCGCATCGTCAATATCGCGTCGATCGCCGGCAAGGAAGGCAACCCGAACGCATCGGCCTATTCGGCATCCAAGGCCGGCGTCATCGCGCTCACCAAGTCGCTGGGGAAGGAGCTCGCGTCCTACGACATTTCCGTCAATTGCGTCACGCCGGCAGCCGCCAGGACGGCGATCTTCGAGCAGATGAAGGAGGAGCATATCGCCTATATGCTGGCGAAGATCCCGCGCGGCCGTTTCGTCACTGTCGAAGAGATTGCCGCGCTGGTGGCTTTCTGCGCCTCGGCCGAGTGCTCGTTCACGACCGGCGCGGTTCTCGACATTTCCGGCGGGCGGGCGACCTATTGAGCGAGGGAGCGCACGAGCGGCGCCAGCGTCTGACCGGCATCGCACTGATGTGCGGCGCGCTCGCGTGCTTCGCCTGCCTCGATGCGATGGCGAAGTTCCTCAACGGCTACATGGATACGCTGCAGGTGGTATGGGCGCGCTACACCGGCGCCCTGGTGCTGGCCATCGTCATTTCCAATCCGTTCAGCCGTCCCGCCTTGATGGCGACCGGCCGGCCCCTATTGCAGGTCGGACGTTCCGTGCTCCTGCTCGCCTCGACCCTGCTCAACTTTTTTGCCCTGCGCTATCTGCAGCTCGATCAGGCGCTGGCCATCGTGTTCTCGACGCCGTTCTTCGTCGCCATCCTGTCCGGCCCGGTCTTGGGGGAATGGGTGGGCTGGCGCCGCTGGACGGCGATCTGCGTCGGCTTCCTGGGCGTCCTCCTGGTGGCACGGCCCGGCTTCGGCGGCATTCACCCGGCCGCCTTGATCTCGCTCGCGGCCGCGGCCTTCTACGCCGCCTACAGCATTTCGACCCGCATGCTGTCGCGCACGGATTCGACCGAGACGACGCTGTTCTACTCGAACCTGGTGGGAGCCGCCGTCATGCTCCCGGTCGTCCCGTTCGTCTGGACCACGCCGAGCGATCCGCTGATCATCTTGCTGATGGTCGTGTGCGGCGCCTTCGGCACCGTGGGGCATTACCTGTTGATCCTCGCCCACCGGCTGGCGCCCCCCGCGCTGCTCGCGCCGTTCATCTACAGCCAGATCGTCTGGGCGATCATCCTCGGCTATCTGGTGTTCGCCGACGTGCCCACCGGCTGGACGCTCGCCGGCGCCGCCATCGTGGTCGCCTCCGGCCTCTTCATCCTCTACCGGGAGCAGGTGCGCGGCCCGCACCAGTTGCCCCGGCTCACACGGAGGGGCTAAGTTCCGCGCGGCTTGAGCACTTCGAGGACTTCATGGCGAAAATCGAGGATCGGGCGCCAGCCGGAGCGCCGGCCCCAGGAGTGAACGACGACATCGGCGAAGAAGCGCGGCTGCGTCTTTACCGGGTCCAGTTCGAAATCCGCGAGAGCGAGCAGCGCGCCTTCGATCTGTTCCTGCAGAACCTCGTCAAGGGCACGAGCCACCTCTCGCTCGGCCAGGAGGCGGTGGCGGCGGGCTTCGCCGTCGCGATGCGGCCCGGAGACCTGAGCTTCTGCACCTATCGCGGCCACGCCCATACGCTCGCCCGCGGCGTGCCGGTCGAGAAGGTCTTGGGCGAGCTGATGCAGCGCGACAACGGCCTCATGCGCGGCAAGGGCGGCTCGATGCATCTCACCTCGGTCGACCACGGCGTCATGGGCTCCTATGCCATCGTCGGCGCTCATCTGCCGATTGCCTGCGGGGCGGCGTGGCGCGCCCAGTTCCGCGGCGACGACGACGTCACGGTGTGTTTTTTCGGCGACGGCACCACCAACATCGGTGCCTTCCACGAGGCGCTGAATTTCGCGGTCGTGTGGAAGCTGCCGGTGATCTTCGTGTGCGAGAACAACCTGTACATGGAATACACGCCGATCAGCAGCGTGACCGCGGTCGAGCATCCTGCTGCCGACCGGGCGTCGGCGTACGGGCTCGCGCCGATCCTGGTCGACGGCCAGGACGCCGACGCGGTGTACCGCGCCGCCTTGGCGGCCTACGAGAAGGCGCGCGCCGGCGGCGGGCCGTCGCTGATCGAGTGCAAGACCTATCGCTACAGCGGCCACTCGCGCGCCGATCCCGCCAAGTATCGACCCGAGGGCGAGCTGGACGCGTGGAAGAAGCGCGATCCGATCGTCATCTATCGCGAGCGGCTGAAGCAGTTCGGGATTGCCGACGACGTGATCGCAAGGATCGAGGCCGAGGTGCGGCAAGAGGTCGATGCGGCCACGGAAAAATGCAAGGCCGCGCCGATGCCGCCGCTCGAGATCCTGACGACCGACGTCTACGCCGACGGAGGCTGGGCATGGCGGAACTGACCTACCGCGATGCGGTGGCGCGCGGCATCGCCCAGGAGATGGAGCGCGATCCCTGCGTGGTGTTCATCGGCGAGGACGTCGGCGCCGCAGGCGGCGTGTTCAAGACGACGGTCGGCCTGCTCGAGCAATTCGGCCCCATCCGCGTGCGCGACACGCCAATCTCGGAGCAGGCGATCCTGGGTGCCGCCATGGGGGCGGCGATGACGGGCCTGAAGCCGATCGCCGAGATCATGTTCTCCGATTTCTTCGCCGTGTGCTTCGACTATATCGCCAACGAGTTCGGCAAGAGCCGGTATATGACCAACGGCCAGGTGAAGTGCCCGCTGGTGGTGCGCACCGCCAACGGCGCCGGCTCGCGCTTCGGCGCTCAGCATTCGCAGAGCGTCGAGAACTGGGCGATGATGATTCCCGGGCTCAAGGTGGTGGCGCCTTCCACCCCGCGCGACGTCATCGGCCTGATGGCGGCCGCGGTGCGCGATCCCGACCCGGTGATCTTCTTCGAGCACAAATCTCTCTATCCCACCAAGGGCGATGTGCCGGACGGCGAGATCGTCGACACACTGGGCACGGCCAAGATCGTGCGTCCGGGGCGCGATGCCACCATTCTGGCGCTCGCCCTGATGGTGCCGCGCGCGCTGCAAGCCGCCGAGAAATTGAAGGCGCAGGACGGCATCGACTGCGAGGTGATCGATGTGCGCTCGCTCGTGCCGCTCGACACGCAGACCATTCTGGGCTCGGTGGCGCGGACGCACCGCGTGTTCACGGTCGAAGAAAATCCCCGTCTGTGCGGTTGGGGCGCCGAAATCGTCTCCATCGTGGCCGACGAGGCGTTCTATGATCTCGACGGGCCGCCGGTGCGGATCACGACACCGCATATTCCGCTGCCCGCAGCCGACGTCCTGGAGGACGCCATCCTGCCGACGGCCGACCGCATCGCCGATCGGGTGCGGCATTCGCTCGGGAATTAGAACGGAGCAAAGGATGCTGCAGCGTGAGCCGGACAAGGAACTGGTGCTCGGGCCGATCGGCAATCGCGTGATCTTCGAGAACGAGCAGGTGCGCGTGTGGGAGCTCGCGGTCGAACCGGGCAAGAGCAAGGGCTTGCATCGCCACGATCTGCCCTACGTGATCGTGCCGCTGACCGAGGGCAAGATCGAGATCGAATCGATCGACGGCAAAGTCTACCGGCCGCAGGAAAAGCTGGGCGAGGCGATCTGGCGCGACGCCGGCGAGATTCACGACCTGCGCAACCTCGGCACCGCCACCTACCGCAACGTGCTGGTCGAGATTAAGTCTACACGGGTGGCGAACAGCGAGTAGCGATAACCAGACCATTCAGCACCGCTCAACTCGCTGCTCATTGTTCGCATTCGCTACGCGCTATTCGCCAGGACATGAAGCCATGTACGAAAACCTCCTCGCCAATGTTCCGACCGACCTGTGGATCGGCGGCAAATGGCGCAAGTCGTCGGACGGCCAGCGCTTCGACGTGCTCGATCCGGCGACCGAGAACACCATCACCACGGTCGCGAGCGCCACCGTCGAAGATGCCAAGGCCGCCGTCGATGCGGCGAGCGCGGCATTTCCGGGCTGGGCCGGCAAGAAGCCGCGCGAGCGCGCCGAAATCCTGCGCAAGGCTTACGAGCTGATCATCCAGGACGGCGAGCGCTTCGCCAAGCTGATGACCCTGGAGAACGGCAAGGCGTTGTCGGATTCGCGCGGCGAGGTGGCGTACGCGGCCGAGTTCTTCCGCTGGTTCGCCGAGGAGGCCGTGCGCAACATCGGCCAGAACTATCGGGCGCCGTCCTCCGGCGCGAATATCTACGTGCACCACAAGCCGGCCGGCGTCGCAGTGCTGGTGACGCCGTGGAATTTTCCTGCCGCCATGGCGACGCGCAAGATCGGCCCGGCTTTGGCCGCGGGCTGCACGGTCGTGCTCAAGCCCGCTTCGGAGACGCCGCTCACCATGCTGGCCCTGATGCCGCTGCTGGAAGAGGCGGGCGTCCCCGCCGGTGCGGTCAACGTCATCCCGTCGCGCCGCTCGGGTCCCGTGGTGAGCGCGATGCTGCACGATCCGCGGGTACGCGTCGTCTCGTTCACCGGCTCGACCGAGGTCGGCCGCAAGCTCCTGCACGAAGCGGCCGACAACGTGGTGAAGCCGGCGATGGAGCTCGGCGGCAACGCGCCCTTCATCGTATTCGAGGACGCCGACATCGACGCTGCCATCGAAGGCGCGATGGTCGCCAAAATGCGCAACATGGGCGAGGCCTGCACGGCGGCGAATCGCTTCTACGTGCACGAGAAGGTGCACGACGCCTTTGCCCAGAAGCTCACGCAACGGATGGCGGCGCTGAAGATGGGCAACGGGCTCGACGATGGCGTCGCGCTCGGGCCGCTCGTCAACGCGGAGACGCGCGACAAGGTCAAGAGCCTGGTCGAGGATGCGGTCGGCAAGGGTGCCAAGGTCATGACCGGCGGGAAACCTGAGAATGGCAAGGGGTTCTTCTATCCGGCGACCGTGCTCTCGCATGTGCCGGAGAACGCCAACATGGTGCGCGAGGAGATTTTCGGCCCCGTGGCCGCGCTGCAGACCTTCAAGTCCGAGGAGGAGGTGATCGCCAAGGCGAACGATACCGAATACGGCCTCATCGCCTATCTCTACACCGGCGATGTCGGTCGCGGCATGCGCGTCTCGGAAAAACTCGACTTCGGCATGATCGGCCTCAATCGCGGCCTCGTGTCCGATCCGGCGGCGCCGTTCGGCGGGATGAAGCAAAGCGGCATCGGCCGCGAAGGCGCGCATGAGGGGTTGATGGAGTTCCTCGAGACCCAGTACGTGTCGCTGAGCTGGTGAAGGCGATGCGGCAGCGACATGTAGGGTGGGCAAAGGCGAGCCGAAGGCGAGCCGTGCCCACGGGGATCACGTCACGAAAAGAAGACCGCGTGGGCTTCGCTTCGCTCAGCCCACCCTACGAGACGGCGTCATGGACGTCCTGATGCCGCAGCTCGGCGAGACGGTCGCCGAGGGCAAAATCTCGACCTGGTTCAAGCAGGTCGGCGACGACATCAAAGCCGGCGACAACCTGTTCGAGATCGAGACCGACAAGGTGTCGATGGAGGTGCCGGCGATCGCTCCGGGCGTGCTGGCCGAGATCCGCATTCCGGCAGGCGAGACCGCGCTGGTCGGCGCTATCGTCGCGGTGATTTCCGATACGGCCGGCGCCACCACCAGCCCGCAGGCCGCCGCCACCGGCGCGCCGCCGAAAACCCCGATCGCGCCGCCGAAGGTTCCGGCGGCAGCACCTGCCTCCGTGGACCAGCCTAAGGCCACGCGCCCGATCGCCCTCGACCCGTTCCGCGAAGTGCGCACGCCCGACCGCAATTATGGCCGTGCCAAGCTTGCGAGCGGCGCCGTGACGACCCCGCTGGCGCGCCGCCTCGCCGGTGAGGCCGGCATCGATGTCAGCCGCGTTCAGGGGTCCGGGCCGCATGGCCGGATCGTCGCGCGCGACGTGGAAGCGGCGATCTCCGCCAAGCCTGCCGCGCCGGCCGCCGTCCCGGCAGCGCGCACGCCGTCCGCCGATCAGGTCAAGGCGCTCTACCAGGACACGCCATTCGAGGAAGTGCCGCTCGACAATATGCGCCGTACCATTGCGGCACGGCTCACCCAGGCCGCGCAGACGATTCCGCACTTCTATCTCAGCGTGGATTTGACGCTCGACCGGCTGCTGGCGCTGCGCGAGGAAGCGAACGCGGCGGCACCGGACGACAGCTCTGCCTTGAAGCTCTCGGTCAACGACTTCGTCATCAAGGCGCTGGCGCTGGCGCTGCAGCGCGTGCCAGCCGCCAATGCGGTGTGGGCAGAGGACCGAATCCTGCGCTTCCGGCACTCCGACATCGGCATCGCTGTGGCGCTCGAAGGCGGGCTGCTCACGCCGGTGATCCGCCGGGCGGAGACGAAATCGCTCACCGCCATCTCGGCCGAGATGAAGGACCTGGCGGCGCGCGCGCGCGACCGCAAGCTCAAGCCGCAAGAGTATCAAGGCGGCTCGACCGCTATCTCGAACCTCGGCATGCATGGCATTTCGGCCTTCACGGCGATCATCAATCCGCCGCACGCGACCATTCTGGCGGTCGGCGCGGTGCAGCGCCGGCCGGTCGAAACGCGGGACGGCGGCGTCAAATTCGTGAGCCAGATGACGGTGACGCTGTCGTGCGACCACCGCGTGGTCGACGGCGCGCTCGGCGCTCAGCTCCTCGCCGCCGTCAAAGGCTTCATCGAGCAGCCGGTAACGATGCTGGTGTAAATCTCCAGTCACCGGCAAGCGCGGTCCGGGGAGGAGGTGATGTGTCGAAAATTCGCCATTTCAGCAGCCGTGATGTTCGTCATCGCGATGGGACTTGGCTTCTTCGTGCATGGCGTCCTGCTCTACGGGGACTACGCGCGACTGCCAAATGTCATGCGCCCGCCGGCGGAAGCCCAGCCAAAAATGCCGCTCATGATCCTGGCCTATGTTTCCTTGGCCGTAGCC
>JBJMSU010000208.1:0-43366 GCA_045801465.1 Xanthobacteraceae bacterium | reverse complement strand
TGCGCGCGAAAGTACGAGTAGACGGCGCGGCTCGGCATGGCCGGCGTCAAAGACCGTTCCAGTGCGTGCGTGAGCACCGGCGCCGGAAAGATCGCCGGCAGCGCTTTGTTAAGGCGCGCCAGCGCCTGCCGATTCTTCGCGTCCCGCCACCCCGACATCGTCCTACTCCCGGATTGTGGTCGGCCGGGATGGTGCCCCGGAAGGGGTAAAAACTTCCTCACACAGGGTGGCGTCAGGCAAAGAGCTTGAGCGCGGTGGCGATCGGCAGAAACAACGTCAACGAATGGCTTGCCAAGGGCACAAAGCCAAGCTTGCGGTAGAACGCCGTTGCTGCGTCATCCTTTGCATCGACCAGCGTGAACACTGCGGGCTCGGCGCGGGCACTACGACGTATGGCATCGGCAACCAAAGCGATGCCAAGCTGTCGCCCCCGGTAACGGCTGTCGACGGCGAGCCTTCCAATCAACGTTGCAGGAAGCACGGGATAGCGCGGAAGGCGTTTGGTCTCCGTGAGGGGCAGTTCGGTGACCGGCACACTTGATGCGGCAAGAGTGTAGTAGCCCACAATCGCACGCGTCTCCTGCTCGACGGCAACGAAGCAGTTGCCGACGCGTCGCCGAACGTCCTGGCCTGCCTGTTCGCGAATGTAGCGGTCGAGCGCCGGAACACCGGACGTGAAGGAAGCCCGTTCGTGCGTTGACGAAAGCGGCTCGACAACGACAGCGAACGTCACCGGGATTTGATGACGAGGCGTTTGTGAGCCTCGAAGGCTCGCCGCAACGCTTCGTTCGGCTCGGGTGGATTGAGGATCGCGTCCGCAATCAGACGCTGATCCTCGATGGACAGGCGGATGATCGTCGCCTCCTCGATGGTCCGATGCGCCGCCTCCCGGGCGGCATCAACGATGAATTCGCTGACGCTGCGGCCTTGGATTTCGGCAGCACGCTTCACGATCGCGAGAGCATCCGGACTGATCCGTGCCTCGACGCGGGCGGTACGATTGGACCGCTGGGGCATGATAAAATCTCAGTCCCTCAATGTACGGCATCATCCCGGACAAATCAAGGCCATTCAAAACGGATCGCCGGAGGCCGTTTCATGCTCCCGTGTCGGCCTTCCACGGCACGACGATCCGTTCGAGCTCGTTGAGGGCGAGCGTGAGCAGGAAGCCGATCAGCGCGATCATGAACAGCCCGGCATACATCTGCTCGACCGCAAACGTGCTCCAAGCGCTCCAGATCAGGAAGCCGAGACCACTCTTGGCGCCGATCATCTCGGCGATGGCAATCAGCACCAGACCGATGCCGATACCGAGCTTGAAGCCGGTCATGATGACCGGCAGCGCCCCAGGCAGCGCGATGGTCCAGAACGTGTTCCAGCGGCTCGCCTTGAAGTTCCGGCCGACATCGAGATAGATGCGGTTGATCTCGCGCACGCCGGTCGTCGCATTGATGACCACCGGAAAGAACACGCCGATCGCCACCATGAAGATTTTCGATCCCTCGCCCAGCCCGAAGATCAGCAAGGCCAACGGCAGGATGGCGCTTTTGGGAACCGGATAGGTTGCGGCGATCAAGGGATCAACGAGCGCACGGACGACGCGGTTGAGGCCCATGGCGATGCCGAGCACGAGCGCCGGGACACCGCCGATGATCGTCCCCCAGGCGAGCCGCTCGAGGCTGATGAAAGTGTGGGTGGCGAGCTCGCCCGAGCGCATCATGTCGGCGAGAACGGAGAGGATGCTCGACGGCTGCGGAAAGAACCGCGTATCGATAAAGCCGAAATGGCCGGCCAGCTCCCACACCAGCAGCAGCGCGAGCGGCGACGCAAAGCTCAGCACGCGATCGCGCCAGCGCGTCGACAGCGCCCAGTGCGGCCGTGCAGCGGCTGCGATGTTCCCCGTCGTCACGATTTGGCCTCCTTATCTTCCTGCCGGCGGGCGCGCAGGACTTCCTCGCGCAGGCTCGACCAGATGCGGTGAACGAGCGCGCCCAACTCCGGCGCCTTTTGCAGCTCCATCAGGTCGCGCGGGCGCGCCAGCGGCACTGGGACGATCAGCTTCAACCGACCTGGCTGTGCTGTCATGATCATGATGCGGTCGCCGAGCAGCACGGCCTCGTCGACGCTGTGGGTGATGAACACGACCGTCTTCTTGTGCTCCTCCCAGATGCGCAACAGTTCTTCCTGCAGCAGCAGCTTGTTCTGGGCGTCGAGCGCGGAGAACGGCTCGTCCATCAACAGGATTTCCGGGTCGTTGGCAAAGGCGCGGGCGATCGACACGCGCTGGCGCATGCCGCCGGACAATTGGTACGGATAGTAATCGGCAAAGCGCGTGAGCCCGGTGCGCTCCAGGTAGTGACCGACCACCTCTTTGATGACGGCGGCGGGCACGCGGCGCATCCTCAGGCCATACGCGGCATTGTTCCACACCGTCATCCACGGAAAGATCGAATCGCCTTGGAAGATCATCGCGTTCGTCGGACGGTCCGAGCGCGGCGCGGCGATCTCGAGCGTCCCTGCCGTCGCCTGCTCGAGGCCGGCCAGAATGCGCAGAAGCGTGGTTTTCCCGCATCCGCTCGGACCGACGATCATGAAGAACTCGCCGGACTGGATGTCCACCGACACGTTGTCGATGGCGGTGAGCGCGCCGAACGTCTTGGTGAGACTACGAATGCGGATAGCCGCCAAGGACGCATCCTGCGGATTACCGCCGCAAGGCTGTTCGGCCGCACGGTTCAAGATTTTGCTCTCCTGCCACATCGGCGAATGTGTCGAAGTCTATGGGCCGGACGCTACGGCCGGCAACACGGCCCGTCTGGCGCGTGACGAATGCACGTTTCCCCATGAAGACGAGTTGCCAGAAAATCGTGGAACCAGGCTGCCGGCTCGATGGTTTTACTCATAAGCCGTCGGTGCCCGCCGAGAAGTTCGGCATCGCGCCTGACGCAGAACCCCGGCCAGGGCCCAGCCGGGGTTCTTGATTTTTGGCCACGGGTTTATGGGAACTTGGCGGGTGCCGGCGACATTTGCCTGCCGGTATGACACGCGCCGGTATTTCCCTGCCGGTCTGACATGGGCCGGTGCAGCCGCGTCCCAGACCTGGAGAACACCCGTGAACGATCGCTTTGCACGCGGCATTCTCGTCATCATCGCGGTTCTTCTCGCCGTGTTCGCGGCGCAACCCTATCTGGATCGGCTGTTGTTTTCGGCCTCGACCCCGCGTCCCGTCGAGGCACGCGGACAATTGGCGGACGTCGAACGGTCCGCCATCGAGGTCTTCCAGCGCGTCTCTCCGTCGGTCGTCCAGGTGGTCGGGCAGGCTGCTGCGACGCCCGACTTTGCCGCCCCGGACGAAGGCGGCGGGGCGCAATCCGGCACCGGCTTCATCTGGGACGGGGCGGGTCACATCGTCACCAACGACCACGTGGTCAGGGGAGCCGGCGAGCTGGGCGTCCGTTTTGCCTCCGGAGAGGTCGCGCGGGCCGCAATCGTCGGAGTGGCACCGAACTATGACTTGGCGGTCATCCGGCTGCGTTCCACCAGACAGCTGCCGCCGGCGATCGCCATCGGTACATCGGCCGATCTGCAGGTCGGCCAAATGGCCTTCGCGATCGGAAATCCCTTCGGGCTGGACCAGTCGCTGACAAGCGGCATCATCAGCGCGCTAAAACGGCGGCTGCCGACCAGCGGCGGCCGCGAGATCGCCAACGTGATCCAGACCGATGCGGCCATCAATCCGGGCAATTCCGGCGGTCCGCTCATGGATTCGGCCGGACGGGTGATCGGCGTCACCACGGCCATCATATCGCCGTCGGGCTCCAATGCCGGGATCGGCTTCGCGATCCCGGTCGACGTGGTCAATCGCATCGTGCCCGATCTGATCCGCAACGGCCGCGTCCCCACGCCGGGGATCGGCATCGTGGCGGCGAATGAGACCGCCGCGGCGCGGTTGGGCGTCGAAGGCGTGGTCGTGGTGCGGACCGCACCGGGATCTCCGGCCGAGCGCGCCGGCCTGCGCGGCGTCGATTTCAATACCGGCAAGCTCGGCGACGTCATCGTGGCGGTGAACGACAAACCGGTCCATCGCTTGTCGGATCTCACCGACGAGCTCGAACGCAACGGTGTCGGCAAAACCGCCCGCTTGAGCCTCCAGCGGGACGGCCGGACGAGAACCGTCGACGTCGAGGTCGTCGATGTCGGCCGCACGACGTGATCCCGATCGCACTTGCGCTCGACCCGTCGTGCCGCTCTGATACGAGCATCACGTATCACGGGGCGGACATGCGCGGCTTTCGTTTCATTCCATTCCTCCTCGTCTGCACGATCGCGGCCGTTGGTGCGTCAGGCGCGGCGGTGGCCGATTATCCCGACCGTCCGGTCCGGCTCATCGTGCCGCAGGCGGCGGGAAGCGCCACCGATACGGTGGCGCGCATCCTCGGCGCGGAACTCGGCAAAGAGCTTGGGCAGCAGGTCGTCGTCGACAACCGCCCCGGCGGAGCGCTGACGATCGGGCTCGATCTCACCGCCAAGGCCGAGCCCGACGGCTACACCGTCTGCATGGGGCCGATCGGCGCGCTGGCGATCACGCGCCATATGGTGGCGAAGCTCCCTTACGACATCGAACGCGACTTCCAGCCGATCGCGCTGGTCACGCGCGGCCACCTGCTGCTCGCGGTGGCGCCGACGCTGTCGATCAAATCGGTGCCGGAGCTCATCGCCCACGCCAAGGCCAACCCCGGCAAACTCTTGAACGCATCCTCCAGCAACGGGTCGCCCGGCCATGTGGGCGGCGAGCTGTTCAAGTTCATGACCGCAACTGACATCGTCCACGTTCCCTACCGCGGCGGCGCCAACGCCATCAACGACCTGATTGCCGGCCGCGTGCATCTGATGTTCGAGAGCCTGAACTCGATCGCCTCGCACGCCGCGGCCGGCACCGTGCGGGCGCTTGCGGTGAGCGGCGCGCGGCGCTCGCCGGCCTTCCCCGACCTTCCCACGGTCGCCGAGGCCGGCGTCCCCGGCTACGAGGCGCCCACCTGGAGCGGCGTCATTGGCCCGGCCGGCTTGCCGCGGCCGATCGTCGACAAGCTCAACGCGGCGATCAACCGCGCGATCGCCTCGCCCGCGTTCCGCCAGCGCTTCGCGGCCATCGGCGACGAGCCGGCGGGCGGCACGCCGGAGGAGTTCGCGCAGACGATCGCCAAGGACTCCGCCAAGTGGGCGGAGGTGGTGGCGCGGTCGGGCGCGAAGCTCGATTGAACGCTTACGCCGCGTCCTCGCCGTGGCCCTGCATGAGCTCGAGCGCGGCGCGCAGCTGGCCGCCCGCCCGGTCGAGCAGCGCCGCGGCCTCGTCGCTCTCGCAGCCGTGCAGCAGCATGACGGCGAGCTTGACGCTCCCCTGCGCCTGCGCCAGCGCTTCGCGCACCTCGTCGCGGGTGCGTCCGCTGATCTGCAACAGCATGTCTTCGCTGCGCCGCTTGAGCTTCTGGTTCACCGCCTGCACGTCGACCATGAGCCCGTCATAGACGCGGCCGAGCAGGATCATGAGCAGCGAAGACAAAAGATTGAGCGCGATGCGCTGCGCCGTGCCGGCTTTCATGCGGGTCGAGCCGGCGATCGGCTCAGGCCCGGTGTCGAGCCAGATCGGGTGGTCGGCCTCCTCGAGGATCGGCGTGCCGGGATTGTTGGCAATGCCGATGGTCAACGCGCCGCGCCCTTTCGCCTCGCGCAGGCATGACAAGGTGAACGGGGTGGTGCCGCTGGCGGCAACCCCGATGAGGACGTCCTCCGGCCCGATCCCGTGCTGGCGCACCAGCCGCGCGGCGTGCTCGACCTCGTCCTCGGCGCCTTCGACCGACTGCAGCAGCGCGTCCTTGCCGCCGGCCATCAACAGCAGGAGCCGCTCTTCCGGCCAGCTGAACGTCGGCATCAGCTCGGCGCCGTCCTGCACCGCCAGGCGGCCGGACGTGCCGGCGCCGGCATAGACCAGGCGGCCGCCATGGTGCAGGCGCGCCTCCATGGCAAGCGCGGCACGCTCGAGCTCGGGGCGCGCCGCGCGCACCGCCGCGACGGCGGCGAACTGGCCCTCGATCATGGCATCCAGGACGTCGGCGGGCTCCCAGACGTCGATACCGGAATAGCGTGGGCTGGGCCGTTCGGTGTCCATGGAGCCTTGGAGCCGGGGCTGCGAATCAGATTTAGGTCTAAGCATAACGTGTTCGATCCAGATTCGTTCTCGGGCGTTTACTTAAACAAGCCGCTTGGACAGTGGAACGGATCATGCACGGAAATGCCCTCCTGCTCGGAGTCGACGGTGGCGGCACGCAGTGCCGCGCCCGGCTGACGTCCGCCTCGGGGGCGAAGCTCGGGGAGGGGACGGGTGGGCCGGCCAATATCCGCTTCGGCCTGGAGCAGAGCTTCGCCGCGATCCTGGATGCCACGCGTCAATGCCTCCGCCAGGCCGGCCTCGGCAACCGCGATTTCTCCCGCATCGTGGCCTGCCTGGCGCTCGCGGGCGCCAGCGAGCCCACCGACCTTGCCGCCGCGCAGAGCTACCATCATCCCTTCGCCCAGCTGCTCGTCACCGCCGATGCCCATGCGGCCTGCGTCGGCGCCCACCGTGGCCGCGACGGCGGCGTCATCGTGATCGGCACCGGCACCGTCGGCTGGGCCGAGGTCAACGGTCGGCACCATCGCGTCGGCGGCTGGGGCCTGCCGATTTCCGACGAAGGGAGCGGCGCCTGGCTCGGTTGCGAGGCTTTGCGCGGGGTGCTGTGGGCGCACGACGGCCGCATCGCCTGGACCGACCTGCTCGCCTCGCTCTTTCAGCGATTTCAATCCGATCCCCACGCCATCGTGCGCTGGGCCGCGCAAGCTTCGCCGCGCGATTTCGGCTCGTTCGCCCCGTTGATCGTCGAGCATGCCGCGCACGACGATCCGGTCGCGGTCGAGCTGCTGCGGCGTGCCGCCGCACATGTGGACGCGCTGGCGGCGCGACTCGTCGCGTTCGGCGCCGAGCGGCTGGCGCTCGTCGGCGGTCTAGCGCCGCACGTCGCACCGTGGCTCAGCGCCGCGACCGAGCGCCGACTGGTGCCGCCGGCCGGCGATGCGCTCGCGGGCGCCTTGCAATTGGCGCGCACGGCCGCCGGATCGCTGGCGGCGTGAAGAGTTGCCTGAAGCCGGGGGAGCTTTCGACCGATGAACGAGATCGACGCCGGGATGGCGGCTGAATTCCGCGCGGCGCCCGACGCGGTGCGGCGGCAGACTGAAGCGCTCGCCGCGCCCATGGCCGAGCTTGCCGGGCGTCTCAGGCGCAACGCGCCGCGTCTCGTCGTCACCTGCGCGCGCGGGAGCTCGGCGCATGCGGCGACCTTCGGTAAGCACCTGATCGAGCGCCATCTCGGCATTCCGGTTGCCGCGGCAGCACCCAACGTCGCCACCGTCTACGGCCAGCGCCTGCGGCTCGCGGGCGAGCTCTTCCTCACGATCTCGCAATCGGGACGCAGCGACGACCTCGTCGAATCCGCCGCCATGGCCAAAGCCGCGGGGGCGCTCACGGTGGCAATCGTCAACGACACCGAGAGCCCGCTGGCGCAGGCTTCCGACATCGTATTGCCGATGGCGGCCGGCCCCGAGCTCAGCGTGGCAGCCACCAAGACCTTCGTGGCATCATTGGCGGCGCTGCTGCGGCTGGCGGCGGCCTGGACCGACGATCGTGCGTTCGATGCCGCACTCGAGCGGCTGCCCGAACGTGTTTCCGCCGCATCGGACCTCGATTGGAGCGCCGTCTTGAACGTGCTGGCCTCGACCAAGAGCCTCGTCGCCATCGGCCGCGGCCCGACTTTGGCGATCGCGCGCGAAGCATCGCTCAAGTTCAAGGAGACCTGCGATCTGCATGCCGAGGCTTTCAGCGGCGCCGAATTCCTCCACGGTCCGGTGGCGCTGGTCTCGATGCGTTATCCCATCCTCATGTTCACGCCGACCGATGCCGCCGCCGTCGGCTTGCGCGAGCTTGCAGCCGATCTGCGCCGCAAGGGCGCCGCGGTGTTCATTACCGAAGCGGGCGAGGGCGGGGAGGGACGCTTGCCCGCGCTGGCGCCGGATCATCCGGACGCCGATGCCGTGTGCCTGATCCAGAGCTTCTATGGCCTTATCGTGCGTCTGGCCGAGCGGCGCGGCACCAATGTCAATCGACCGCGGCATCTGCAGAAGGTCACGCGCACCCGATGAGCGCGCAGCAGGCGATCGCGGCCGATCATGTTTTCGACGGCGCCGTCGTGCACCGGAACGCGGCCGTCGTGATCGACGGCGCGCAGGTTGCCGGCATCATGCCGCGCGACGAAGTGCCGTCGGGGGTGGCCGTTCGCGCCTTGGACGGCGCGTGGCTCGCGCCGGGCTTCATCGACATTCAGGTGAACGGCGGCGGCGATGTCCTGTTCAACGACCACCCGACGCCGGAAGGCATCGCGACCATTGCGGCCGCGCACCGGCGGTTCGGCACGACCGGGCTCTTGCCGACGTTGATCAGCGACACGCCGGAGAAGATGCGGGCGGCGCTCGCCGCGGTCGACGCGATCATAGGGCGTGAACCGGGTGTGCTCGGCATCCATCTGGAGGGGCCGTTTCTCTCCCCCGAGAAGCCGGGCGTCCACAACGTTCGCGTCCTTCGTGAGCCCACGCGCGAAGACGCCGCGCTGCTCACGGCGCCGCACCAGGGCGTGACCCTGGTGACGCTCGCGCCGGAACAGGTGCCGGCCGGCTTCATCGCCGAACTTGTTGGCGCCGGCGTCCGCGTCTCGCTCGGCCATTCGATGGCGACCTACGCACAGACGCGGGCTGCCATGGCGGAAGGGCTCTCCGGCTTCACCCACCTGTTCAATGCCATGCGGCCGCTCACGAGCCGCGATCCCGGACCGATTCCCGCCGCTCTCGAATCGCCGAATGCGTGGTTCGGCATGATCGTCGACGGCGTGCATGTGGATCCCGCGGTGCTGCGGCTCGCCTTGCGCGGCCGCGCGCGCCCCATCCTGGTGACGGACGCCATGCCGCCGGTGGGCGGCAAGCGGCCGACGTTCGCCCTCTACGGCGAAGAGATCATGGTCAAGGACGAAGCTTGCGCCCGGCGTGATGGAACGCTGGCGGGCGCGTATCTCGACATGGCGACGGCGGTGCGCAACGCGGTCCGCCTGCTCGGTGTCACGCTCGAGGACGCGTTGCGCATGGCGTCAACGCATCCGGCCGGTTTCATCGGCCTCGGTGAGGTTCTCGGCCGGCTTGCCCCCGGCTATCGCGCCGACGTGGTGGCGTTCGATCCGACCACGGTGCAGGTCCTCGACACCTGGGTGGCCGGACAGAGCGGCGAATAGCGAGTGGCGAATAGCGAATAGGGAAAGCTCGCCTCTTGCTGCTCCAACGCTATTCGCCATTCGCCATTCGCTGAACTTCATCGACCCGCGCCTTGAGCTTCTCGAGGAAGCCGGTCAGTGCTTCTTCCGGATCGTCGGTCTCGCCACTCAGCGCCGTGATCCCCCACTCGCCGAGGATCGCCTGCTGCATCGGGTCGGGACGGGCCATGAAGACGAACGACTTCGGCCGATCCTTCGCATAGCCCGACATCTGCCAGGTGCGCCACAGCTTGTGCAGGAGCAGGCGGATGTTGAGATCGGTCATGCTGTAGCCGACGAACAGCACGGTCTTGCCGAGCGCATCGGAGCGGAACTTGATGTCGAGCGGCGAGTCGAAGGCGAGGCGGTTGAAGTAGTCGGTCTCGGTGATCACCAGCGAATCGTCGTCGTCGAAATCGCCGTGGAACTTGACGATCTGGGTGACGCCCTCGCGCGTCTTGGCGATGTCGCGGGCGTTCGCGACCTTGACGTAGTCGCGGTCGTGCGCCGCGAACGCCGCCTCGATGTTGCGGTCGTAGTTGGTGGTGTAGATGATGGGAAAATCGAGCGACACGATGAGCGCGTGCATCTTCGACTCCCGCACCTTGTCTTCCGAGACCTTCCAGTTGCGATCCATCCAGCTGCGCAACGATCCGATGCTGCCCTGCTTGATGCGGTAGTACTCGGCGATGGTGTGATGGTCGTCAGTGCGGGCGTCGTCGCCTGCAATCCCCAGTTCCTCGCTCATGCGGTCGATGAACTCCTGCCAGGAGGGAAGGCCGACGCTCATCGACAGGCCGGCGCCGGCAAACAGGATCGCGCGGCGCTCCTTGATGGCGATGGCGAGCTCGTCGGGGATGGGCTGGGTCATGCGGTCCGAGGTTGCGCTGTGACCCGTAGCGTTAGTCAAGGCTCAGTCGCGGGGCAAGGACTCGGACCCTCGGACCCGCTGCTAGTCAGCTGTCTTCTTCGCCGAAGTAAGCAATCAGGTCGCGGTGGCTTTCGAGAATGTTGACGACCTCGAAGATCTCGCGGTTGGCTTCTGAAGGAAGGTAGCGGAAGAAGATGAGGTAGTTCTTGAAGGGTGTCGAGCGGATGTCGGGACGCAGTTCGGCACGAGAGCGGCCTAACAGCCCGGTGAGGCTCGCAAGGTGTTCACACTGGCCGATGAGCTCCGCCGTAAAGCGAATAGCGGCCTGTTCGCCGCCGGCGGAGGCGATGTAACTGGCGGTCTCGACGAGATTGTCTCGGGCGCTGTCGAGAAAGCGAAGCTCCGGCACTTATGGAGCCGACTTGAGCCGGTCGGCAACGGCACGGCGCACGTCGTCTGCGCTATTGGCGCCACCGCGCGCAATCGACGCGTCGAGTGTTTCGCGCAGGGCAGCACGCTTGGCCGCATTGATGGCGTACGCGATCGCGTCCTCCGGCGTGGTGAAGTGCCCTTCGGCGATCTCGGCTTTGAGCCAAGCTTCCTGGTCCGGGGTCAAGGTGATGTTCATGCTGGAAAATGTAGGCCTATGGCAGCACTTTTTCCAGCATCGGTTAGAGCCGTTGGGCGGCCCGCCATCCTACGATTGGGCTTTGCCCTTCAGACCAGGACTGGTTGCTCGACCTGTCCCTCGGCGCCGAACACCCGCAGGTAGCGCGCGATTTCGGCCGGGGAGCCCATCGCCTTGCTGGGATTGTCCGAGAGCTTGACGGCCGGCCTGCCGTTGGCGCTGCTGACCTTGCAGACGAGCGAGATGGCCTTCAGCGCGTCGTTGGGCGTGGGGGCGCAGTCGACGAAATCGTTGGTGAGATTGGTGCCCCAGCCGAAGCTCATGCGGACCTTGCCGGCGAAATGGCGGTAGGTCTTTTCGATCGTGTCGACGTCGAGCGCATCGGAAAAGACCAGGAGCTTCTCGCGCGGGTCGCGGCCCTTGGCCCGCCACCAGGCCAGGATCTGCTCGCCGCCCTCGATGGGCGGCGCCGAGTCGGGGCGAAATCCCGTCCAGTCGGCGATCCAGTCCGGCGCCGCGCGCAGGAACGAGGCGGTGCCGAACGTGTCCGGCAAGACGATCATCAGGTTGCCGCCGTAGTAGCGCTGCCAATCCTGCAGAACCCGATAGGGCGCCTGGCGCAGCTCGTCGTCGTTGCGGACAAGGGCGGCGAGCACCATGGGCAGCTCGTGGGCATTGGTGCCGATCGCCTCGAGATCATTGTCCATCGCCAACAGCACGTTGCTCGAGCCGATGAACGCGTCGCCGAGGCCCTCCTTGAGCGCTTCCACGCACCATCGCTGCCACAGGAAACTGTGGCGCCGGCGCGTGCCGAAATCGGAGATCCGCAAGTCGGGCAGGCGGGCGAGCCGCTCCACCTTGGACCAGAGCTTGGCTTTTGCGCGCGCATAGACGACGTCCAGGGTGAAACGGCCGAGATGCTTCAGGGCCGCGCGCGAGCGAAGCTCGTTGATGATGGCGAGCGCCGGAATCTCCCACATGGTCGTGTCGGTCCACGGGCCGGCGAAATCCAGGACATATTGTCCGTCTTCTTTTCTGAGCTCGTACTCGGGCAGCTGGAAATCGCGCAGCCAGGCGAGGAACTCGGGCTCGAAAATCTGCCCGCGGCCATAGAACGTGTTCCCGGCGAGCCAGATCATCTCCTTCTTGGTGAACCGCAGCGTGCGCGCGTGGTCGAGCTGCTCGCGCAGCTCCGTCTCGTCGACCTCGTCGGCAACACGCACGCGCCGGATGCGGTTATACAACGAGAACGTCACCCGCACGTCGCGGTAGAGGCCCCAGATCATCTGCAGCATCAAGAGCTTGTAGAAGTCGGTGTCGAGCAGGCTGCGGACGATGGGATCGAGCTTCCAGGTGTGGTCGTAGACGCGCTTGGCAATATCCGTGGTCGCCACGTTCAGACTTGGAGCGGCTCGTCGCATGGCGGTTATCTATTACAGCTCGCGATTGGTGCGCCAGACCGGTACGGAGGCCCTTTGCGTCTGCCAATTTTTCCCAATAACCTGCGGGGAATTGTACGATAATAGTGGTTTGGGTCGGGAGGAGGAATGACGTCACGTGCGGAGGCGCGCATTGCTCAGCTCACGCAAGGCATGCTGCGCAAAAAGCTCTATGTCGTCCTGTCCAAGGGGGCGGCGAGCCCAGATCGAATCCGAGACGTCCTCCCGCTGCACCTCGAATACATGATCGACCTGGAGAGACAGGGCCTCGTGTTCGCCTCCGGACCGCTCGCCAGCGAGGAGGGGATGCGGGGAGATGGGATGACCATTCTGCGGACGACGAGCGCCGAGGAGACGCGCAGGATTGCCGCCGCCGACCCTTTTGTCGCCCAGGGCTTGCGCACGTTCGAGGTGCGCGAATGGACCGTGATGGAGGGCTCGCTGGCGCTCAAGGTGAATTTCTCCGATCAGTCGGTCGAGGTGAGTTAAGTCAGCACGCGTGCGCTCGAGGGTGTGGAATGGAAACAGTCGGTTTCGTCGGCTTGGGAAAGATCGGTCTGCCGATCTCCGAGAACTTGATGAAGAGCGGCTATCGTGTGCTCGGTTTCCGGCGCAGCTCCATGGCCGAGTTCGAGAGTAAAGGCGGAATTCCCGCCCGTTCGCCGGCCGAGATCGGCGAAAAGGCCGACATCGTGTTCTCGTGCCTGCCCTCATCGGAAGCGCTCGACGAGGTGGTGCAGGGGCCTGAGGGCCTCGTTCACTCGGCGCGGCCGGGACAGATCATCGTCGAGCTCGGCTCGCATCCGGTTCCGCAGAAGGAACGCCAGGTCGAGCCGCTTGCCGCCAAGGGAGCCATCTTTCTCGACGGCGAGGTGAGCGGAACCCCCGGCATGGTGGCCGAGCGCAAGGCCGTCATCTATCTCGCCGGCAACCCGGATGCGGCCCAAAAAGTCGAACGCGTCGTCAAAGGTTTCGCCGATCTGTGCCTCTATTTCGGCGCCTTCGGCGCCGCCAGCAAAGTCAAGCTGATCAATAACCTCCTGGTGGCGCTCAACATCGCGGCGACCGCCGAGGCCATGGCGCTCGGGCTCAAGGCCGGAGTGGACGTCGATCTCATGATCAAGGCGATCGCCACCGGCAGCGGCGGCTCGACCCAGTTCGCCATCCGGGCGCCGTGGATGGCGCAGCGCCGGTTCTTTCCCGCCCAGGGCACGGTGCCGGCGTTGATGCACTACTTCGACATGATCGCCGAGCTTGCCGACTCGCTGAACGTCGCAACGCCCTTGCTCGACCGCGCCTGGGAGCTTTATCAGCGCTTCATCGACATGGGATTGAGCGACCGCGACGTCGCCGCCATGGTGGACGTCATCGGCTCGCTGCCGCGCACGCCCTCGCGAACACAGAACAACAAGGGAGGTTTGCCATGATCCGCGTCCGCAAAATTGCCCATGCCAGCTACGAAACGCCCGACGTGGACAAGCAGGTCGAGTACTACACGGACATCCTCGGTCTCACCCTGGTCGATCGCGACAAGGATGCGGCTTACCTCGCCAGCACGGTCGATCACCACTCGGTGGTGCTGCGCAAGGGCGCGGAAGCGAAATGCGTGCGTATCGGTTTCGAGATCGCGCCCGACGACGATCTCGACGCCTTCGAGCAGCAGGTCCGCGCCAAGGGCATCAAGACCGAACGCAAGAAGGACCCAGAGCCCACCATTGGCGAAGCCGTCACCTTCGCGGACCCTAAGGGCACCGTCATGGAGGTGTTCAAACGCGGCGAGTTCACCGGTCAGCGATTCCAGACCAAGGGGGTGGTGCCGCACAAGCTCGGCCATGTCGCCTTCCACGTCACCGAGGTGAAGAAGGTCACCGACTTTTATTGCGACGTTCTCGGATTTCGCGTTTCCGACTGGATGGGCGACTTCTTTTCCTTCCTGCGCTGCGGACCCGACCACCATACGATCAACCTGATGGAGACCGGCACCAATCGCCACTTCCACACCGCCTTCGAGCTGCGCGACTGGGGTCACCTGCAGACCGCGTGCGACTATCTCAGCCTCAACGGCTACAAGCTCTTATGGGGACCTGGCCGCCACGGCATCGGGCACAATTTGTTCGCCTATCACCGGGCGCCCAACGGGCTGATCACCGAATTCTTCGCCGAGCTCGACCGCATGAACGAGGAGCTCGGCTATTTCGAGCCGCGGCCCTGGCACCGCGACCGGCCGCAAAAGCCCAAGGTGTGGGCAAAGGATCCTTCCGCCGCGAATCTGTGGGGAATCCTGCCGACGGAAGAGATGATGAAGTAATCCGGCGTCCGATTGGTGACTCTCGGAGGGGCAGCTTGCTCCACCGCTCCCGCAAACGGGGCGAGGTGGAACTTCACAAAACAAGAACGATGGGAGGATGATCATGTTTCGCGCAATTCGCACGCTCACGGCCGTGGTGGCCGTGATGCTCGCCACGTGGTCGACGCTGCCGGCGCGGGCGGCCGATCCGATCAAGATCGGCTTCAGCATGGCCCTGACCGGGGGCGTGGCGCCGGCCGGCAAGATTGTTCTCGCCGCCTTCGAGATCTGGCGCGACGACGTCAACGCCAAGGGCGGGCTGCTCGGCCGTCCGGTCGAGCTCGTCTACTACGACGACCAGAGCAATCCGGCCAACGTGCCGGGCATCTACACCAAGCTTATCAGCATCGACAAAGTCGATCTGCTGCTCGGACCTTACGCGACCAACATGATCGCGCCGGCCATGCCGGTCATCATGCAGAACAACAAGATGACGATCGGGATCCTCGGCGTCGCCGTGAACCGGCACTTCAACTACCCCAAATACTTTTCCATGGTGCCGCTCGGGCCCAACGGCGTGAAGGCCTTCTCCGACGGGTTCTTCGCATTGGCGGCCGAACAGGCGCCCAAGCCGCGCACGGTCGCGATCGCCGCCGCCGATGCCGAATTCGCCCGCACGGTGGCGGACGGGGCGCGCGAGAACGCCAAGGCGCTCGGCTTCGAGGTCATGTACGACAAGACGTACCCGCCCAACACCACCGATTTCATGCCCATCGTGCGCGCCGTACAGGCGGCAAATGCCGATATCGTGTGGATCGGCGCCTATCCGCCCGACACCGTCGGCATCGTGCGCGCCGCGAGCGAAATCAACCTGACGCCAAAAATGTTCGGCGGGGCCATGATCGGGCTCCTGGTCACGCCGATCAAGGTTCAGCTCGGGCCGCTCGCCAACGGCATGGTCATCGCCGAGAGCTTCGTGCGCGCGCCGACCTTCAACTTCCCGGGCGTCGCCGACCTATTCAAGCGTTACGAGACGAAGGCCACCGGTCAAGGTACCGACCCGCTCGGTCACGCCTACGCTCCGTTCGGCTATGGGGCCGGCCAGGTGCTTGCCAAGGCCGTCGAGGAGACCAAGAGCCTCGATCACGACAAGCTCGCCGCCTACATCCACGCGCATTCGTTCCAGACGGTGGCCGGCGAGGTTACGTTTGGCCAGGATGGAGAATGGTCGAAGCCGCGCCAGGTGTTCACGCAATTCCAGAACGTCGCGCCGAACGATCTCGACCAGTTCCGCAATGCCTCGAAGCAGCCGATCCTGTGGCCGGCCGAATACAAGACCGGCAGCATGATCTATCCTTACGCCGAGGCGAAGAAGAAATAGGAGAGACCATGGCCCAATGGCTCCGCACATCTGTGGCGCTCGCCTGCCTGAGCCTCGCGGCAACGGCGGCCGAGGCGCAAACCTATCCGGCCAAGCCGATCACCATCATCGTTCCGGCAGCGCCCGGCGGCGTCACCGACTCGCTCGGACGCATGCTGGCGCAGCGGTTTACCGAGGCCTGGGGCCAGCAGGTGGTGGTGGAAAACAAACCCGGTGCCAACAACCAGATCGCCGCCGAGTACGTCGCCAAATCGGCGGCCGATGGGCATACGCTGCTCGTTGGCCCGGAAGTGACCTTCGTGGTCAATCCGAGCCTCTACAGCAAGCTCTCCTACGACCCGGTCAACGACTTCACCCCGATCACGGGCCTCGTCACCATCAATCACGCGCTGATCGTCAACCCGTCTCTGCCGGTCGACAGCGTCAAGGACCTGATCGCGCTGGCCAAGTCCAAGCCGGGCACGCTGAATTACGGCACCTTCGGGGTCGGCTCCAGCGGACACCTCAATATGGAGCTGTTGCAGGCCCTCGCCGGCGTGAAGCTTCAGCCCGTCCACTACAAAGGCGCGACGCCGGCGCTCACCGACGTCATGGCCGGCCATATCCAGCTCATGTTCATCAGCGTCGGCAGCGCCGTTCCGCAATGGAAGGCCGGGAAGGTGAAGCTGATCGCCGTCGGTGCGGCCGACCGCATGCCGCTCCTGCCCGAGGCACCGACGGTGGCCGAGAGCGGGCTGCCCGGCTACGAGGCCCAATCCTGGTTCGGGCTGTTCGCGCCGGCGGGAACGCCGCGCGACATCGTCGCGAAAATCAATGGCGAGGTCCGTCGCACCTTCGCCGATCCGGAATTCCGCAAGAGCTTCCTTGACCGGCAGTACTTCACATCCATCGTGGGCACGCCGGAGCAATTGACCGAGTACCTGAAATTGGAAGAGCAGAAATGGGGGAAGGTCGTTCGCGACGCCAAGGTCAAGGCGGAGTAGGGGTCGTTCCCGCGTCGGCGGGAACCTATGACCACCGGCCTCGCGAAATTCTCTCCAATGGTGGCCATGCGTCCCCGCCTTCGCGGGGACGACTCGTATCAACCCTCCATCACATACCCGCTCATCTTCGCTGCTGTAGCGGCCGCGGCGGCGAGATCGGCCTCGGAGCCGGCGTGAATGACATAGAGCGGATCGCCGGCGCGCACCTCATCGCCTACGCGGGCGATGAGATCAATGCCGGCGCCCTTGTCCATCGGCGCGCCTGCGCGCCGGGCGATGCCGGCGATGCACCAGCCGTCGATCTCGGCGATCCGGCCTGCATGCGGCGCGTGGACGATTTGCGTGTAGGCACCGGGGCAGACTGTTTCCGTGCGGCCTTGCGCCGCGATGATGCCCTCGAGCGCGGCGCGCGCGGCCCCGGAAGCGAGCAGCGCCTCGGCGCGGGCGCGCCCCTTCTCGGGCGAGCCGATGCCCGGGTCCCATGCCAGCATGCGGCCGGCGAAGAACAGCGCTTTGTCGCGCAGGTCGCGCGGCGCTTGCGGGTTGTTCTCCAGGATCCACAGGCAATCGCGCACCTCCAAGGCGGGTCCGACGCCGCGCCCGATCGGCGCGCTGCCATCGGTCGCGTGCGCCTCGACCACGAGGCCAAGCTCGCGCCCCGCCCACGCGAACAGGGCGGCGATCTCGTCGGCCTCGGCGCGCGACTTCAGCTTGGCACGCGGGCCACAGGGCAGGTCGACGATGACGTGGGTCGCGCCGGCGATCAGCTTTTTCGACAGGATGGAGGCGACCGACCAGCGATTGGAGTCGATGCCGAGCGGGCGCACGATGGCGTTCATCACGTCGTCGACCACCGAGTGGTTGAGCCTGCCGTTCCAGGCGATGCAGCCGCGCGCCTTCGCGATCACCCGCCGCACGTCGTCGACGGTGAGATCGACGCGTGCCAGCGCCTCCATGGCATCCGCCGTGCCGGCCGCCGAGGTGATCGCGCGCGAGGAGGTTTTGGGCACGGCCAGCCCATGCGCGGCGACGATCGGCACCACCAGCAACGTGATGCGGCTGCCGGGCACCCCGCCGAGCGAATGCTTGTCGGCGACGATCGGCTCGTCCCAGGCAAGGCGCGGCACGAAGTCGGTGCGCACGCGCGTCAACGCCAACACCTCGGCGTCACTGAGCGAGCGCGTGGCGGCCACGAGAAATGCCGACACTTCGCGATCGGCGTAGCGATCCTCGACGATGTCGCGGATCAGCATGCGATAGCGGCGCTCGTCGAGCTCGTCGCCGCGGATCTTGGCGCGCAGCGCATCGATTGAGTCGGGCGAGGGCGTGCGTTCGATCCGCACCGGTGCGCCCTGCGGCAAGCCCAGCGCCGTGAACGCGCTCTCCGACAGTCCGAGCTCGTCGGCCGCGATGACCCGCGGATCGTCGATGAGGTGGACGCGCGCGCGCGTGCTGCGGCCCGCACCGATGACGTCGATCCGTCCCGGCCCGAGGTAGTCCTGCGCGCGCACGATGGTGCTGTTGGCCGGCAGATAGGCGATGCGTTCGTGCCAGGTGTCGAGCGGCAGCGCCCGCAGGCGGAACGGCGGGCCGCTGTGCAGGCGCAGCGCGGCGACAAATCGCGCGACGCCGGTCGCGAGGTCCGTGTCGTTCGCCACCGACACCACTTCGGTGCCGGCCGGGTAGGGCGGCGTGGCGCGAGCGAGGCGCTCCGCGACCTGCGCGTCGCTCTCGCGTCCGCGTCCGGCGAGGCGCCGCGCCACGAGGTCGGGCGGCGCCGTGACCTCGACGATCACCAACTGGGCAACGCGCTCTGCCGCGTCGGCGATTGCCGCCCGTGAGCCGTTGGCGATCACGTGCCTCCCGTTCGCCAGCTCCTGCCCGATCTCGATCGGCAGCCCATAGTGGAGATCGTGCGCCGACCAGGCGACCAGAAAACGTCCGGCGTCGCGCCGCCGCGCGAACTCGTCCGCCGTGACGGCACAATGCTCCTCGCCGCCGGCGTCGGCTAGCCGCGTAATCGTCCGCCGGGTGAAAACGAAGTGATTGTCGCCGGCGAGCGCTGCTTTGGCGGCGCCGATCAGCGTGTCCTTGCCGACGCCGCTCGCCCCGACGACCAGGAACAACGTGCCGCCAGCCATGGAGCTTAGAACCAATCGATCATGCTCGACGGTCCTATGCCTCGTCGAGGCCGATGTCCACGGCGGGCGCCGCCTGGGTGATCTTGCTGGTGGAAATGAAATCGACGCCGGTCTCGGCGATGGCGCGCACCGTCTCGAAGCGCACGCCGCCCGAGGCTTCGAGCGGAATGCGTCCATTCACCAGGCGCACCGCTTCCCGCATCTCGTCGAGCGCCATGTTGTCCAACAGGATGATATCCGCCCCGGCATCGACCGCCTCGCGCACCTGGTCGAGGCGGTCGCATTCCACCTCGATCTTGATCAGGCTCGGCACCCGGCTGCGCGCCCGCTCGACCGCTTTCACGATGCTGCCGGCGACGGCGATGTGATTGTCCTTGATCAGCACGCCGCCGTCGAGCCCGAGCCGGTGATTGGCGCCGCCGCCGCACACGACGGCGTGCTTCTCGAGCATGCGCAGGCCGGGCGTGGTCTTGCGCGTGTCGATGAGCCTGGCCCTGGTGCCGGCGATGGCGTCGACGAAACGCGACGTTTCGGTGGCGATGCCGGAGAGATGCTGCACGACATTGAGCGCCGTGCGCTCGACCGTGAGCACGCTCTGCGCCCGGCCGGACACGGTCATGAGCCTGGCCTTCGGCCCGACCCGCTGCCCGTCCGCGGCGGCCATCTCGATTTCAATCTCCGGGTCGTAGCGGCGAAAGCAGGCCGCCGCGACCTCGATGCCGGCGAGCGTGAGCGGTTGGCGCGCGTTCATGTGGAAGGCGCCGCGCGCGTCGGCATCGATCATGGCGAGAGAGGTGAGATCGCCGTGCCCGATGTCTTCGGCAAGCCAGAAATCGACGAGCCGGCTGACGGTGAAAAGGTCGAGCATTGGTCTCCCTCGGCGGATCCGTGAACGCCTCTCGATTGTCATCGCGGCCGAGCGCCGTGAAGGCGCGAGAGCCGGGATCCCAAGATCCCCTGCCTCACGATTCTTTCCGATGCCGGGGTACTTGGATCCCGGATCGGCTCGCTTGCGCGAGCCGTCCGGGATGACGGCCGGACTTACAGGAACCGGCTCGGCCACAGCATCGTGCGCCACATGTGCGCCGACGGGCTGCTGTCGAGGCCAAGCCCCTCCTTCGGCTGTTTGAAATGGCGGCCGATGATGTCGACGAAATCGTCGAGATTGACCTTGGCGTTGGGATCGAACGAATAGATGTCGTTCACGGTGATCAGCCGCGCCGTCATGTAGTGGCGGTGGTTGCGAGCACGCCGGTACTCGTCGACGATATAGGGCTCGGGCTGGTAGTCGGGGCCGAAATACTTCACGTACATGTCGGGATAGGTGTAGCCGACCGACTCGTCGGGAAAGAAGCGCAACGCCTGGTGCGCGCGCACCGACCAGCTCACCTCCTCGTCCACGTAAGGCTCGATCATCTGCGCGCCCCAGTAGCCGTGATCGCAGCGGATGAAACTCACCACGGCGATGTCGTGCAGGAGGCAGGCGAGCACCACCTTCTCGTCATGGCCGGCGTTGAGCGCGTGGGTGGCGCTTTGCAGGAGGTGGGCGGTCGAGGCGAAGCGGCACTTGAAGTAATCGATCAAGGTCGGCTTCTCGGGCATCTGGGGCAGGCGCGGATCCGCTCCCATCAGCATGTATTTGCCCGGATTCTTGGCCATCAGCGCGGCGCCGCCCTCGATCTCCACCTTGCCGTCGGCCAGGTTGAACAGCACCGACTTGGTGACGATGTGCTCGAGCTCGTGCATCATTCGCTCTTCGAGCGCGTCGGCGCGGTCGGACAAGGTCATGGCTTGGGCTTGCATCTGAGGCGTCCTTCTTAACGGTGCGCGGCCACGAGCAGATTTACACGGAATTTCACGCGCCGGCAAAAGGCCGTGGAGCGTCGCCGGAAAGTCCAGACTCGTAGGGCGGATTAGCGTCAGCGTAATCCGCCGTTCGGCGTCAACCTGGCGGGTTACGGCTAAGAGCCTAACCCGGCCCTACGAACTACATATCAATTCGTCACGCCCAGCGATTGGATCGTCTGCTTCCATTTCGCCGACTCGGCGGCCAGGAAGCGCGCGAACGTGGCGTCATCGAGGTAAGCCACGTCGACGGCCAGTTGGCGCACCCGAGCTTGCACGTCCGCGGTGGCGAGACTGTCCCGGATCTCGTTGGTCAGTCTCATGATTGTCGCGGCCGGCGTTCCGGCCGGCGCGAACAGGCCGATGAAGCCGGACGGGCGGCCGAACCCCGGCACCCCTTGTTCGGCGATGGTCGGGATCTGCGGCACCAGGGCACTGCGCTTCTCGTCGGCGAGCCCGAGCGCGATCAGCGTGCCGGCCTGGATGTGCGGATAGGCGGAGGTGAGGTCGACGGAGGCGACGGATATCTGTCCGCCCAGGACGTCGGTGACCGCCGGCGCGCTGCCCCGGTACGGCACATGCACCAGGTTGGCGCCGGTCGCCTGCTTGAGCATCTCCATGGCGAGGTGCTGGCCGGAATTGACGCCGGTCGAGCCGTAGCTCACCCCACCCGGATTCGTTTTCGCTTGCGCGATCAGTTCTACGACGGATTTGGGGCCGCTCGCAGGGTTCGCCACCAGCACGATCGGAATTTCGATGAGCTTGGCAATCGGCACGAGGTCGCGCAACGGGTCGAAGGCCGTTGCATTCTGGAGATGGGGATTGATCACCAGCGCGCCGGTGGCCGCAATCGCCAGCGTGTCGCCGTCGGCAGGCGCCTTGGCCACCGCCATCAGGCCGAGCGAGCCCCCGGCGCCCGGCTTGTTCTCGACCAGCACCTGGCGGCCGAGCCGGGCGCTCAGCTCGGTCGCGATGATCCTTCCGATGCCATCGGCCGAGGCGCCGGGCGCGAACGGAACGACGATTTGCATCGCCTTCTGCGACAGCTGCGCCGCGGCAAGCGCCGGCCACAGCAACATCGCCGCGATGACGGCGCACCTGAACGGCATGATCCTGTGACTCCCCGCCCGTGGCTTCACGGCAACGCCTTGATCCCGGCTTGCGCGACCTGCTCATCCTCGTGCGACTGGACGCCGGACACGCCGATCGCGCCGACGCATTCGTTCTGGTGTATGATAGGCAGGCCGCCCTGGATCAGGATGCCGGCGGGAAAGTTTACGAACGCCGGGCGCTCTTTCACCCGGTCTTCGAAGAATTTGCTCGACCGCTTGGTCAGCGCGGACGTGCGCGCCTTGCCGAACGATACTTCCGTGGAGATCGGCGGCGCGCCGTCCATGCGCTGGAAACTCAGCAGGAACCCGGCTTCATCGACGATCGCCACCGAGACGCTCCATTTGTTCTTTTCCGCCTCGGCGAGGCACGCGGCCATCATCGTCTTCACGTCGGCCGCCGTGAGGCACGGTTTGTTACGCATATCTCCTCCGTCTCAATCCATGGGCTGTGGAAGGGGGACGGGCGTGCGGTAGACAGGCAGGGTACTCCAAAATACGTTCCTGTTCGATATTTTGCGCCGGGGCTAATATGAATCTCATCCGCGTCTATCTCCGCGTCCTGAGGCTGCTCGGGCCGGAAAGCAAGCTCGGCTGGTTCCTGGCGGCCGGCAATCTTGCGCTTGCCGCCGCGCAGTTTGCCGAGCCGGTGCTGTTCGGCAAGGTGATCGACACGCTCGCCGGTGCCCAGGCGCGCGGACAGGCGCCGTTGTGGAGCGACTTGTTGGCCCTGCTGGCGGCGTGGGCTGGCTTCGGCCTGTTCACCATCGTGTGCGGCACGCTGGTCGCGCTCAATGCCGACCGTTTGTCCCACCGCCGCCGCCTCGCGGTTCTCACCGATTACTTCGAGCACGTGCTGCAGCTGCCCCAATCCTATCACGGCGCCACCCATTCGGGGCGCCTCCTGAAGGTGATGCTGGCCGGCACCGACGTGCTGTGGGGCCTGTGGCTCGCCTTCTTCCGCGACCACCTGGTCGGTTTCGTGTCGCTCTTGGTGCTGTTGCCGCTCTCGCTGTTCCTCAACTGGCGTCTGGCCTCGCTGTTGATCGCCCTGTGCTTCATCTTCGCCATCCTCATGACGCTCGTGCTCAAGCGCACGGAAAAGGCGCAGAGCACGGTCGAGGAGCACTTCACGGACATGGCGGAACGCGCGACCGACACGCTCGGCAACGTCGCCCTGGTCCAGAGCTTCGCACGCATCGAAGCGGAGGTGTCGGGGCTCAAGCAAGTCGTCGACCGGCTGCTCAGCGCGCAAATGCCGGTTCTCTCCTGGTGGGCGCTCCTCGCCGTGCTGACGCGCGCCGCCACGACGCTGGCGATCCTCTCGATCATCGTCATCGGCACCTGGCTCTATCTCCAGAATCTCGCCACGATCGGCGAGATCGTGACCTTCATGAGCATCGCCACGATGGTGATCGGGCGCCTGGATCAGGCGGTCGGCTTCACCAACCGGGTCTTCAGCGATGCGCCGCGGCTAGCGGATTTTTTCGGCGTGCTGGACACCGTGCCGGCGCTGCGCGACCGCCCGCACGCGACCGATCCAGGCCGCCTCTATGGCCTGGTCGAGTTCATCAATGTCTCGTTTTCCTATGACGGCAAGCGCCCGGCCGTCAGCGATCTTTCCTTCACGGCCTTGCCGGGACAGACTATTGCGCTCGTTGGTCCGACCGGAGCCGGCAAGTCGACCGCCCTGGCGCTGCTCCACCGCGCCTTCGATCCTCAGTCGGGCGTGATCAAGATCGACGGGATGGATATCCGCGACGTGAAGCTGGCGGCGCTGCGGCGCAATATCGGCGTCGTGTTCCAGGAGTCATTGCTGTTCAACCGCTCCATCGCCGATAACCTGTGCATCGGCAAGCCGGACGCCAGCGAGGACGAGCTGCGCGTGGCAGCGCAGCGGGCGCAGGCGATCGATTTCATCGAACGCAACCCGGAAGGCTTCAAGGCGCGCGTGGGGGAACGCGGGCGCGCGTTGTCCGGCGGCGAGCGCCAACGGCTGTCGATCGCGCGCGCTCTGCTCAAGAACCCGCCGATCCTGATCCTCGACGAGGCGACCAGCGCGCTCGATGCCGCAACCGAGGCGAAGCTCCAGGCCGCCCTCGACGAGGTGATGAAGAACCGGACGACCTTCGTGATCGCGCACCGCCTCGCCACCATCCGCCACGCTCATCGCATCCTCGTGTTCGAGGCGGGACGGATCGTCGAAACCGGCACGTTCGACGAACTCGTCAAGGCCGGCGGCCGCTTCGCCGAGCTGGCGCGCGCCCAGTTCATGGTCGCCCCCGATGCGCCACCGAAGCCGGCAGACGTGCCGGCGAAAAAACCCGAGCGACGTCGTGCGCAGCGGCAATGAGTCGCGTGCTTGCCCATCGCAATGCCTGATCCCAAGCACGCGGGCGTTCCACGTTACGTCACCGTCGGAATCTTTGCGCTCGCGTGGCTGATCCTGTCCTGGCCATGGCTCTCCGGCGCCGTGACCATCCCGTGGGACGCCAAGTCGCAGTTCCAGCCGCAGGTCAGCTTTCTCGCCGCTGCGCTGGCGCGCGGGGAGTCGCCGTTCTGGACGCCCAATGTCTTTGCCGGCTGGCCGCAAATCGCCGATCCGCAGTCGCTGATCTTTTCGCCGCTGCATCTTCTGCTCGCGGCGCTCGATCGCACGCCGAGCTTTCGCGCCGTCGATGCCGTCACGTTCGTGCATCTGGCGCTCGGCGGCCTCGGCATCATTCTTTACTTCCGCGACCGCGGCTGGCACCCGGCCGGCGCACTGGTCGCGGCGATCGCGTTCGCCTTCGGCGGCGCCGCCACTTCCCGGCTGCAACACACCGGTCAGGTGATCAGCCTTTCGTACCTGCCGCTCACGCTGTGGCTGCTCGCGCGCGCACTCGATCGCGGCTCATGGCGCGCGGGCGCGCTCGCCGGGCTCATCGCCGGCCTGATGGCGATCGGACGCGATCAAATCGCGCTGATCGGGCTTTATGTACTCGCCGGGTTCGTCGTCTGGCATTGGTTCGACGGCGAGAAGCCGCTCGCGCGTCTGCGCGCGAGCGTGCGGCCGCTATTGGCGGCAGGCGTGGCGGGCCTCGTCGTCGCGGTGGTTCCGGTGGCGATGTCGGCGTTGCTTGCCGCGCAATCGAACCGGCCCGAGTTCGGCTTCGTGGCGGCAGGGCGCGGATCGCTGCATCCGGCGCATTTTCTGACCCTGGCGTTTCCCGATCTCTACGGCGCGTCGGATCCGACAATCGATTACTGGGGGCCGCCGAGCCTGCCGTGGAGCAACGTGTTCGGCTGGCCGGGACTCTACCTCGCGCAGAACATGGGCCAGGTCTATTCCGGCGCGCTGGTGATTGTCGTCGTCCTGGGCTTCGGCATTATCCGCGGGCTGGCGTGGGAACGCGACATCCGCTTTCTGACCATCGCCACGCTCGTGGTCCTGCTCTACGCGCTCGGCTGGTACACGCCGGCATTCCGGCTGATGTATGAGGTTTTCCCCGGCGTGACCTTCTACCGCCGGCCGGCCGATGCCGCCTTTGTGTTCGGCGCGCTACTGGCGATGGTGGCCGGTTATCTCGTCCATCGATGGCTCACCGGGGCGCCGGCGCCGAAGCGCTGGCAGCGCGGGTTGGAGACGGCCGTCGCCGCTGTCGTGATCGCGCTGGCGCTCACGCTGGCGCAGATGGTAGGCCGTCTCGGCGTTGCGACCATTCCGATCACTACCGGCATTGCGTTCGCCGGCGCCGCCGTCGGCGCGCTCGCGCTCGCCCGTCGTCTCGCCGAGCGCAGCTCCGTCGCGGCGGCGTTGCTGCTGGCCGGATTCATGACGGTGGACCTCGCGTGGAACAATGCGCCCAACGAATCCACCGGATTAAAGCCTGACGTGTACGAGGCGCTGCGGCCCGACACGCGCGACGAGACGGTGGCGCTCATCACGGCCCGCCTCGCCGCAACCGCCGCGCCGGATCGACGCGACCGCGTCGAGCTCACAGGCATCGCCTATCACTGGCCGAACCTTGCGCTGGTGCACGGGTTCGAGCACGTGTTCGGGCACAATCCGCTGCGGCTCCAATGGTTCTTCGCGGCGACGCGGGTGGGCGACACGGTGGCGGGCGCCGACCAGCGCAAGTTTTCGCCGTTGTTCCCATCCTACCGCTCGCCGATGGCCGACTTGTTCGGCCTGCGCTTCATCGTCACCGGTTTTCCGGTCGGCGAGATCGATTCCTCGTTGCGGCCGGGAGATCTCGATCTCATCGCCCGCACCAAGGACGCCTATGTGTACGAGAACCCGCGCGCGCTGCCGCGCGTGATGGTGCTGAGCGATTGGCGCGTAACCGACTTCAATGCGCTGGTAGGAGGCGGCTGGCCCGACGTCGATCCGCGCCGCACCGTGCTGCTGGAACACGCGCCGGCCGGGCTGCCGCCGGCATCGTCGGGCGCCATGCCGGTCAACCCGGCCCGCATCGTCAGCTATGCCAACACCGACGTCATTGTCGAGGTCGAGGCACCGGCCGGCGGCATCCTCGTGCTCAACGACATCTGGCATCCGTGGTGGCGCGCCCGCATCGACGGCGCCGCAGCGGATATCCTCAAGGCCAATGTCATCTTCCGCGCCGTCGTCGTGCCGCCCGGCACGCACACGGTGCGCTTCACCTTCCATCCCTTCGCCGGCGCGCTAAAGGAGATCGCAGACAAGGTCCGCGCCGGACGCCGCTGAATAGCGAGGGATGCGATCGCGTGGTGCTTGTTCGGGCAGCCAGGTCGTTGCCCGATCCGAATGTGTATTGTAATGTTCAATCATACACATCGTGAAGGAGCGACCCAATGCGTACGAACATCGATATTGATGATGCATTGATGGCAGAAGCCCAGAAAGCCTCCGGGCATGCGACCAAGAAGCAGACGGTGGAAGAGGCGCTTCGTCTGATGATCAAGCTACGACAGCAGCAACAGGTCGACGGCGCGTTTGGCAAATACCGCTGGCGGGGCAACCTCGCTCGAAGCCGCAAAGGGCGAGGGACCGGGTGATCGTTGTCGACAGCAGCGTCTGGATCGACTTCCTCAATGGCCGCGATGTGCCGCATGTCCGCCGGCTGCGCGTGGCCCTCGGCGCGGAGGAGATCGTCGTTGGCGATCTGATGCTTTGCGAGGTTCTGCAAGGGTTGGAGAGTGAGCGGGCGGCTCGGGAAGTCGAGGCTCTCCTGCGCCGCTTCGAAATTGTGCCCATGGCTGGCGATGTAATTGCGGTCGCAGCGGCCCGCAATTTCCGCTCCTTGCGCAGGCGCGGCATCACGGTCCGCAAGACCATTGATCTGCTGATCGGCGCATGGTGTATCGCCAATCACAGGCCGCTGCTCCACAATGACAGCGACTTCTACCCCATGGTGCGGCATTTGGGGCTGATCGAAGTCCCGGCGACGGCGTGAAGCGTTACTGGCCCGCTTTGAACTCGCGGAACACCATGTCGGGGGCGCTCAAGTTGTGGCGCGAGGGAAGCGTGCGGCCGGCCCACAGCTCCACGGCATCGGCGCGGCTGAAGCTCATCACCGGCTCCTGGCGCCAGGCTTGCGATCCCTTGCCGCGCCAGCCGATCTGCGCCACGTCGTTGTTGATCTCGGTGACGAACATGGACCGCAGCGCCGCAAACGGTGCGTTCGCGACCGGCGCCTCGAGCCCAACGTCGAGCGCGATGCGATCCTGGTCGAGGTGATCGAGGCGCAGCGTCGCCGCGCCGCCACGCTTAAAGTTCAGGCGGAACGTGCGCGTGGCCGGATCGAACGCAATGTCACTGATGTCGACCAGCGGACGGCCCGCCGTTTCCACCGGCCCGATCAGAAACGAGGAGCCGTAGGCGCTCCACCGCAGGTGCGCCGGCGGCAGGGGACGGGCGCGCCAATAGCCGTCCGCCGGATAGAGCACGAGGACTTCCTCGGCGCGCTCGGCAAATCGCGTCCACAACTGGACGAGGTGCAGCCCATTCTCGACGCGATCGCCCACGCGCACCGGCACCTTGTTCGGCCGCCAGTAGCTCCCGAACGTGTGGCCGACGAGCTGCCAGTCGTTGGTCTCATGGATCGTCACGCGCCGCGGCTCGGCCTTGTGCGCCGGGTCGGCGGACATGTCGCAGTTGCGCATGTCGGGCGCGGAGCGGTCGACTACGATGGTGCCGGCATAGGCGGGGTGCATGGCTTCGACCGTGAAGCGGCGTACCGCGCCAGACACGAGTTTCAGATAGACGTTGTCGGTTTCGGCGCAGAGCGTCGGCTCGCTCGCATTCACGACCTCGACGGAAAGATCGTCCGCGGCGTATACGCAGCTCACGGCAACGAAGAATAGCGTCGAAAAAAATACGCCTAACGGCACCGCATACGTCACCTCTCCCCCCGTGCGGGGAGAGGTCGGATTCCGAGCGTAGCGAAGGAATCCGGGTGAGGGGGCGTCTCCGCGCATCTGAGCTTGTGGAATCGCCCCCTCACCCGACTTGCTGCGCGCAACTGCGCTCGCAAGTCGACCTCTCCCCGCACACGGGGAGAGGTGGAGCGAGCGGCGCAGACGGCGTGTCCACCTCTCGTCTGAGATAAGTTCACGCCAGCCGGGCATAGATGTCTCCGGAATTGGCCTCGACCGGCAGGGCAGCGAGCCAGCCGCCGATCGCGTCGGCGCTCAACCAGGTTGCGTGCACGAGCTCCTGGCTTTCGCCCAGCGCCGCATTGTAGCGGAAGCTCCCGAGCGTCTGGCAACGCGTAAGGCAGGCTTGCGCGACGTCGCGTTGGATCGTGGTAAATTCGAACGAGAGCGCGGCGAGCGGCCGGCTTAACCCCAGCAGCGCCTCGGCCTCGAAGCCCTCGACGTCGATCTTGGCAAAGGCCGGGAGGCCGTGGCGGGCGATGAGCTCGTCAAAGGTGGTCATGGGCACGTCGATGCTCCTGGTCCAGGCCTGGCCGTGCCAGCCGGGCGCGCCGTCGGCCGCCGCGATGAACGCCGCCGACGCGGTCGACACCGTCGGATTGTCCGGATTGAGCCTGAGCGCGACGCTGCCGGACCTGCGGCCGAGCGCCGCCGCTTCGATCGTCACGGCAGGGTCGCGCCCGTAGAGGAGCGTCAAGATCTTCACCAGCGCCGGCTGCGGCTCGACCGCCACCACGCGCGCGCCGAGCCGTTGAAATACCGCGGTGCGGTCGCCGACATGAGCGCCGATATCGAATACGAGATCGCCGGGCCGCACGAATTGCCCGTACAGCCGCTGCATGGCGGCGCGGCGGCCCCGGTCGCCATAGTAGATGCGCAAGGAGCGAAGGACCCCGAGCGTGGTCCGTAACGCGTCGAACATCAAAGCCTGTGGCGGTCCGGCGCGGCCGCCTCGAGCGCGGCAAGCTCCAGCGCGCGCAGGGCGGTCGGCGGCGCCGTTTCCTCCGGCAGCCGGCCGATGCCGATGCGCGCGAAGATGCGCCCGAGCTTCGGCCACGCGGTCACGACGGCCAGGGGCACCGAGATCGCAAGGCCGCCAGCAATGAACAAGGCATACGGGATCGCGGCCGGATGGGTGAGGGCGAGAACACCAATCGTGGCCAATCCGAGCAAGGTCTGCGGCCACAATTGAATGAGCGCCACCGACCACGGAACGGCGTGGTCGTCGCGCGTCTGGCCGATCCAGCCGATGGTGCGGCCGAACAGGAGCCGGGTGAGAAAAACCGTGTGGCCGAACCACATGATGGGCGAGAGCGCCAGGAAGAAGATCGTCTCGGTGGCCACATTGGCCACAAACCGTGCGCCGCCGCCGAAGGCGCGGCGCAGGTTCGGCCGGGTCAGCACGTCCAGCACGGTGGCCATCTTCGGTGCGAACCACATCACGAGCACGACGGCAAACAGGATCATCCCGTAGTCCGCACGGATGAAGTGCGCCGGGCTGTCGGCCAGCACGAGCGCGACGGTGGCTACGACAAGGAGCCCCATCCAGGCCGGCGAGCCGAGGAACATGAGCACCGCGAACGCCAGCTGATACCGGCTCACCAGCGGCACGCCGGGCAGGAACAGGAACGACCAATACTGCAAGGTCCCCTGGCACCAGCGCAGGTCGCGGCGGATGAACTCGATCAGCGTCGGCGGGTTTTCCTCCCAGCCGAGATTCTCCTCGGGGAGCACCCGCACCTCGTAGCCGGCGCGCCGCATCAGCACGGCCTCGACCTGGTCATGGCTGAGCACATGCCCACCAAGCGGGCCGCCTTCCGGCAGCGGCGGAATATGACAATGAGCGATGAACGGCTTCAGCCGCACCGCGGCGTTGTGGCCCCAATAGGGCCCGCAATCGCCCTGCCACCATGCGCTGCCGATGGTGTAGGAGCGCATGCCGAGCCGCATGCCGAACTGGAAGATGCGGGCGAACGCGCTGGTGGACGGCATGCCGACCACGAGGCCCTGCAGGATCCCGAGCCGCGGGTTTTCCTGCATGACGCGAACGAGGCGCAGAACCGCCTCGGCGGTCATGAAACTGTCGGCGTCAAGCGTGACGGCAAGCTCGTGCCGGCGCCCCCAGCGTTCGCAGAAATCGCGGATGTTGCCGGCCTTGAAGCCGGCATTGACCGCACGGCGCCGATAGGTGAGGGGAATTTGCCCAGCCCGGGCGCCGGCAAAGGCATCGAACTGGGAAGCTTCTGCCGCCGCGATGGCGGGATCGCTGGTGTCGCTCAGAACATAGATATGGAAGCGTTCGCCCACGCCCGCGGCGACGAGGCCGGTCATCAGCGGCTTGAGATTGCGCAGCACCCGTTCGGGCGCTTCGTTGCGGATGCAGACGAGGATCGCCGTCGAGGCGACGATCGGCTCGTCGCCGCGGATGCGCGCCGCCACCGGGCACACGACGGCGGTCGGATTGCGCGCAAAACGCATGATGAGGAAGCCGATCGATGCGTTCCAGAAACCGATCACCGACCACGGCAAGGTCACCGCGAAAAGCGCGAGCAGAGTGAGATCGAAGGCGTCCAGACCGCCGACTGACAGAGCTGCCGCCAATAGCCACAGCAGTCCGGCCATACTGGCGGCCACGAGGCTGAAAAACAGCGCTTGACGGCCCGCCAGCGAGGCCGGCGGCGCCGCGACACCCACGTCCACGGCGGGACGCTGAAGCCGGTCCAGCATAAAGCCTTGGATTTCCTCTCGTGACGCCTCAGGGTATAGCGGGACGCGGCGCACCAAGTCCACGGGATGCGAATTGTGAACGAGCGACCAGCGGCCCATGCGCTATGGTATCTCGGGCAGGGCCGGGCCGAAATTCGCCCCGAAGCGACATCAAACGCCGCGCCCGGCGAGGTGCTGGTACGCGCGCTCTATGGCGCCATCAGCCGCGGCACCGAGCGGCTCGTCTTCTTCGGCCGGGTGCCCGAAGCTGAGTACGAGCGCATGCGCGCGCCATTCATGGGCGGCAACTTTCCTCATCCCGTGAAGTACGGGTACAGCACTGTCGGCCGGGTCGAGAACGGCCCGCGCGAGCTTGTGGGCCGGACGGTTTTTGCGCTCTACCCGCACCAGGACCTGTTCGTCCTGGCGGCCGATGCGGTCATCCCGGTTCCGGATGGCGTGCCGCCGCAACGTGCCGTGCTCGCCGCCAACATGGAGACGGCGCTCAACGCGCTGTGGGACGCGAGCCCCGGTCCGGCTGACCGGATCGCGGTCGTCGGCGCCGGCGTCGTCGGCGCACTGGCGGCGCGCCTTTGCGCGCGGATTCCCGGCACGCAGGTGACCCTCGTCGATATCGAGCCCAGCCGCGCCGAAATCGCGCGCGCGCTCGACGTTGATTTCGCTCTGCCGGACGCAGGTCCGGAGGCCTGCGACCTCGTCATACATGCCAGCGCCAGCGCGGCCGGTCTGAACACTGCGCTGCGTCTGGCCGGCCTGGAGGCGACGGTGGTGGAGCTGAGCTGGTACGGCGCCGGAGACGTTCCGGTGTCCTTGGGCGGCGCGTTCCACAGCCAGCGTTTGCGGTTGGTGTCGAGTCAGGTGGGCCATGTGGCGACTTCGCATCGCGCGCGCTGGGACTTTTCCCGCCGCCGTGCCGCCGCGCTCGCCTTGCTGGACGATCCCGCTCTCGATTGCCTGATCGCGCCGGCCATCTCGTTCGCCGATCTGCCGGCGCAGCTGCCGCAAATTCTCGGACCCACAAGCGGCGCGCTGTGCCAGCTGATCCGGTACTCTTAAGTGGCGAATAGCGAATTGCGAATTGCGAATAGTAAGAGAGGACTCTATTCGCACTTTGCTACTCGCCACTATTCGCCACTCACTACTCACTATTCGCTATTCGCCATTCGCTACGCGGAGGGTACCCCGTGTTCGCCGTCGAAGTCTCCGACCATATCATGATCGCCCATTCGTTTCGCGGCGCCGTGTTCGGTCCTGCGCAGGCGCTGCATGGCGCGACGTTTGCGATTTCTGCCGCGTTCATTGCGGCTGAGCTCGACGCGAACGGCATCGTGGTCGACATCGGCCGTGCCTTCGAGGTGCTCAAATCGGTGCTGGCGCCGCTCAACTACCGCAATCTCGACGAAGATCCGCAGTTCAACGGCGTCAACACCACGACCGAATTCCTGACGAGATACGTGTACGACCGGCTTGCCGAAGCCGTGCGTGCCGGCAAGCTCGGCCGCGATGGACGCGAGATCAACGCGATCCGCGTCACCATCGGCGAATCTCCGTCGGCGCGCGCATGGTACGAGGCGCCGTTGTGGTGATGCGTGACTTCGTTTTCGCCGTTCCGGGAGACCTGGCCACGCCGACCGGAGGCTATGTCTACGATCGGCGCATGATCGCCGAGCTCCCGAGGCTCGGCTGGCAGGCGCGGATTCTCGATCTCGGCGGCGAATTTCCCCGTCCAAGTGCGATCGCCCACGCTCGTGCGCACGCCCGGCTCATATCTGTGCCGTCGGATCGACCTATCGTGATCGACGGTCTGGCCCTGGGGGTTATGCCCTACGCGGTCGCAGGGTTGCATGAAACGCACAAGGTGATCGCGCTCGTTCACCACCCGCTGGCGCTGGAAACCGGCTTGTCGTCCGCCGAGGCTGAACTCTTTCGCGCGACTGAACGGGCGGCGCTTGCGTTCGTTCACCACGTCATTGTGACCGGCAAGGCGACCGCACGGCTCCTCGCCGACGACTACGCCGTGCCGCTTGAGCGGATCACCGTCGTTCAGCCCGGCGTCGATGCGGCAATCCGGCCGCGGGCAGATCGTGGCGACACGGTGGTGCTGCTGTCCGTGGGGGCGCTGGTGCCGCGCAAAGGCTACGACGTGCTGCTGGCCGCCCTCGCACAGGTCAGGGACCTGTCGTGGCGGCTGACGATCGTGGGTGCGCGTGACCGCAGCCCCACGACCGCGGCGGAGCTTGACGCGGCGATCGCGGAACTCGACCTTGCTGACCGCGTGACTCTCGCCGGCGTCGTCTCGTCCGAGCGGCTCGCCGCGCTCTATACCGAGGCCGACATGTTCGTGCTCCCCTCGCGTTTCGAAGGCTATGGGATGGCCTTTGCCGAGGCGCTTGCCCATGGCGTGCCGGTCATTGGCACGATCGCCGGCGCCATTCCTGAAACGGTGCCGGCGGGCTCCGGCATTCTGGTCCCGCCCGACGACATCCCGGCGCTGGCCACGGCCCTGCGCCTCCTGATTGCCGACAGCGCGGCGCGGCTGCGTCTTGCGGCCGCTGCGCGCGCCGCCGCGGCGCAGCTTCCGACCTGGCCGCAATCGGCAAAGTTGTTTTCCCGCGTCCTGGAGGCTGCAGCGTGAGCTTCACGGCCGACTGGCTCGCCTTGCGCGAACCTTACGATTTCGGCGCGCGCAACCGCGATGTGCTCGCGGCGGTCGCCCAGAACGTTGCCGGTCAGCCTTCAATCTCCATCGTCGATCTTGCCTGCGGCACCGGCGCGACCCTGCGTGCGCTCGCACCCCACCTTGGCCCGCGCCAGCTGTGGCGCCTCGTTGACAACGATCTCGGCCTGCTCGCACGGGCCGCCGGCAGCGATTGGCCTGCCGGTATAAGCGTCACGACCACGCCGGTCGATCTTTCCCACGATCTCGAAGCGGCGCTCGACGGTGCGGTCGATCTCGTAACCACGTCCGCCCTGCTCGATCTCGTGTCCGCCGAGTGGCTCGAGCGTTTCGTCGTCGAGATCGCCGCGCGCCGGCTGCCCGTCCATGCGGCGCTGACCTACGATGGGCGTGTGGTGCTGGAGCCATCGCATCCGTTCGATGCGGCGGTCATCTCTCGAGTCAATCGTCATCAGCGCCTGGACAAAGGATTTGGGCCGGCGCTCGGGCCGGCGGCCGCCGCAACGGCGATCGCTCAATTCGAGGGGGTAGGCTACCAAGTCGTCCATGGCGCCGCGGATTGGGTGTTCGCTGCGCATGACCGGCAGATCCAGAGCGAGGTCCTGGTCGGCTGGGCGACGGCGGCGCGAGACTTGGGCGAGCTTCCGCCCCAGATCGTCGACTGGCTCACGCGCCGGCGCGAGCTTGTGGCGGCCGGCGTCTCCACGATGCGCGTCGGTCACGTCGATTTCTTCGCGCGGCCGATCGGCGCCCGGTGAGCCTTCAGATCGCAATCGAACAGCATCTCGTTGCCGAGCCGATGGGCATGGACCGGCGGACGCAGAGCCTCGTCGACCCGCGCGATCGGTTCGAGGTTGAAGGCCGGCGGCCCGGCGCCGAGGATGAGCGGCGCGACGACGACGTGCAGGCGATCGAAGCATCGTGCCGCGAGAAAACGCGAGATCGTATGAGCGCCGCCCTCGATCATGATGCGGCGAAACCCGCGCGCCGCCAGCGCGGCAAGAATGGACGCGGGCGCGATATGACCGCTGTGCGCGGGAAGCATGACGGTCTCGACACCGGCAGGCAGATCAAGCCGCGCATCCTCGTGAGTCACGACCAGTCGGTCGACGCCGTCTGCCGTCAGCACCCGCGCCGTCACCGGCAGCCGTCCGCGCGGATCGACGATCACCCGCGCCGGGTGCGGTCCGGCTATCCGGCGCACGGTGAGCTGCGGATCGTCGGCCAGTACGGTGCCGATCCCGACCACGACCGCGTCCACGAGCGCACGCAGCCGATGCAGGTGGGCGAGACCCTCCGGGCCATTGATGTAGTGCGAGTGGCCGCTCGTCGTTGCGATGCGGCCATCCAGCGATTGCCCGACCTGCCCGACGATGACGAGATCATCGACGGCGCCGGTGCGCAAGGGGCCGAACAGTTCCTCCCACGGCGAGGGGAGGAGAGCGCCGGCGCGGAACGTTTGCGGAATTACCCGCCAGGACTCGGCGGCCGAATGACGGCAAGCATCGCCTTGTGTGCTTGTAGCAGCGGCAGATGCCGGCGGCAGAGTTACCATACCGGACGCGCCCCGCCGTTATCACCTTGATTTCGGCCAACTTTCATTCTGAAATGCCAGTGCGGGGAGTGACGTTGGAACCAGCGGCTATTGGAATACCAACGTAGACGAGGGTTTTATCCTGGCATAGACGCCAGTCCAGAAAACATTTGCCGATGATAAACGGACAGGGGCCAATCGGTCCTCGCGGGTTCGGGGACGCGGGGGACATTGGCGTTCAGCGCGGCTTGACTGAATTCCGCGCTGGCCGGCCGGTGTTCATCCATGCGCCGGACGACACCGTGGCGGCGATGCCGATCGACGGCGCCAATGCCGATCGCATCGCTGCCTTCCGGGCGCTGTGCCACCCGGCTCGCCCGCACCTCGCGGTCACCGCCCGCCGCGCGCGGGCGCTCGGCATCGAGACCGCGGGACCGATGCTGCTCGACCTCGATCCGGCCGACGATGCGGCGTCGGTGTTCGCCCTTGCGGCCCAGGTCAAGATCGGGCGCAAGCTTGCGGCGAACCCCGCCGGGCCGGCGCCCAGCGCCGCCATCGAGCTGGCCAAGCTGGTGCACAAGCTTCCCGCCCTGCTGATCGCCCGTGCCGCGAGCGCATTCGCGCTCGCCTTCGATCCGCCGCTGATCACGGTTGCGGCAGCGGCGGTCGCGAAGTTTCGCCGTGACCTCGTGCGCTCGCTGGTCATTGCCGGAGAGGCGCAGGTGCCGCTGCACAGCGGTGTCACCACCCGCTTCGTGGTGTTCCGCGATGCGGTCGGGGGTGCTCCGGTTGCCATCGTGGTCGGCACACCGGATTTCTCCCGGCCGGTCCCGGTCCGGCTGCACTCCGCCTGTCTCACCGGCGACGTATTCGGGTCGCGCCGGTGCGACTGCGGTGATCAGTTGCGGCTGGCGCTGACCAGCCTGCAGAAGACCGGCGGAGGCGTCATCCTGTATCTGGAGCAGGAGGGACGCGGGCTGGGGCTCGCCAACAAGATGCGCGCCTATGAGCTGCAGGATGCCGGCCTCGACACGGTCGACGCCAATACCACTCTCGGCTTTGACGATGACGAGCGCGATTACGGCGTTGCCGCGCGCATGCTGGAGATGCTCGGCTGCCAGCGCGTGGTCATGCTCACCAATAATCCGAGCAAGCTCGACGGCCTTGCCGATGCCGGCATCGAGATCTCCGGCCGCATCCCGCTCAATACGCCGATCAACGCCCACAACCGGCGTTATCTGTCCGCCATGGCGCGGCGCGCCGGTCACCTGCTCGACGGGAACTTTGCCGGAGATGGCGAGGCGAACGAGGCGTCGCATCCGCGGCCCGATCAACCGGCAGGGTAGTCATGGTCGACGATTCGATGGCGGCGAGGCCAGTCGCTCCGGCCTACAGCGTGACCGCGCGGACGCTCCACTGGATCACTGCCGCTCTGGTCGTCGTGCAAATCCCGTTGGGCCTCCTCATCGCCAACTTCAAGATGGGCGATACCCTCTACAATCTTCACAAGTCGATCGGCGCGGTCCTGATCCCGATCGTCCTGTTTCGTTTGGCTTATCGTCTGACCCACCCGCCGGCGCCGCTGCCGCAGGATATCCCGGAGGGCCAGCGCCTCGCCGCCCATGGCCTGCACTGGACGCTCTACACGCTGCTGGTCGGCCAAGGCTTGATCGGCTGGATTGCCACCTCGGCCTATCCGGCGCCCATTCCGGTATTCGGCTTATTCGAACTGCCGCCGATCTGGGGAGAGGATCGCGCCTTGTCGGATCGGCTTTACGTGGTGCACCGGTTCATCGGCGTCGCGCTCGGCTTCCTGGCCGTCGGTCATATCGGCGCCGCGCTGTTCCATCATTTCGTGCGCAAGGATAGGGTGCTGATGCGCATGATCACGGGCGGCTAGAGCATGATCCCGAGAAGTGGGTACGGGTGTTCGGAAAAGATCATGCTCCAACAATTAGCTCCACCTGCGGCAGCGATTCCTCGAGTCGGAACGACGGATTGAGCATGGAAGCTCACGCCAGGCCGGAGGATCGTCACGTCGCGCGCGCGCCGCTGATGATTCGCCGCGTCGATGCCATTCCGGTCGCGCTGCCGCTCAAGAAGCCGATGAAGATGGCCGGCGTAACGATCGACCGCGCCTACAATCTGCTGGTCCGGATCGAGGCGCAGGACGGCAGCGTCGGTTGGGGCGAGGCGGCGTCGGCGCCGACCATGACGGGCGACACCCTCGGCGGGCTTGAGGCCGCGGTGCGCGAGCACTTGGGGCCGCTGCTGATCGGTCGCGATGCCCGGATGCGTCCGGCCTTGGGCCGCAGCTTGAGGGCCGCCCTGTTGGGCAACAGCGGCGCCCATTCCGCCGTGGAGATGGCGCTGCTCGACCTCGGCGGACAGGCGGCCGGGCTGCCGATCATCGACCTCATCGGTGGCGCCGCGCGCACCGAGGTTGCACCCATGTGGCTGCTCGGCAATGCCAGCCCCGACCAGGACATTGCCGAAGCGCAGGCAAAACAGGCAGAAGGGTTTCATTTCTTCAAGCTCAAGATCGGCGTGAAGCCGCTGGCAGCCGAAATCGCCGCGACGCATGCGGTGCGCGCGGCACTGGGACCTGACGTCCCACTGTGCGCCGACGCCAATTGTGGGCTGACGATTGCCGCAGCGCGCCGCTATGCGGAGGAGACGCGGGCCGCAAGCCTCGCGTTTGTCGAGCAGCCGCTCGCGCACGACGATCTTGCCGGCCTGGCGGCGCTCACGCGCGTGTCGCCGACGCCGATCGGCGCCGACGAAGCCATCCATTCGCTTGCCGACATCGACGCGCACGCCCGAGCCGGCGTTGGCGGCGTGTCGCTCAAGCTCATCAAGTGCGGCGGCATGGCGGCGGCCCTGCAAGCGGCAATTTTGTGCGAGCGGCAAGGGCTTGCGGTCAACATTGCGGCCAAGATCGCAGAGTCGAGCATCGCGTCGGCGGCGGCCGTGCACCTCGCCTGCGCGGTGCCGACCATCGACTGGGGCGTGAGCCTGACCCATTTCTACCTCGCCGAAGACCTGGCGCGGCGCCCGCTGCCCATGGGCGATCACGGCGTTTCGCTCCCCCGTGGCGCCGGACTGGGCATCGAGGTCGATGAGGATGCGGTGGCGCGGTTTCGGGTCACGTAGCTGATGGCAACTCGCGAATAGAACACCCGCTGCCGTCTCGACGATCGGCGCAACGCGCGAAAATAACCTCGAGGCGCGGCGTGACGCGCCTCGCGCGAGAGAGGAGGAGCCGGGAGCGAGAATGCTCAGCGCCTATCCCAAATCCGTTGCTCCGGATTCCGGCCTCCCGCATTTCACATAATTTATTGTGGTTTATGACGCGTGAACCTCGGAGGGCCGTCGCGCGACCAATGGCCAGGCGGGCCTGGCCTTAGCGCCTCGGCCCTGGGGAGACGACGATGATCAAAGCCGCCATCACCATTGGCTCCGCCGCCATTCTCGCTGGTCTCGTCAGCGTCATGCCGGCTCCCGGCGTGCAAGCCGGCACACCCAACGCGCAAATCGGTGCAGCGGCAGCTTTAACCCAGCCCTCTGGCGCGGAAACGCCTCCACTCGATGGCGTTTGTTCGCAGCAGCGTGCGTGGCCCTATTACGACCAGGGTTGCCTGGCGGATTTCGATGCGCGCTGGCGCGGCGAGCCGCGCAAGGTCCGGCTCGTCACCACCGATCGTCTCAACTGATCCGCAATGGGGGTGCCTCGGCCGGGATCTTGCGGGCCCCATTGACGCAGGCTATTGGTCTGTTGCCGCAAGTCCACACCGTGCGGCCAGCATACCCTGGCCGGACCAATTCGGTTGACTCCGGTGTAGGTAACAACGTTAACTCACCACAGTACCGACGTTTTTCGAGGGGCCCCCAATGATCGCCAGCCTGTGCCGATGCGCGGCACTGGCATTGATCGGCATCCCGGCGACTGCGTTTGCTCAGATCGTTCCTCCGAGCGACCTGCCTGGCCGGGAGCGCGAACGATTCATTGAGCCGCCTGCCGCGCGAGCGCAGCCGCGCGGCCAGATCATTGCGCTGCCGAGCACGGTTGCGCCGGCCGGTGCCGAGAGCGTCAAGCTCGTCATCCGCAGCGTCCAAATCGTCGGCATGACAGTCTATTCGCAGGAGATCCTCGAGCCGCTTTATGCCGATCTGCTCGGTCGCGAGGTCTCGCTGCAGACCGTCTATGATCTCGCTCAGCGCATCACCGCCCGGTACGGCCGGGACGGCTACGTGCTCTCGCGGGCAGTCGTCCCGCCGCAGAACCTCAATGCGCAGGGCGCCACCATTCGCATCCAGGTGATCGAGGGCTATGTCGACAAGGTCGTCTGGCCGGAAAAGCTCGCCCGCTATCGTAATTTCTTCGCCGCGTACGAGGCCAAAATCGTGGCCGACCGGCCGGCCAATATTCGCACCTTGGAACGCTACTTGCTGCTGCTGGGCGACCTGCCGGGCTTCAAGGTCTCGACCAAGCTGGAAGCGTCCAAGACGCAGCTCGCCGCCTCCATCCTGGTTGTCGAGGTCACCGAAAAGCGTCTCGACCTGCAGGGGCGCGTCGACAATCATGGCAGCAAGGCGCGCGGGCCCGGAGAATTCCTCGCTTCCGCCACAGTGAACAATATTGTGGGGATGCACGAGGCGTTCACGGCGACCTATGCGGGGTCGGTCCAACTCCGCGAACTGCAGTACGTCGCTGCCAATTACCGACAGGTGCTCAATAGCGAAGGCCTCACCGCCTTCGCCAACGCGAGCTACAGTTGGGGTCGTCCGGGAACCCGCGAACTGGAGCTCCTGGAATACAAGACGCGCGCCTTATACGCCGAAACGGGGCTGAGCTATCCAGTGGTTCGATCGCGCGAACGCAATCTCACCCTCACCGGACTTGCTTTCGTGAGCGATGCCGACGGCATCATTTTCGACGATCCCAATACGCCGCCCAGCACGCGCGATCGCCTGCGCGGCGCCCGTGTCCGGGCCGACGCCGATCTGGCGGATCGCTTTCGCGGCATCAACCAGTTCAACGTCACCTTCAGCCAGGGCATCGACGGGCTCGGCGCCACCGATGCCATCAACCCGCTCGCCTCGCGTGCCCACGGCCGCCCCGACTTCAGCAAGCTCGAGTTCACCTATTCGCGGCTGCAGCCGCTGTTCTGGAACCTGTCGACCTTCGTCTCCGCCTACGCTCAATATGCCTTCACGCCGCTTCTGTCGCCCGAACTGTGCGGCTATGGCGGTCGCTTTTATGGCCGGGCTTTCGATCCGTCCGAGCTGGTGGGCGACAAATGCTGGATCGTGCTCGGGGAATTGCGGCTCGACATGCCGACCCCGCCCGGCCTGTTCACGCTGGCCCAGCTTTACGGGTTCGCCGACCATGGCCGGCTCACGAACATCAAACCGGACTTCTTCACCCCCGACGTTCTCGAGGGCAGCTCGGTCGGCGCCGGCATCCGCTTCGGCTGGCCGCAAGTCAGTACAGATTTTTACGTCGCCAAAGCCATCGAAGGCCGGCGCGATGACACGCGCGTGTTCTTCACGCTGACAGCGCGGAACTAGGAAGGCCGAGATGACCCACTTCTTCCGCAACCTGGCGCTTGCCACCACGGCCCTCCTGCCGCTGGGCATCGGCTTTGCCGTCGCCGGCCCGACCGGGGGCGTGGTGGTCGGCGGCGAAGCCACGATCAGGGATCAGGGCTCGCGAAACGTCACCATCGACCAATGGTCGCATCGCGCCATCATCAACTGGTACACGTTCAATATCGGCGCGGGCGAGAGCACGCGCTTCAATCAGCCGGACTCCTCGTCGGTCGTGCTCAATCGCGTGACCGGCGGCGTCGGGCCGTCGGAAATCTTCGGGACCGTCACCGCCAACGGCCGCGTGTTCGTCATCAACCGCGACGGCATCCTGTTCGGGCCGAACGCGGTGGTGGACACCGCGGGCTTCCTGGCGACCACGAGCGACATCAAGAACGACGACTTCATGGCCGGCCGCTACAACTTCAACATTCCGGGGCGGCCGGACGCCTCCATCGTCAACCACGGCACCATCACGGCCCAGAGCGCGGGCTTCGCCGCCCTGGTCGCGCCGGGCGTGCGCAACACCGGCACCATCACGGCGACCTTGGGGACGGTCGGGCTTGCTGCCGGCAACAGCTTCACCCTCGACCTCTATGGCGACAAGCTGATCACGCTGGCGGTCGGCGACTCCATCGCCGGCCAGGTGCGGGACGTGCAGACCGGGCAGACCTTGAATTCGCTGGTGGAGAACACCGGACGGCTGCGCGCCAATGGCGGCCGCGTCGAGCTCACCGCGGCGGCGGCGCGCACGGTGGTCGATTCCGTGATCAACAACACCGGGGTGGTCGAAGCGAACCGCATCGGCCAGCGCGGCGGCACCATCGTGCTCAGCGCTGCAACGGCCGGCACCAAGGGCGCGGGCGCGCCCAAGCAGACCGTCAAGCTTTCCGGCACGCTTTCGGCAGCCGCCAAGGACGGCGGCAAGGGCGGCAAGGTCGTGGTGACCGGCGAGGACATCCAGGTCACGGGTGCCCACGTCGACGTCTCCGGACCGGCCGGCGGCGGCACCGTTCTGATCGGCGGCGATTGGGGCGGCGGCAGCCCAACCGGTGGGCTTGTCAAGCACCCGGGCGCGCGCCTGGAGAACGAGAAGATCCCGACTGCGGCCACAGTGACCATCGACCGCAACACCGTCATCAACGCTTCGGCCACGTCGAGCGGCACCGGCGGCAAGGTCATCGTTTGGTCGGACGAGAAGACCTCGTTTGCCGGTACGATCCTGGCGACCGGCGGCCCCTCGGGCGGCGACGGCGGCTTTGCCGAGGTGTCGGGACACATGCTGCTCGACTACCGGGGTGTCACCGATTTGCGTGCCCCGCAGGGAAAGTTCGGCACGCTGTTGCTCGACCCCTACAACGTCAGGATCAGCAACGACGAGGATTCCGACGTATTGGGATTCACCCCGACCGGTCCCGAATCGAACATCAATGTCGGTAGACTTCAAAATGCGCTTCAGCTTGCAAGCGTCATTGTAACGACGGGTGGGGCGGGTAGTCCTGGCTACCAAGCGGGAGACATTACAGTACAAAATAGTGTTTTTTGGACTAGCGGCAGCACGCTGACGCTGAGCGCTTATCGTGACATCAATATCAATCCGGGAATAGTGATCTCAAACATCGGGGCAGGTAGCCTCGTGCTTCGTGCTGACAACAGCGGCCGAGGTATCGGAACCGTCAATTTCGACGGCCGCGAGTGGAATAACTATAACTATTACGCAGCATGTTTGCGTTGCGAGTACGTTCCGCCCCCTCCGGGGAAGATTGATTTCTCGCAAAGCACCGGCACGGTTTCGCTGTACTATAATCCGACTCCCGGCATTACCAGCAATAAGTATGACAATCCGCGTAACGAGTACTTTAACAATGTCGTCGTCGTCGGGGTGCCGGGGCATTTCACCCCTTATATGCTGGTCAATTCGGCCGCCGACGTGCAGCTCGTCGGCGTGAATGCCGGCACGCGGAGCCAGACTTACGCGCTCGGCCGCAGTTTCTCGGTACATGGAAGCTACTACGAAAACGGGGAATACGGCGGCTTCAACGGCTTCGCGCCGGACACGACTTTCACTGGGACATTCGACGGCAGCGGCGGTCTCGGTCAGAATTATACCATTTCAGGTCTGACGTCTTCGCTGTTTCCGATCATTGGAGCGGGCGGCATTGTCCGCAATCTTAACCTGACCGACGTTAATATCATTTCGGAAGGTAGCGGCAGGTTTGGAGCGCTTGCTGGGCTGAACGAGGGCACGATCAGCGGGGTCAGCGTCTCTGGGAGCATTATTACGTACGGGGCCGGCGTCATCGCCGGCGGACTCGTCGGCGAGAACAGAGGACTCATCACGCAATCGACGGCCAGCGTTCTCGTCAGCGTCGG
>JBJMSU010000127.1:0-18588 GCA_045801465.1 Xanthobacteraceae bacterium | reverse complement strand
GCGCCGCGTGCTCGGGCTCACCACCCGATCGGACACGTGGATGTTCCACACCTCGGCCGTGTCCTGCGCCGCATAGGCGTCGAACAGCGGCTGACATTGCGCGACGTCGGTGACGTTGGCGCCGCGCAGGCCAAACCCTTTGGCGATCGCGGCGAGATCGGTGCGCCCGAACATGGTGCCGCTGGCGTCGACGCCGTCGGCGCGCAGTTTGTGGATCTCCGAGCCGTAGGCGCCGTCGTTGAGGATGCAGAACAGGAGCTTCAAGCCATGGCGCTTGACCGTTTCGAGCTCCTGGATGTGCATCTGGAAGCTGCCGTCGCCGTCGAACAGGACCACTTTGCCGTTGCGCTTGGCCGCCGCCACGCCGATCGCCAGCGAGATGCCGTTGCCGATGGCGCCGAATTCGCGGATGGCATGATAGTTCTCCGGCTTGCGTCCGCGCATCACCGAGTGGAAATAGGACTGGTGGCCGGAGCCGCTGACCGAGTCGTAATCCTTGGGGAGCACGCGATCGAGCGCCTCGATCGCGCGGCGCGGGTCGAGCAAGCCCGGCTCGATTGAAAACTCGGCGCCGTCGGCCGGCTCCTCTCTGATCCGCCGCGCGAGCTCGTCCGAGCGGATGCGGGCAGCGCCGCCCGCGCGCAATTTCTTCAGCACCTCGACGACGGCTAGTTTGGCATCGGCGCGCAGATAGAGGTCGGCGGCCTTGAGGCCGTTGCGCAGGCCGAGCGGCTCGACGTCGATCTGCGCCACCTCCGCCTTCGGGAACATGTTGCCGCCATCGACGGTGTAGTAGTTGAGGCTCGTCCCGATGGCGACGACGAGATCGGCTCGCGCCCCCACCTCGACGGCGATATCGCGGGCAAAGCCGCCGGCGATCCCGAGCGAGAACGGATTATGGTCGAACATGCCGCGCGCCAGCAGCGTGGTCGCCAGCAATGCGCCCGACCGCTCGGCCAGTTCCTCGACCTCCTTCTGCGCGCCGGACCGCATGACGCCGCGCCCGGCAAGAACGATCGGACACTGCGCGCGCGTTAGCTTGTCCACCAGTTCATCCACCTGGCGCGGGCTGGGCGGCATGGGCTCGACGTGCGGCAGCACCGTGGATGACGGCTGGTAGTCGCCGAGATTCGGCAGCGGCTGCTTCTGCAGATCGTAGGGCACGCCGAGCACGACCGGCTTGCGCTCGTGGCGCGCGACGTAGAACGCCTCGCGCACGTGTTGATACATGCGCTGCGGGCTGTGCGCCGAGATGTAATGGGCGCCGGTGGCGGCGGCGAGCGGCGGCTGGTCGAAGGCCTGATTGTACCAGCGGGCATTGATCGGCGCTTCGCCGGCGAAGACGACGAGCGGGATGCGTCCGCGCGACGCCACCGTCAGCGCCGTCGCGATCTGGGTGAAGCCGGGCCCGCAGGTGACGGAGGCGACGCCGACCTTGCCGGTCGCCAGGTGATAGCCCATGGCCATCGCGCAGGCGCAGTGCTCGTGGCGCACCGCGAAGGTGGCCATGCCGTCGAGGTTCTTCATGGCGGCGGCCCAATGCATGTTGCCGTCCCCCATCAGGGTGAAATGGGTGTCGACGCCCTCCGCCGCGAAGGCTTCGGCCAGGGCTTCGTAGATGGGCTTGTTCTGCATGGGGGTGCGAAACGTGAGGACGAGCAAAGCCGCCCATCCTTAGCATTCACCCGACCGCTACCGGAACAGGGGGTGCGCATGGCCGACGTGCAATGATGATCACGGTCGACCTTGAAGTTTCAGCTCGCCCAGACCGGACTGTAATCTAATCCAGCCGCAATCCAGTGCCGCCGATTTGAAGTTCCTACAGCGCCTGCCGCAAATTCGTACAGGAACTTCAAATCGAAAAGCGGCACTAGAAACAGAGACTTGCTAGTGCCCCTTTGCTTCCGAAGTTCGTGTCAGAGGGGTGCTGCCATGTATCACGAACTTCGGAAGCGGGGCACTAGCCGCGCTTCTCCGCGGTCCAGCGGCCGGAACACACGCCGTCGCCTACGCCACGCCACGTACCGGTACCCCAACCGTCGCCGAGGCGCCCGGACCCGCTGGCGCGTTGGCTGCCCCGGCTCACCGTCACGCGCACGGCGCCATTGCGCGCCACACGGCCGAACACGTCGAAGTCGGCCTGGCCGGCATAGGACACCTGCCCGTTGGCAACGCGCACCGGATAGCGATAGGCACGATCGCACGGACCATCGTCGGTGATGATGAGCACGCTCCACGTGCCGTTGAAGGCGGCCTGCGCAGCCGCCGGAAGCGGAACCGCGACAAGCGGGGCGGCTGCGACGAGGAGAGCAAGAAGGGCGCGGCGCGTGGACATACTGGACTGCAAAATCATCTGAACCTCGGCATGTTAGTGTCCCGACTTTCCTCATAGACATAGGCGATTCAGCAGATGAGGGAAGCCTCAGGACATATACGCATGAGACGGCGATTGGTTTTGTGAATGCGACCGATGATTATAAAATCAGCAATGTCCCCGTTGAGCGTTTTCTTTGATCGCGATGCTCACGCGGCAAGCGCCCGCTTGAGGGCCGCTCGCAAGCTCCAGGCGAGCGGCAGCGTCAGCAGCACGATCGCTGCCATAATTGTGACGGCGGTCGGTATGCCGACAAAATCGCCGGCCAATCCGGACGCGGTCGGCGCCAGCGCGCCGGCGCCGAGGGTCCCGGTATAGAACCAGCTAAAGGCGCGGTTGCGCTCGGCTGCCGGCGCAAACTGCGGCACCGAGCCGTAGGTTGCGCTTGACGTGCCGTTGAGCACGATGCCGAAAAACGGCAACAGCAGCAGCGCGGCTTCGAGCGGCAGAAGCAGGACGGCGACCATGCCGCAGGCGGTCAGGCCCTCGGTGATGCAGATCGTGCCGATGACGCCGAAGCGCGCGCTGATCCATGCGCAGCTGAGCTTGCCGGCGGCGCCACCGACGAAGACCAGCGTCAACGCGAAGCCCGCCGTGGTCACGCTTGCGTCCTTGGCGATCAGCAGGAAGGGAAGAAACACCAGGAAGCCTGCGCGCGTGGCGCTGTCGATCGCCGCGATGGCGAGCAGCAGAAAATATCCGGACTCGAAGCGTGCGCGGCGCGCGGCGGTGTCTGTCGCCGGCGCCGCATGATGATCGTCGGCCGAACGCTCCGATGCAAAGCGCGGCGTCAGCACGAAGACGGCGAACCCGGCGGCAATGCCGATGAGCCCGAGCAGCCCGTAGGCGGGTCGCCATGGCATGATCAGGAGCAGCGCCGTCGCCGCCGCCGGCAGCGCCATCTTGCCGATGTCGCCGGCGAAGTTATAGGTGCCAAGCGCCGTGATCGCGCGCGGCCCGGCAAATGCGCGCGCCACCAGCGCGGACGCGAGCGGATGCTGGGTCGCGGCCCCCACCCCGCCGAGCAGCAACGCCGCCACGAGCAGAGCAAATCCAGCGCTCACGCCAGCGAGCGCATAGCACAGGCCGGCAAGCGCGGTGCCGACGGCGAGCACGGTCGCGCCGCCGAATCGCTCGGCCAAGGCCGAGGCTGGGATTTGGAACATCGCCATGGTGCCGCTGAACATCGTGCGCAGGAAACCGGTCGCCGCGTAGCTCAGCGCGAACTCGGCCTGCCAGATCGGCAAGGCGACCCAGATCAGGTCGGTGTAGCCATCGTGCAGCGCATGCGCCCCGCAGGCGACGCCGAGCGCGCGGCGCTCGTCCCGCTTCGATCCCGGCGCGTCGGCCGAGCGATCGATCGATGCCGCGACGGTCGCAACGGGAGCATTTTCAGGAAGCGTGGACACCGGGGTTCCGTGGAACTCGCACCAGGAGAATCTGGAGCGCCGATGCCACTCATAGTCCAAGAGGTCATACAGTCCAAGAGTGCGTAGCGCGTGAATGCGGCCGTGTCGCGAAACACGTTATTGTCGCGTGCTATCCGCTACTCCGACGTGATAGCGATAGACCATTTCCCATCCTTTCCAGCCGTTGAACAACAGCAGCAGGACGGTGATGAGAGAAATCCAAATTCCCCACGGGAACACGCCGGCGGCGGCACCGGACTTGTACCGGAGGTACCAGTTGATCAGCGCGAGCACGACGGCAATGAGATTGCCGATCATGTGCTGCCAGGCGTCGCTGATGTTGCGAATACGGGCGTCAGCGAAAAAATCGGTAAAACCGAAAAGAGCTGCGACGAGCGCCATGATAATGCCGGCCCCGAGCAACCATACCGAGGCGGTTGCCCACATCTCGTAACCGGTCGACCAGAAAACGAGGTCTGTCACAAATGCCGTGACAAGAAACACGACCGGAAATGGAATCAACATCGGGTGGATCGGGTGGCCAGCAATGCTGGCTGTGCTCTTCGGGTTGCTCCCGTTCATGGCGTTGCCTCCTTGGCTAATCTCCGATGCAAGACCTGTCACCGAACGCGTCGCCAGCGCGGCGCGGCGCGTTTCGTCTGCGCATTCATTGCAACGCTATAACGACTTCAAATATTCGATCAGATCGCGTTTCTCACCGTCCATGAGACCAAGCCCGAAGTGGTCGTTGTAGTGACCGACCACGTCCGTCACGGTTGCGAAGCGGCCGTCGTGATAGAAGCCGCCTTTGTGGATCTGCTTCGTGTCCCACAATGCCCGCAGGGGCGCCGTGCGATATGTCTCGTCAGGCGAACGCTTCGCTTGGAAATCGTCAATCCCGATCTCGTCCGCCTTGTGCAGGTTCCAGCCCGGTTCGGTAAACAGCGGCGGCACGTGGCAGCTGGCGCATCTTGCCTTTCCGGCGAACAGCTTCTCGCCGCGCGCCGCTGCCGCGGCATCGAATGCACCGGGCGGCGCTTTGGGAACAGGCAGCGACAGCTGGTAAAAATGCAGCGCCGGCAGCTTCGCCGTGATGCGGTCTTCGCCGTCATCCTTGTGGCCCTGCCTGGTGCGCGCCGCGACTGGATATTTCTCCGCATTATCGAGGCGCGGATCATAGAATCTGCCTTTCCCGTGCATTTCGAGATTGCCGACATAGGCGTTCCAATACGTGACCGTGCCCCATGCTCCGGTCCAGGTGTGGTTGTTGACGCCGGCAAGGCCGAAGGCGGGAGGGTTGAGGGTGGCGGCCGGCTTGCCGTCAGGCCGGAACGCCTTGCCGTCCAGGTTCAGCGCGGCGTCGAACTTGCCCGGTCCCCAGCTGGTGAGAACCTTCTTCACGGTTGCCTCGTCGACTTCGAGCATCTTGACGAAGGCGCTCAAGTCCGGCGCCGCGGCGACGATGGCGCCGATGTCCAGATCGCGATTGGGCCACCCGTCAAGACGGCGCCCGATGCCTGGCATGAAGGCATTGTCGACGGTGGAATGGCATAGCGCGCACTGGATGCCGACGGATTTGAGCGACTTGCCGTCTTCATTGAAGAATCCGGTGACGCCCACCACGGCGTTGGCCTTGAGCAGCAGCAGCGTGTTGGCGGGATCGTTAAGATCGACCCTGCCGGCCTTGATGGCAGTCGCGACGTTCTTCGGCACCGCCTCCATGTCGACTTTCAGACCGAGTTCGAGCGCCTGCTTCGGGCTCACCCCCGATCCCGCTCCGCCGAACTTCCCGCCTTGGATCGCTTGGTGCAGCTTGACCTGTCCACCCCAGAAATCCTCACTCCCAAACGTGTCGTAACGGAAGATCTGCATTCCCTCGGCCAGCATGCGCTCGACATTGTTGCGCACGGCGGGATCAAGTCTGGATTGAGCGGCGGGTGCCGCTTGCTTGATCCGCTGCTGCTGTGCGAGCGCACGATCGCAACTGATGAGAGCGGCAGCGGCAGCGACGAGTGGAAGGGACCACCGCAAGGAAAATGACGTCATGGCGTCTCCTCCATAGCGATTCCGGGATCGGCACCTGCTTGCCAATGGCCGGTTCGGCGCATTAGATGCGCCGCAGGCGGAAATGTTTCCGGTCCACAAGCCTTTTTTTGGGGGCTTTTCCGCCGCAAACGGCATTTCAGACGTTTTTGCGCGCGCGGCGAGATTCGGTCTTCGGGGCGCGATTGGGTCACCAGGCGATCGCCGCGGCAGATTGCATGGATGCGGCAGTTGGATGGATACGGCCAGCGACAGCGAACTCCTCGAACGTGCTCGGCAGGGTCGCGCTGACGCGTTCGGCGCGCTCGTCCGGCGCCACGACCGCTACCTTTACCGGCTGGCGCGAAGCATCTTGCGCGACGACCAGGAAGCCGAAGACGTTGTCCAGCAGACCTACCTGAAGGCGTTCACGAAAATCGGCGACTTTCGTGGGGAGGCGACCCTACGAACATGGCTGACCCGGATCGCGCTCAATGAGGCGCTGCGGCGCAAGCGCCGGCAGCATCGGCAGGTGGAGCTCGGAGAGATCGATACGGCGCGAGAGCGTGTCCGCAGCCAGATCTATCTGACTCCAATGGCGCAAGCGACGCCCGAGGGTGAGGTTGCCCGCGGCCAGATTCGTCGCATGTTGGAGCATGCGATCGACGACCTTCCGCTCGCCTTTCGCACAGTTTTCGTCATGCGCGAGGTGGAAGAGGCAACCGTGGAAGAGACCGCGAATGTTCTCGGGATCAAGGCCGAGACGGTGAGAACCAGACTGCATCGTGCGCGAAACATGCTGCGCGAGAGGCTAGGCGAACAGTTCGCGGCAGCCCTCAAAGACGTCTTCCCATTCGAGCGCCCGCGCTGCGACGCCCTCGTCGGCAGGCTTCTGGGTAAAATCGGGTTGCTGCGCGAGTCTCACGATCAGGCCAAGGGTTGACGGGATGTGGGCCATCGTCGGGCTTGCCGGAGGATGCCATGTCGGGCCTGCGCTTTGGATCATCATCTCGCTTCAGCAGGTTGCCGGAGCAGGAGCTTTCCTCCGTGGAACCTGCACCAGCGGAATCTGGGGCGCCACTCTCCAACAGATCACGGTAGTTCAAGACGGCGGAACGACTCGAGCCGTGGAGCGGCTTGAGCGGTCGGCGAAACCCGTCGCGATAAAGCGGCTGCGGACGCGACGGATTTCTGTGCGCTCAACCCACGCCATCGGCTGCAGCAATCGCACGCGATCCTGCAACGCCGCGGACGGCGTCTTTCGATTCAGAATTGCAGATATCTGACGCGCGGGGCGCGCGAGGTGTCGTCCGCTTTGGCCCGTATCGAGGGAATGCGCTGGCTCTTGAAGAGCGACAGCCGACGGAAGTCCCGCACCACGGCCCGGCAATGGCCGAACGGGGCGAGGAACTCGTAAAACAACGGCAGATCGCCGCATCGGAACTCGTCCGCCTCGAGATCGCGGCCGGTGGCCAGCACGTCGTCGAGAACGGACCGGTTGAGCCAAGCCCAATTGCAAAAGGCGACCGGCACGCCGAGCGGGTCGGTGTAATAGTGGAATTGCCCGAGCGGCAGCGCGGAGCCGATCCGGCTGTGCAAAGTTTCGACGGGATAAAGCGAGTGCAAGCTCGAATGTCGGCTGAGATAAAACACGCCGCTTGTGATTCTCAGCTCGTCGGCCGCGGTGAGCGGCAACGTGATCGCGACGCGCTCGATGTCATCGCCGCTGAGTGGACCAGGGCTTGTCGCGCTTGCGAATGATTCCTCGAACACCATCATGCTCGCCACCGCGCCGATGATCGCGCGCTCGTGGCGCAAGGCCGGGTGCGCCATGCAGATTCTCGTGCTGCTTTAGCTACATCATCAATTCGGTCTTGCCCGGCACTTCCAGACTGATGCGCAAGCCATTCAAGATGATGCCGCCGTTCTTGAGCACCAGGATCTCGGACCTGCCGGACTTGATCTTCAGCCCTTCAGGAATGACGTGAACGATCCCCTCGAGCTTCTCCACTTCCTTCCACAGGATGTGCACCAGCTTGGTCAAACGGGCGACCTCGGCCTCCAGGCTTTTGCGGGGCTCAGGCCCCGCCTGCCGCATCATATCGGTTATTCCCTTACCCATGACGTTCCTCCTAGGACCAAAGTTGAGCTTGACGGTGCATTCTGCGCGATACCGCACGGCGCAGGGCCGGTTCGACTTGCGTCGGTTTGGCCCTCCCGTTCGAGTCCGCAGGCGGTTTGACGCGCGGTGTCACGAGATGTTCAAGCGAAGGCGGGTGACGATTGTGAAATAGCCGCTCCGGACCATCACGATTTGTTTATCGACAGACGCCGCGAACGCAACAAAAAAGCCCGGACTCGGGCAAGTCCGGGCATCGCCGCGCTTTGGAGGTCACGAAGAGTGAAGCGAGATGACTCTGCTTGCGATCATCATCTCGCTTGAGCGTATTGCTGGAGCATGATCCTTTTCGCAAGTCGATGCCCAGCCCGAAGGTCCGGACCAGGCCGTTCAGAAGTGCTCCTAGTATTTTCTGACCAGAGGTGCGGGTGTGGGCGCCGTGGCGAATGGATTGCCGAGCGGCACGATGATGCGCGCCCAGCCGCGCGTGTCCTTGCCGCCGTAGTTGTTCTCGGCGACGTCGGTCGTGACGTAGCCCTGGACCACGAGCGGGCCGAAGTTGTAGCCGAGCAAGCCTCCCACCGCGAACTGGCTCTGCCTGAGATAGGTCGGGACGGGCCGGTTGAGATCGGTCGAGCCGAAACCCACCACGCCAATCTCCCAGCTGCCGAACGTCTTGGTGGCCGTCAGGTCGACGTTCAGGAAGTCCGGATTGCATCCCTGAAACAAGAACGGCGGCGGACAGGGAGATATCTGCGGCCGGTCGGTGACGTGGTCGAACTGGACGCCCCAGATGACGTTGGCGGTCAGATTCCAGCCGTTCGCATTGTAGGTCAGGGCGAACCGCTGATTGAGCGAAGTCGAGCTCCAGGCCAGATCGCTGTGCATGTCGAAATAGGCGCCCAGCATGTAGCTGAAGTTAAATCCGTTCCCCAGGTTCCAGGCCAACTGGCCGGCAAACAACGGATTGTAGATGTCGCTGTTGGTCGGACCGAACCGCGGATCGACCCACACCGCCGGGGTGGCGGCGAGGAATATCACCCGGCCGCCGAAGATGGTCCAAGGTGTCGACCACGCGAGAACCGGAATGTTGACGGCGAGATCCACGTCGACGCCATTCCTGTGCCCGAAGTCGAACGTGTTGATGAGATAGAACCCCGGAGGCGGCGGAGCACCCGCCGCGGCGCCCACGGTTTCGCCCGGTTGGGTTACGGATCCGGCGGTGGCCGCCGAAACGCTCGCACAGAGCGACAACAGGCTTGCTGCCGCAAATCTGATCAGGTTGGTCGTCATCTGCTTTCCCTCCAATGCAGAAGCCGGCGCCGCAATCCTTCCCCAAGGTTCCTTTTCTTACCACCGGCGAGCGCACCCCGCGCATGATGACGCGCTCGCCGCAAGTTGCGACGCAGTCGAAGTTGATAGGCCTTGCAAAGGCCCAAACACTCTTGGCGGGAAAGCTTTCGGCTGCGTGTCACAGCCCGGCGGGCATGAGGGCTCTCTCGATGCCCGTTCAGGCTTTCGAAGGACGCCGACGTTCCCTACAGGCCGGCACCTGTGAAGCCGAAAACCGTAATGTGCACTCTGCACGCGCCTCAGGGACAACGCTACGAAAACCCTCACCGGACCTGCGGAATTCCGGGCGCCGTTGCCGAAATGTCGCACAATGCTGCGGCTGTGCGAGATGCCCAACTTCAATGGGCCGAATCCCTCCGTGATCGGGCTCGACGTTGAAGTAAAAGGAACTGCACCGAGTTTGAAGGCGAACGTTCACTCCCGGCTATAACCAACCTGGATTTAATTCACCCGGGCGGAACCCATGATCTTCCAATCAATGCGAATCATCCTCATGCCGGGCGGCGATCGACGAACAGCGCGCTCACGAACGAGAACACCAGTTCGCCCGCCTGGTTGGTGCCCGTGTTGACGGCGAAGACGAGTCCCTTGTCGGGCCGGCTCGCCACCGGACGCGCGTCGATGACTTCGCTCGCATACGTGATGGTGTCGCCGGCACAGACGGGCTTGAGCCACTTGAGATCGCGGAAGCCGGGCGAGGGACCGGTGCGGCCGACCGGCTCGCCGCGCGCCCGCATCGCCTCCTCCGCGCGCATGCGGTTCTGCACGATCAGGCGAATGCACACCGAGCCCGTGTGCCAGCCCGACGCGATCAGCCCGCCATAGTGGGTACGCGCCGCGGCCGCTTCGTCCACGTGGAACGGCTGCGGGTCGAAGCGCTGCGCAAACGACTTGATCTCCTCGGCCGTAAAGGTGTGGGCGCCGAGCTCGGTCTTCTCGCCGATGCAGATGTCCTCGAGGTATTTCATTCTCAATTCGCTCAACTTGCTTCTTCGTCATCACCGGGCTTGTCCCGGTGATCTCGCTCAGGATGGCAAAGCCGTGCCCACCTGATCGAGATTGCCGGGACAAGCCCGGCAATGACAGGCTGAACCGATCATGGGAAACCGTATCATTCACCGCTCCGCCGGCCGAACAGGTTGACGTTCTCCTGGATCAGCACCACCTCGCCGTTCTGATTGACGAGCTCGAAGCGGAATCGCACCAGGCCCCATTCGGGCCGGCTCTTGAGCGGACGCGTCTCCAACACGGTGCGGCGCAAGGTGAGCTCGTCGTCGGGCCGCACCGGCTTGAGCCATCGCACCTCGTCGATGCCGGGCGAGCCGATCGACGCCGAGTTGCCCATGAAGCCGTCGACGATCAGGCGCATGCCGATGGCGCAGGTGTGCCAGCCCGAGGCGGCGAGCCCGCCCAGCATGGTGGTGCGGGCAAAGTCCTCGTCCATGTGCATCGGCTGCGGATCGAACTCGGCCGCGAACGCGATGATCTCCTCGCGCGTCACCCGCCGCGGCCCATACTCGGCGACGCTGCCGGCGATGAAGTCTTCCCAATGGATGATGGACACGGGGGGAGGATACCGGATGAAGGCTCGCCGCTGCCTAGACGGGCGGGCGGTGTACGTCAACGCAGGAGCCGTAGCCAGGATGAGCGAAGCGCATCCGGGAGCAGCTTCGCCATGCCTACCCGCATTGCGCTTCGCTCCATGTGGGCTACAGGGCGTCACGTGGCGAAGCGGAAGTGCATCACGTCGCCGTCGGCGACGACGTAGTCCTTGCCTTCGAGCCGCATCTTGCCGGCCTCGCGCGCGCCCGCCTCGCCGCCGAGCGCCGCATAGTCGTCGTACGTGATGGTCTCGGCGCGGATGAAGCCGCGCTCGAAATCGGTGTGGATCACGCCGGCGGCCTGCGGCGCCTTGGTGCCGCGCGTCACCGTCCAGGCCGCCGCCTGCTTGGGGCCGGCGGTGAAATAGGTGACGAGGTCGAGGAGCTGGTAGCCGGCGAGGATCAGGCGGTTGAGGCCCGGCACGGTAAGCCCGATCGCTTCGAGATATTCCTCGCGTTCCTGCGGGTGCAGGATCGCAATCTCCGATTCGATCTTCGCCGAGATGACGATCGCGGCGGCGCCCTCCTGCCGGGCGCGCTCCTCGACCTTGCGGGAATATTCATTGCCGCCCGTGGCGGAGGCTTCGTCGACATTGCAGACATAGAGCACCGGTTTCCACGACAACAGGCCGAGCCGGCTGAAGGCGCGCTTCTCCTCCGCGCTGCATTCGACCAGCCGTGCCGGCTTGCCCTCGCGCAGCAACGCGAGCGCGCGGTTGATGAGATCGAGCGTCTCCTTGGCGTCCTTGGCATCCTTGTCGCTGCCGCGCGCGCGCTTCTCCAGCGGCTCGACGCGGCGCTCGAGGCTCTCGAGATCGGCGAGCATCAGCTCGGTCTCGATCGTCTCGATATCGGCGATGGGATCGATGGCGCCGGTCACGTGAGTGACGTCCGGATCGGCAAAGCAGCGCACCACATGGGCGATGGCATCGACCTCTCGGATGTTGGCGAGGAACTGGTTGCCTAAGCCCTCCCCTTTCGAGGCGCCGCGCACCAGCCCGGCAATGTCGACGAAGCTGAGCCGGGTCGGCACGGTCGCGGCCGACTTGGCGAACTTCGCCAGCACGTCAAGGCGCGGATCGGGAACCGCAACCTCGCCGACATTGGGCTCGATGGTGCAGAACGGATAGTTCGCCGCCTGCGCGGCCGCCGTCTCGGTCAGCGCATTGAACAGGGTCGACTTCCCCACGTTCGGCAGGCCGACGATGCCGCATTTGAATCCCATGAATGGTCTCTTTGCCTGACGCGCGTGTTATTGCGGCGGCGGTGCGCCTGACGGCTTTTCGCCACCGAAGCCTTTCGCATCCATGGCGAGATGCACCTTGTTCTGAAACGTCGCGTCCTCACCCTTGGCGAGCAGCTCGGCATTGTCGGCAATGACGTCGCACAGGGCCGCGACCCAGGGCCGCTCGCTCTTGGCGAAATCGCTCAGCACATAGGGGTGCACCAGCTCCTTGATGCCGGGGTGACCGATGCCGATGCGCACGCGGCGATAGTCGTTTCCGATATGCGCCGAGATGGATCGCAGGCCGTTGTGGCCGGCGACGCCGCCGCCCACCTTCACGCGCACTTTGGCGGGCGGCAGATCGAGCTCGTCGTGGAAGACGACGATCTCTGGCAATCCGAGCTTGTAGAAATGCGCCGCGTCCGCGACCGCCCGGCCCGAATCGTTCATATAGGTGCCGGGCAGCAGCAGCAGCACGCGTTCGCCGCCGATCGAGCCTTCCGCCGTCACGCCCTGGAAGCGCCGCCGCCACGGACCGAAGGCGTGGCGGCGCGCGATCGTCTCGACCGCCATGAATCCCACGTTGTGGCGGTTGTGGACATAGCTCCCGCCCGGATTGCCCAGCCCGACGAACAGGACGAGTCCCATCGGGCTCTCCTTTTCGGGCTAGGCTCGCCGGCTCACTTCTTCTCCGCCGCTCCGCCCGCCGGTGCGGCGGGCGCAGCGCCAGGCGCCGCGCCCGGTGCGGCGGCCGGCGCCCCTTCGGCCGCTGGTCCGGCCTCAGCCGCCGCCGCGGCTGCTGCCGCAGCCGCCGCAGCTGCTTCCGCCGCGGCCTTCTGCTCTTCCAGATAGCCCGACGGCGCCACGATGGTGACGAGCGTGAGGTCGCGACCGGATACGACCTTGATGCCTTCAGGAAGCTTGATGTCGCTTAGATGCAGCGAATGGGCGATGTCGAGGCCGGTCACGTCGACGTCGATCGCGGCCGGAATCGCCTCGGCCGGGCAGCGCACCTCGATCGCGTGCGTCACGATGTTGACGGTGCCGCCGCGCTTGACGCCGGGCGCCTGGTCGGCGTTGACGATGTGGACCGGAATCTTGACGCGAATTTGCGCGCCTTCGCCGAGCCGGAGAAAATCCACATGGATCGGCGTGTCGCGAACCGGATCGAGCTGGTAGTCGCGCGGGATCACGCGGTGCTTGACGCCCTCGATCTCGAGATCGTGCAGGGTGGTGAGGAAGTGTCCCGCATAGATGCGCTGCCGGACGTCGGCGCGATCGAGCGAGATCGCCAACGGGGGTTTGCTGTCACCATAGATCACGCCCGGCACGCGGCCGGCACGACGCTCCGCCCGGGCGGTCCCCTTGCCGGCCTTCGGACGCGCCGTCGCTTTGAGTTCCTTGACGGTCGCCATGTTGGTCCTCTTCGAACGATGGAAAAAGGCGGCGCTACGCCGCCACGCGGTCGCGGCATGCCTCCAGGGGTGTCGGGGCCGCGGGTTCCGGCACGCAGGCCAATTTACCTGCGAGCGCGCGGGCTTATAGCGGCAGGTTCAGGAAAAAACAAGCAAAGGCGGGGATGGCGGCTCACATCACGGTGGGCGTGCTGCCCGGGGCTACCGGACCGGGCGTATTCGGTCCTTTGGCCGCCGCCTCGAGCGCCGCGACGCGCGCCTTCAAGGCTTCGTTTTCCTCGCGCGCCAGCCGCGCCATCTCCTTGACGGCCTCGAATTCCTCGCGCTTGACGACGTCGAGGTCGCGCAGGATGCGCTCCGCCTGCGAGCGCACGAGCGTATCGAATTCGCGCCGCACACCCTGGGCGACGCCGGCCGCGTCGTTCATCAACCGGGCCACTTCGTCAAAGAACCGGTTCGACGTCTGGGTCATCGCTGCTCTCCGGCGCACCCTCATAACGGCAGCACGAGAATGGGGATTGTCGCGCCGGCTCGCAAGAGCCCGGCGCTGGTGGCCAAACCCGAAGTTCGCACCAGCGCTGCTTGACTTCGCGGCCGCCGCAACGGCAATGAGCCGCTGTTCGCTGGACCGCCTTCCATGCCGCCACTCGTCCTGCCGTTTCCCGAAATCGATCCGGTGCTGATCCAGATCGGCCCGTTCGCGCTGCGCTGGTACGCGCTCGCCTATATCGCCGGCATCCTGCTCGGCTGGCTTTATGCGCGGGCAATCATCCAGTCGAAGCGCCTGTGGGGCGGGCCGGCGCCGATGACGGTCGCCGATTTCGACGATTTCGTCCTGTGGGTGACGCTCGGGGTCATCCTGGGCGGGCGGATCGGCTATGTGCTGTTCTACAATCCGGCGCATTTCGCCGCGAACCCGGCGGAGATCGTCAAGCTGTGGACCGGCGGCATGTCGTTCCACGGCGGCTTTCTCGGCGTCGTGCTGGCGGTGGCGTTGTTTTCGCGCAGCCGCGGTATCCCGTTTTTCTCCCTCGCCGACGTGAGCTGCGCGGTCTATCCGATCGGCCATTTTCTCGGCCGCATCGCCAACTTCATCAACGGCGAGCTGTGGGGCCGGCCGGGCGATGTGCCGTGGGCGATGGTGTTTCCCGGCGGCGGGCCGTTGCCGCGTCACCCGAGCCAGCTCTACGAGGCCGCGCTCGAAGGACTGCTGCTGCTCGTTGTCCTGGCCTGGTTCATGCGCCGCGGCGCGCTCAAGCGGCCGGGGCTGGTGACCGGAATTTTTGCCATTGGCTACGCGCTCACGCGCTGCTTCTGCGAGCTCTTCCGCGAGCCGGACCCGCAGCTCGGGTTTCTTTGGGGCGGTCTCACGATGGGAATGCTGCTGTCGATTCCGCTGATGCTCGCCGGCCTAGGCTTCGTGTGGCACGCATTGCGGAGCCCGCCGCGGCTAGTGCCGCCGATTTGAAGTTCCTACACCACCTGCCGCAAGCTCGCTTAGGAACTTCAAATCGAAAGCGGCACTAGGATCATAGACTTGCTAGTGCCCCTTTGCTTCCGAAGTTCGTGTCAGAGGGAGCCGCGATGCATCACGAACTTCGGAAGCGGGGCACTAGCCGTTCATGACGCCGCTCGAGGCTGAGATCCGCGCGATCATCGCGCGCGAAGGCCCGATATCGATCGCGCGCTATATGGAGCTGTGCCTCGGCCACCCGGCGCACGGCTATTACACGACGCGCGATCCGTTCGGCGCCCGCGGCGATTTCGTCACCGCGCCGGAGATCAGCCAGATGTTCGGCGAGCTGATCGGCCTGTGGGCGGCGACCGTATGGCAGAAGATGGACGCCCCCGGCGCGGTGCATTTCGTCGAGCTCGGCCCCGGCCGCGGCACGCTGATGGCCGATGCGTTGCGCGCCGCCACGATCGTGCCGGCGTTCCGCGCCGCGCTGCATGTGCATCTCGTCGAGACGAGCCCGCTGCTGCGCCAGCGACAGCGCGACACTCTTGCATCCTTCGACGTGCCGCTTGCCTGGTACCGCGATCTCGCCGACGTGCCGCAAGGTACGGCGCTCTTCATGGCCAACGAATTCTTCGATGCGCTGCCGGTGCGTCAGGCCGTGAAGGCGCCCGATGGGTGGCACGAGCGGATGGTGGCATGGGACGGCGACCGGCTCGCGTTCGCTGTGCATCCCGCGCCGCTTTCGGATTTCGCGCCCGCCTTGCCGCACGAGCTTCAGGCAGCGCCGAGCGGCGCACTGTTCGAGTGGCGATCGGATGCGGTCGCGCGCGAGATGAGCCGTCGCGTCGTGCGCGCGGGCGGCGCTGCGCTGATCATCGACTACGGGCATGCCGAGAGCGCGCTCGGCGAAACCTTGCAGGCAGTGTCCGGCCACGGCTTCGCCGATCCGCTCGAGCGGCCCGGCGAGCTCGACGTCACGGCCCATGTGGATTTCGGCGCGCTCGCCCGCGTTGCCTTGAGCGAAGGCGCCCGCGTGCACGGCCCCGTGCCGCAAGGCTGGTTCCTGCACCGGCTGGGCATTGCCGAGCGGGCCGCCAAGCTCAAATCCGGAGCGACGGCCGCGCAGGCGGAAGCGATCGATGCGGCGCTTGCCCGATTGACGCAGGGAGGGCGAACCGGCATGGGCGAATTGTTCAAGGTCACGGCCTTTGCGAATCCGGCGCTCGGCGACCTGCCAGGATTTGACAGGTGAGCCCGAACCACCGAGCGTCTCGTGCCCCGCTTCCGAAGTTCGTGATACATGGCGGCCCCTCTGACACGAACTTCGGAAGCAAAGGGGCACTAGCAAGTCTATGGTTCTAGTGCCGCTTTTCGATTTGAAGTTCCCGCACGAGTTTGCGGCAGGCGGTGCAGGAACTTCAAATCGGCGGCACTAACGTCGAATGTCGAGATAAGGATGGCTGACGCCTCGAACACGGCGCTCCGGGCGGCCTCGCTCGCCGCCCTTCCCGGCGTGCGCCACGCCTTCTTTACGCGCGACGGCGGTGTATCGGGCGGAGTTTATGCAAGCCTCAACGGCGGGCAGGGCTCGGGCGATCAGGCGGAACGGGTCCGCGAAAACCGCGCCCGCATGGCGGCGACGCTCGGCGTTGCGCCGGAACAATTCATCACGGCGTATCAGATCCACTCGCCCGAGGTGGTCGTGGCCGAGCAGCCTTGGACCAGCGAGACGCGGCCGCAAGCCGACGGCATCGTCACGCGCACGCCGGGACTTGCCATTGGCGTGTCGACTGCCGATTGCGGTCCGGTTCTGTTGGCGGATGCGCACGCGCGCGTGGTGGGCGCAGCCCATGCCGGCTGGCGCGGTGCCTTGACCGGCATCATCGAGGCGACGATCGCCGCCATGGAGCGGCTCGGCGCCGAGCGCACGCGGATTTCTGCCGCCATCGGGCCGATGATCCGCCAGCCGAGCTATGAAGTCGGACCGGAGCTCGTCGCCCGTTTCCGCGCCGCCGATCTCAACAACGAGCGGTTCTTTGTCGCCTCGCCGCGCGAGGGTCACGCCATGTTCGATCTCGCCGGCTACATCGCGGCGCGGCTCGACCGTGGCGGCATCGACCGCATCGAGGATCTCGCGTTGTGCACCTATGCGGATGCGCGGTTTTACAGCTACCGCCGCGCGACGCATCGCGGCGAGCCGGACTACGGCCGCCACATCAACGCCATTGCGCTCGCCGATGAGTAGGCCACGAGTTCTGTCATCCCGGGCGCAGCGCGACGACGCGCAGGACTACTGGACCTCATCCCCGATTGAAGCTACCAAAGGTGCCGGTCGGCGACGCTCGCCCCTGATAACCGGGCGCGTCCGGCCCGGAGGTGTCGATGCCGATTGCGGCGGGCCGATTGGCCGGCGCGAAGCATGCGCGTGCGTGGCGCCTCGTCGGCGTCTTCGCGTTCGCGCTCGCCGCCGCGGGATGCACGACCGACGGACAGCCGATGGCCTCGTTTGCGAGCGCACGCAACGCCACTATCGCGTTCGAATCGATCGACGGGCCGCCGCAGCCGGTGTTCCAGAAGCTGGTCGAGAATCTGGCGACGGAAGCCGTGGCCCGGCAGGTCGCGGTGATTTCGCGCGAAGCAACGCCGCAGTACCGCGTGCGCGGTTACATGGCCGCCCATATCGAGGGCCGGCGCATCCATATCGGTTGGGTCTGGGACGTGTACGACGCCAACAAGCGCCGCGTGCTGCGCATCGCCAACGAGGAGCTCGGCGGACGCACCGGCGGCGATGCGTGGGCCGCCGCCGACGAGGCGATGCTGCGGCGGATCGCGCGCACCGGCGTCGACCGGCTCGCCACGTTTCTCGACGGGGGCGGCGCCGGCAGGCCGCCGACAGCACTGCCGGCCGGCGAGGATGCGGCTGTGGTTGCGGCCGCCGGCGATGGGCGAACGGCGGCCGGTTTCATGCCGGCGCGTCAGGCGCAACGCAGCGCCCAGGCGCCCGCGCTCGAGGCGGCACTGGCGCTCGCCGATACGCGGCACTAGTGCTCCGCTTCCGAAGTTCGCATCAGTTCGCCGCACACTCGAGTGCGAACTTCGGAATCGCAAGGAGCACTAGGAATATCGACATTTTCTAGTGCGGCACTGACGAAGAAATCTGAGTTCACCCTGGCGGCAAAAACCCCGGCACAACAAGGGGCCGCTTATTGCCGGCTGGTCGCCTCCTTGTTATCACCACCGCGCTTGTCACGGGGGTTGGACGGCGATGACGCGCAACAACGGGGCGATGAGGCTGGTCGCCGGCAACGCCAATCCAGCGCTCGCCGAGGCGATCGGCGCCTACCTCGCCACGCCGCTCGCCAAGGCGGTGGTGCGCCGCTTCGCCGACATGGAGATCTTCGTCGAGATCCTCGAGAACGTGCGCGGCGCCGACGTGTTCGTGCTGCAGTCGACCTCGTATCCGGCGAACTATCACCTGATGGAGCTGCTCATCATCATCGATGCGCTGCGGCGCGCCTCGGCGCGGCGCATCACCGCCGTGATCCCGTATTTCGGCTACGCCCGCCAGGACCGCAAAGCGGGCCCGCGCACCCCGATCTCGGCGAAGCTCG
>JBJMSU010000102.1:0-11051 GCA_045801465.1 Xanthobacteraceae bacterium | reverse complement strand
ACGCGGCCGGCACGGCGCTCACCCGCGATTATTTCCGCATCGAGAGCCGGGAGGGCGCGCGGTTCTGGGTCTATCGCGCAGGCCTGTACGAGCGCGAGACGGGAGAGCCACGCTGGTACCTGCATGGCCTGTTCGCGTGAGTAAAACCATGTCCGCTTACGCCGAGCTTGCCGTCACCACCAATTTCTCCTTCCTGCGCGGCGCGTCGCACCCGGAGGAGCTGGTTACCCGCGCCCAGGAGCTTGAGCTTGCCGCCCTCGGGATTGCCGATCGCAATTCCGTGGCCGGCGTGGTGCGCGCCTATACCAAGGCAAAGGAGATCGAATTCAGGCTCGTCGTCGGTGCGCGCGTCGTGTTCGCCGACGCCACGCCCGACATCCTCGCCTACCCGCAGGATCGTGCGGCCTGGGGCCGCCTCACCCGTCTGCTCAGCGTGGGCAAGAGCCGCGCCGACAAAGGCGAGTGCCTCCTCTTCCTCGACGATCTCATGGAGCACATCGATGGGCTCAATCTCATCGTCGTGCCGGACCGCATCAATGCCGGCGCGCTACACCCTTTGCTCGAACGGCTGAACGAAGCCGCTTCGCGACGGTCCGTCTGGCTCGCCGCCGCCATGCTCTATCGCGGCGACGACCAACGGCGGCTCACCCGCCTCGCCCGGCTCGCCGCCGCGACGCGCGTCCCGCTGATCGCCGTCAACGATGTGCTCTATCATGCGCCCGAGCGGCGCGCGCTGCAGGACGTGGTCACCTGCATCCGCGAGCACGTGACCATCGATTGTGCCGGCCGCCTGCTCGAAGCCAATGCCGAACGGCATCTGAAATCAGGAACCGAGATGGCGCGGCTGTTCTGTGCGGCGCCGCAGGCGGTGAACGAAACCCTGCGCTTCCTGGAACGCTGCCGCTTCTCGCTCGATGAACTCAAATACGATTATCCCGACGAGACGCGCCAAGGCTATGCCACACCGCAGGAGGCGCTGGTCGCCCTCACCGAACAGGGCGTGCGGCGCCGCTATCCGGACGGCATGCGGCTCGACATCCGTCGTGCGCTCGATCACGAGCTCGCCGTCACGGCCGAGCTCAACTATGCACCGTACTTCCTGACCGTGCACGACATCGTACGGTTCGCGCGCTCGAAGGGTATCCTGTGCCAGGGCCGCGGCTCCGCCGCCAATTCGGTGATCTGCTATTGCCTCGGCATCACCGAGGTCGATCCCGAGCGCATCAATCTTCTGTTCGAGCGCTTCGTGTCCGCCGAGCGGCGCGAGCCGCCCGACATCGACGTCGATTTCGAGCACGAGCGGCGCGAGGAGGTGATCCAGCACATCTACCAGCGCTACGGCCGCGACCGCGCCGGCCTTGCCGCGACCGTGATCTCCTATCGCGGCCGCAGCGCCATCCGCGAAGTCGGCAAGGTCTTCGGCCTCTCGGACGATACCGTCGGCGCCATGGCCGGCACGCTGTGGGGCTGGTCGATGGAAGGCGTCACAGGAAGCGCAGCGCGCCGCGTCGGGCTCGATGCCTCCGATCCCCGTCTCACCCGGGTGATGGCGCTCGCCGAGGAGCTGATGGGCTTTCCCCGCCATCTCTCCCAGCATGTGGGCGGCTTCGTCATCACCCGCACGCGTCTCGACGAGGTGGTGCCGATCGAGAACGCCGCCATGGACGATCGCACCGTGGTCGAGTGGGACAAGGACGACCTCAACGATCTCGGCATCCTGAAGGTCGACGTGCTCGGCCTCGGCATGCTCTCCTGCCTGCGCCGCTCCTTCGATCTGTTGAAGGAGCATTACGTCGCTTCTGCGCACCTCGCGGGCCACGAACTCCATCCCTCCCCCGAAGGGGGAGGGTGGTCGGCCGCAGGCCGACCGGGTGGGGGTGATGGCGGAACTCGTATTCAGCAATCACTCCAGACGAGCGATGTCGCACTTGGTGGGCTTTCGGATTCATCTCAATCCCCCACCCGGCCTCCCCCGGCTGAACGCCGGGGTCGGCCACCCTCCCCCTTCGGGGGAGGGATGAACGAGCCCAGCCGCGCCGCTTACCCGGAAAAATTAGAGCTCTTAGACAGGGACAGGTTCGTCCCCCTCTCCCTCACGGCCATCCCGGCGGAGGATAAAGCGGTCTATCGCATGATCCAGCGCGCCGACACGATCGGCGTGTTCCAGATCGAGAGCCGCGCGCAGATGTCGATGCTGCCGCGGCTCCGGCCGTACGAGTTCTACGACCTCGTCATCGAGGTGGCGATCGTGCGGCCGGGACCGATCCAGGGCGACATGGTGCATCCCTATTTGAAGCGCCGCGAGAAGCTGCGCGAAACCGGCGAGGAGCCCGACTATCCGTCGCCGTCGCCTGAGCACGGTGAAAAGGACGAGCTCAAGCAGGTGCTCGCCAAGACGCTCGGCGTCCCGCTGTTCCAGGAACAGGCCATGCGCATCGCCATCGTGGCGGCCGGCTTTGCCCCCGCCAAGGCCGACCGCCTGCGCCGCGCCATGGCGACCTTCAAGCGCGTCGGTACCATCGACCGTTTCCGCGAAGAGTTCGTGGACGGCATGACGCGGCGCGGCTATCCGGCCGACTTCGCCAAGCGCTGCTTCAAGCAGATCGAGGGTTTCGGCGAATACGGTTTTCCCGAGAGCCATGCGGCGAGCTTTGCCCTGCTGGTCTATGCCTCCGCCTGGATCAAATGCCGCTATCCCGACGTGTTCGCGGCCGCGCTCCTCAACAGCCAGCCCATGGGTTTCTATGCCCCGGCGCAGATCGTGCGCGACGCGCAGGAGCACGGCGTCGACGTGCGGCCGGTCGACGTCAATTTCTCCGACTGGGACTGCAGCCTGGAGCCACTTCATCCCTCCCCTTTCGCGACAAGCAAATCGTTTCTGTCGAACACCCCCCTCCCTAACCCTCCCCCACAAGGGGGGAGGGAACATGCCGAGCCTGCGGCTACATCCGTGCCCAAAGCTCAGCCGCGAGGGGAGCACGACCGGGCCACAGGCGACACCTCCCCCCTTGTGGGGGAGGTCGGCACGCGCAGCGTGCCGGGAGGGGGGTGGCAAGGAATCTCCAGCCGGGAGGAGATCAAAGGCCGGCTGCATCCGCGTCATGCCGGCATGCAGGACGACATCCATACCACGCATGCGCTGCGGCTTGGGCTCCGCCAGGTCAGCGGCATGTCGCAGGCGCACGCGCTCCGAATCGAGAGCGTGCGCGGCAAAGGCTTCGATTCCGTGCGCGACCTGTGGCTGCGCACACGGCTGCCGCCCGCCGTGCTGGAGAAGCTCGCCCAGGCCGATGCCTTCGGCTCGCTTGGGCTTTCCCGCCGCGATGCCTTATGGGCGGTGCGGGCGCTCAAGCGCAGCGGCGACAAGGATGACCTGCCGCTGTTTGCCCGCGTCGACATGCCGGAGCGCGAACCTGACGCGCATCTGCCGCCCATGCCGCCGGGCGAGCAGGTGATCGAGGATTATCGTCACCTGCATCTCTCGCTGAAGGCGCATCCGGTCTCCTTCCTGCGCCAAGACCTCGACCGCCGCGGCATCCTGCCCACCGCGCGTCTCGCCGCCCTGTCCTCGGGGCCGCGCGTCACCGTCGCCGGCCTGGTGCTGGTGCGCCAGCGGCCGGGCGACGCCAAGGCGATCTTCATGACGCTCGAGGACGAGACCGGCATCGCCAACGCGATCCTGTGGCTCAGGACCTTCGAGCTCTATCGCCCGGCCGTGCTCGGCGCCCGGCTGATCAGCGTCACCGGCAAGCTGCAGAACGAATCCGGCGTCATCCATGTGGTCACCGATCGCGTGGAGGATCTCTCCTTCCTGCTCCGCCGCCTCACCGAAGGCGACGCGCGCATCGACACGCTCAGCCGGGCCGACGCGACGAAATGCGGCGATGACTTCCGGCGCCCCGCGGTCGAGCGCCACCGCCACCCGCGCGCCGGCGACGCCCTCGTCACCTCACTGAAGGAGAAGCCCGACCTGTTCGACGTCACCCCCGCGGCGGCCGTCATGCCGAAGGGGCGGAATTTTCATTGACCTGCTACCAGCCAGCACGGCCCTCCGGCAGCACGTGCTCATTCACGTTTTTCTCGCCCGTGAAAAACGCGCAACATTACGATGCGATCATCAGCAACACGATAGCGAAAAACATATTTCGCTCGCAGCACCTCCAGCACGACCTGCCGGTACTCTCCACCATCTCCGATTGGGTAACCAAGCTGCGGATGTGCTTCCAGCATCTGCGCCTTAGACAAGATTTCACGAGCAACGATACTGGCGAGCGTTGGGTGACGTTCTTGCAGAAAAGCAGCGAAGCGATCGAGGTCGGCGAGAGCCGCAGCCGACCATTCGAGCTTCATCGCTCATGCCACGGCTTGAACGCCGGCGTTCCCCAGGTCTCGAGCCAGCGCGCGACCTGCTCGTGCGGAATCGTCGGCTCGCCGGCCTCGATGGCGGCCCATTGGCGGTCCAGCTCGGCCAATTCCTCGGCATCCGCCGGAACTTGCGGATCGATGAAGGCAACGAGATCTGCCACCACCTGGCCGATCGTCACGCCGCGCGCCGCCGCCTGCGCCTCCAGAACTTCGGCTGTGTGTTCGTCGATCTCGATGGTTTTCATGACTGAGATGATAACGAAGCGGCGTAAGCGGGCAAACGTGCGAAGCGCCGGCTATTGCCGCTGATAGGTGCTGCCCTTGCTCACCGACCATCTGGCGCATGTCCGCCCTCATGCAATATATTGCAGCGTTACGAGGCAAGCATGGCCGACCGAACGAAATCCATCCCCGACGCGAGCGGCAACCTTGGCGGCTACCTCACGCGCCTGGGCGAGCGGGTGCGCACCATCCGCAGCCGGCGCGCCATGTCCCGCAAGGCGCTGGCGAAGCATTCCGACGTCTCCGAGCGCTACCTGGCGCAGCTCGAAGGCGGGACCGGCAATTGCTCCGTCGTGCTGCTCCGCCGCATCGCCCACGCGCTGAGCGTGCCGGTAACCGAGCTGATCGACGACCGCCCCGAGCGCTCGGTCGAGAGCCTGTTGATGAGGCAGCTCATCGATCGCCTCAGCCCGGCCCAGGCGGCGGAAGCGCGCGAGTTTCTGCTCTCCCGCTTCGATGGCGCGATGAGCGAGCTCAGACGCGGCCGCATCGCCCTGATCGGCCTGCGCGGGGGCGGCAAGTCCACGCTCGGCCGCCTCATCGCCGACGAGCTCGGCTGCCCTTTCATCGAGCTCGACCGCGAAGTCGAGCGCGAGAGCGGGATGGGCTTGAGCGAGCTGTTCGAGATGTTCGGCCAGGCCACGTTCCGCCGCATGGAGCGGGCGGCGCTCGAGGCGGTCCTGGAGAAGCATCCGCGCTTCGTGCTGGCCACCGGCGGCGGCCTCGTGACCGAGCCCGCGACGTTCGAGCTCCTGCTCGCGTCCTGCTTCACGGTCTGGGTGAAGGCGCAGCCGCAGGAGCATATGCAGCGCGTCATGGACCAGGGCGATCTACGGCCCATATCCGGCCATGCGCGGGCCATAGACGAACTCGTCGCCATCCTGGCGAGCCGGGAGCCGCTCTATGCCAAGGCGGATGCCACGATCGAGACCACGGACGTCACCCCGGACCAGGCGATGCAGTTCCTGTTAAAAGTCGTAGGGCCCAATGCCGCGACGGCAGACCAGACGGTCGTGCCGGGGCGGTGAGGCGGGTCCCTTGGTCAGGGAAAGAATGCATTTTATTGCGGGGGCGGGCTGACAAACCCGCCGTGCATGCATAATATTGCACATAGACCGGCGGCGACGGAGTACCCATGGAACGCATCGAGTTTCAGACCGATCCCAGCCGCTACCGCCACTGGCGCCTCGAGCTCGACGGCGAGGTGGCCGCGCTGGTGATGGACGTCGACGCCTCGGCCAGCATTTTTGACGGCGTGGAGCTGAAGCTCAATTCCTACGATCTCGGCGTCGACATCGAGCTCAACGACGCGGTGCAGCGCCTCCGCTTCGAGCACCCGGAAGTGCGCGCGGTCGTCATCAAGTCCGGCAAGGACAACGTGTTCTGCGCCGGCGCCAATATCCGCATGCTGGGCAAGGCGACGCACGCCCACAAGGTGAATTTCTGCAAGTACACCAACGAGACGCGGCTTGCCATCGAGGACGCCTGCGAGAATTCGCGCCAGTCCTACGTGGCGGCCGTGAAGGGCTCGTGCGCCGGCGGCGGCTACGAGCTGGCGCTCGCCGCCGACCATATCATGCTGGTCGACGACCGCCGCTCCACGGTGTCGTTGCCGGAGACGCCGCTCCTCGGGGTGCTGCCGGGAACCGGCGGTCTCACGCGTGTCACCGACAAGCGCAAGGTGCGGCGCGACCGCGCCGACGTGTTCTGCGCCACCGAAGAAGGCCTGCGCGGCCCCAAGGCGGTCGAATGGCGTCTGGTCGACGAGGTGGTGCCGAATTCCAAATGGGCGGATGCGGTGGCGGCGCGGGCGCGCGAGCTCGCGGCGCGCTCCGACCGGCCGCGCGACGCCAAGGGCATCGCCCTCACGCCGCTCGAACGGCGCATCAATGGCGACGCCGTCGCGTACAGCCACGTGAGGCTGGACATCGACCGTGCCCGCGGCATCGCGACGCTCACGGTGCGTGCCCCGGCGAATTCGCCTCCGGCATCGGTGGCGGCGGCGCACGCGCAGGGCGCCGCGTTCTGGCCGCTCGCGATGGCGCGCGAACTGGAGGACGCGATCCTGCAGCTGCGCATGAACGAGCCGGCGATCGGCCTCGTGATCTTCCGCACCGAAGGCGACGCCGAAAGCGTGCTCGGCCACGATGCCCTGCTGGGCGAAAGCGACTGGCTGATGCGCGAAGTGCGCCACTATCTCAAGCGCGTGCTCAAGCGGATCGACGTCACCTCGCGCAGCTTCATCGCCCTGATCGAGCCCGGCACCTGCTTCGCCGGCACGCTGGCGGAACTTGTGTTCGCGGCCGACCGCGCGCTCATGCTGATCGGCACGCGCGAAGGCGACAACCGTCCGCCGGCGGCGATCACGCTCGGCGCTGCGAATTTCGGCTTCTATCCCATGGGCAACGGGCTCACGCGCCTTCAGACGCGCTTCCTCGGCGATCCGGAGCATGTGAAGCGGCTGCAAGCCGAGATCGGCACGCCGCTGCAGGCCGAGGAAGCAGACGAGCTCGGCCTCGTCACGGGAACCGTCGAATCCTATGACTGGGACGACGAGCTCCGCGTGATGCTGGAGGAGCGCGCGAGCTTCTCGCCGGACGCGCTGACCGGCATGGAAGCAAACCTGCGCTTCGCCGGGCCGGAAACCATGGAGACGAAGATTTTCGGCCGCCTCAGCGCCTGGCAGAACTGGATCTTCCAGCGCCCCAACGCGGTCGGCAGCCAGGGCGCGCTCAAGCTCTACGGCAGCGGCGTGACCGCCACCTTCGACAAGGAACGCGTGTAGTGAACGCACAACCAGCAACGGGTCATTCCGGAAGCCGCGACAGCGGCTGTCCGGAATCCATGACCACCGCCCTCGCAATCTTCCGCGGCTGGTGTTCATGGATTCCGGCCCTCGCGCTTCGCGCTCGGCCGGAATGACGGAAATCGAGGTGCCATAATGAACGTGATCAACGTCGACTACGATGGAATGATCCCCAATAACGTGGGGCTCAACCAGGACGTCCGCGTGCGCAAGGCGCTGGAGAAGTGGCACCCGGGCTACCTCGACTGGTGGCAAGACATGGGTCCGGAAGGCTTCCAGCAGTCGCTGGTCTATCTGCGCACCGCCGTGAGCGTCGATCCCAAAGGCTGGGCCAAGTTCGATTACGTGCGCATGCCGGAGTACAAGTGGGGCATCCTGCTGGCGCCGCAGGTGGAGGACCGCAAGGTGGCGTTCGGCGCGCATCGCGGCGAAGCGGCGTGGCAGGAGGTACCGGGCGAACACCGCGCCATGCTGCGCCGACTCATCGTCATCCAGGGCGACACCGAGCCGGCATCGGTGGAGCAGCAGCGGCATCTCGGCAAGACCGCACCCTCCCTCTACGACATGCGCAACCTGTTCCAGGTCAACGTCGAGGAAGGCCGTCACCTGTGGGCCATGGTCTATCTCTTGCAGAAGTATTTCGGCGCCGACGGCCGCGACGAGGCCGACGGCCTGCTGCAGCGGCGCTCCGGCGATCCCGACACGCCGCGCATGCTCGGCGCTTTCAATGAGAAGACGCCGGACTGGCTGTCCTTCTTCATGTTCACCTACTTCACCGATCGCGACGGCAAGATGCAGCTCGAAGCGCTGGCGCAATCGGGCTTCGATCCCTTGTCGCGCACCTGCCGCTTCATGCTCACGGAAGAGGCGCACCACATGTTCGTCGGCGAGACCGGCGTCACCCGCATCATTGAGCGCACCTGCCAGGCCATGAAGGACGCCGGCATCGAAGACCCTTATGACATCGCCAAGGTGCGCAAGCTCGGCGTCATCGATCTGCCCACCATGCAGAAAAAGGCGAATTTGCACTTCTCGCTCAGCCTCGACCTGTTCGGCAACGAGATCTCGACCAATGCCGCCAATGCATTCCATGCCGGCCTCAAGGGCCGCTTTCGCGAAGAACGGCTCAAGGACGACCACCAGCTGGAAAGCGGCACCTATCCGGTGCTGCGCCTGATCGACGGCAAGATAAAGAACGAGGACGTGCCGGCACTCTCGGGGCTCAACATGCGGCTGCGCGACGACTACGTCGCCGATTGCAATGTCGGCGTCGGCCGCTGGAACCGGGTGATCGAGAGCTTCAACATCCCGTTCCAGATCAAGCTGCCGCACGTCGCCTTCCATCGCCACATCGGCGAGTTCTCGAGCGTGAAGGCCGATGCCGACGGGAACATCCTCAGCGATGCCGAATGGGAGAAGCGCAGGGGTGAGTTCCTGCCGTCGGACGCCGACCGCGACTTCATCGAGAGCCTGATGCAGCCGCAACGCGAGCCCGGCAAGTTCGCCAGCTGGATCGCGCCGCCCAAGGTCGGCATCGACAACAAGCCGGGCGATTTCGAGTACGTAAAGATCACGTGATATGCTGTTGGTGATGGGCGGGAGAGCGATCGCAACTTGGATCGCGAGGGGTGTCCCGGCCATCTCGCCAGGGACGCACGGCACGGCCGGCCTAAGGCGGCTCACCGGCACAAAGCCGGTGATCATGGGGTAACGATGACGAGCAGCAACTTGGGTCCCCTGTCCGACAATTCCGCCGACGAGGTGATCCTGGTGGACGAGCACGACCGGCCGCTCGGCACCATGCCCAAGCTGGAGGCGCACCGGCGCGGACTGCGCCACCGCGCGATTTCGGTGATCGTCCGCGACCGGCACAACCGGCTGCTGCTGCAGCGGCGCGCGGCGGCCAAATACCATTCCGGCGGCCTGTGGACGAATACCTGCTGCAGCCATCCGCGGCCCGGCGAAGCCACGCTGGAGGCAGCGCGCCGCCGCCTCGGCGAGGAGATGGGCTTTGCGTGCGAGCTGACGTTTCTGTTCTCGACCCACTATCGCGCCGACGTCTCGCGCGGCCTGATCGAGGATGAGGTCGTGCACGTGTTCGGCGGCCGCTTCGACGGCACGCCCGACCCCAACCCGCTCGAAGTGGCGGCCTGGTGTTGGCAAGATCCGGCCGAGCTTGCCCGCGACCTGGATGAAAACCCCGAGAAGTACACGGTCTGGTTCCGCGAATACCGGCGTCGCTTCTGGCCCGCTATGGTGGGATAATGCGAGCCGATCAGCGCATCTGTGGAGCGGATGCGACCCCACGACAGGTCTAGTGCCGCCGATTTGAAATTTCCTAGCGTGCGTGCGATGCACCACGAACTTCGGAATTCGGGGCACGAGTACCAACGAGACATGAACCGCGCGCTTCGGCTGTCGATCGCAAGGAGTGAAATGCCATGCAGGAAGCTGTCCGCAAGACGAACATCGAAACGAAAATTCAGGGAGACAGCCACGATCTCCGCAACACGCTGGAATGGCTGCGGGCACAAGGCGATCTGATCGAGAGCGACAAACAGGTCGATCCCGATCTGGAGGTCACCGGGCTGCAGAAGCATCTCGACGGCGGCTGTCCGGCCCTGTTCCACAACGTCAAGGGCAAGCCCGATCATCGCGTCGTCACCAACCTGTTCGGCGACATGAACGTCATCAACAAGATGTTCGGCTGGAAAGACGACGTCGAGCGCACCCGCAAGCTCGCCTACGCGCTCTCGCATCCGCTCAAGCCGGTGGAGATCGCGCAGAGCGACGCGCCGTGCCAGGAGCACGTGATCGAGAAGCCCGACGACGTCAACAAGTACATGGTGCCGATCCGGCACACGACCTACGAGCCCGAGCTCACCGTCGGCTCCGGCATTCGCTGCGTCACCGGACCGGAGTTCGATGGCGGCTCCGATCTCGGCTACAACCGCATGAACTTCCGCTGGGGCAACGTCGGCACCTTCCAGATTTCCCCCGGCTCGCACATGTGGCAGGTCGTCAACAAGTACTACAAAGCCGACGAGCCGGTGCCGATCACCATGTGCTTCGGCGTGCCGCCGGCCTGCACGCTGCTGGCGGGCGCCGCGTTCGGCTACGCCATCATGCCGCAAGGCTGCGACGAGATCGGCATCGCCGGCGCGGTGCAAGGCACGCCGATCCGGCTGGTCAAGGCGCGCACCGTCGAGGCAATGGCAATCGCCGATTCCGAGCTGGTGCTGGAAGGCTACGTCGATCCGCGCGATCGCCGGTTCGAAACCAAAGAATCCGAGGAGGCGGGCATCCAGGGGCGCTTCCATTTCCACCCCGAGTGGGCGGGCTACATGGGCAAGGCCTACAAGGCGCCGACGTTCCACGTGACCGCCGTCACCATGCGTGAGCCCAAGAGCAAGCCGGTCATATTCGCGCTCGGCGTGCACACGCTCGACGATCACAATATCGACACAACCGTGCGCGAAGCCGCGCTCTATGAACTGTGCGAGCGGCTGCAGCCGGGCATCGTGCAGAATGTCGTGATCCCCTACTGCATGACCGACTGGGGCGGCTGCATCATCCAGGTGAAGAAGCGCCACCAGAT
>JBJMSU010000024.1:0-3492 GCA_045801465.1 Xanthobacteraceae bacterium | reverse complement strand
TCTTGGTGGCGACGAATTTCATCGACGGGCGCTGCACCGCCTCGGCGATCGCTTCGGCGTCGCGGAAGTCGTTCTTCTGCCCTTTCGAATAGGGCCGCACGTATTTCGCCGGCATCAAACGGGCATCGTGACCCTGCGACTGCAGTCGGCGGCTCAGGTGATGCGCGCCAACGCAGGCCTCCATTCCGATCAGACACGGCGGCATGTTCACGAGCCGTGCCTCGACCTGGCCGCGCGACCACCTCTGCCGCAGCACGATCGCGCCACGCCGATCGAGGCCGACGACATGGAACGCGTTCTTGCCGATGTCGATGCCCATCGTGGCAATCAGCAAATTTGATTTGTCGGACATAGCGGTGCTCCTCTATTTGGACGCCCCATCCAAGCATCATTCGCTGGAGGGGCGGGAGCACGGCCGCACCATGCCAGGGCACTAAATCGCTCCGCGATAGTCGGCTGAGGCGGTGGGCATCGGCTTATCCGCGGGGCCGGTAAGCAGACTAGAGATCGTCGGTAGCGGCGGGGGCGCCCTGTCTTGAGGATCGAGGTGTCGTCAACCTCATCCAAGCAGGAGCTTTTCATGAGCACGGGCGCCGTCACCCCGCTGCGTCATCGCATGATCGAAGACATGAACGCGCGGAAACTCTGTGCGGGCACGCAGAGGGGCCACATTCACAGCTGCAAGCGGTTTGCCGCGTTTCTCAATCGCTCTCCCGATACGGCGACGACGGAGGATATCCGCCGGTTCCAGTTGCACCTGGCCGAGGCCGGCGTGAGCATCTGCAATCGCAACCGCATCATGACTGGGCTGCGGTTCTTGTTCCGCGTGACAATGCGGCGACTGGATCTTGCGGCCGAGATCTATCACATCCGTGAGCCGCAGAAGATACCGCTGGTGATGAGCCCGGATGAGACGCGGCGCCTGCTGGCCGTCGCCAGCAACCTCAAGGTCCGCACCTTGCTCAGTCTCGGCTACGGCTGCGGCCTGCGCGCCAGCGAGGTGGTCAGGCTGAAGGTCAAGCATATCGACAGCGCGCAGAAGATCATCCGGGTCGAGCAGTCCAAAGGCCGCAAGGATCGCAATGTCATGCTGTCGCCAGAGACGCTCGGTCTGTTGCGCCAATGGTGGAAGGCGCGCCGATCGCGTTACGATGCTGGAACACCTGTGGCCGAACGCTGGCTGTTTCCTGGCAGCAGGCGTGGCAAGCCGATGACCACTCGCCAGCTGAGCCGCCTGTTTCACGAGGCGGCCGACGCGGCCGGGATCAAGAAAGCCGTGACGCTGCACGCGTTGCGCCACAGCTTCGCGACCCACCTGCTCGAGCGTGGTACCGATATTAGAATTATCCAGGCGCTGCTGGGTCACGACAAATTGGAGACAACGGCGCGTTACACGCGGGTCGCCACCGGCATGATCGCCGGCGTCGAGAGCCCGCTCGAGCTGCTGTCACAGCCGCGCAAGAAGCGCAGGAAGAGCCGGGAAGACCCGCTGCCGGCGTAGCCGCCCGCGGCGGTGCCCCGTCCAGCGTTGGAGGTTGCGGATATTTTCCGCGACCACGGGGCGGCGTGGCGCAGCGCCAATGCCGGGCACGTCAGCCTCGACCAGCTGAAGGTGATGTCGGCCATCGAGCGCTGCCGCACGGTCGCGCTTGGCGGCCATGTCGCGCGCTGCGAGGACTGCGCTCATACTGTGATTGCCTACAACAGCTGTCGCAACCGGCATTGCCCCAAGTGTCAGGCCGCCGCCGCCAAGGAATGGCTCGCCGAGCGCGAGGCCGAATTGCTCCCCGTCGGTTACTTCCACCTCGTCTTTACACTGCCGCGTCTGATCGCCGATATCGCCTACCAGAACAAGGCGGCGATCTACGGTCTGCTGTTCACGGCCGCGGCTGAGGCCGTTCTGACGATCGCCGCCGATCCCAAGCGGCTTGGCGCCAGGATCGGCATCACAGCCGTGCTCCACACCTGGGGCTCGGCGATGACGCATCATCCGCACGTGCACATGATCGTCCCGGGCGGCGGCATCTCCCTTGATGACACGCGCTGGGTGTCGTGCCGTCCGGGATTCTTTCTGCCGGTACGGGTTCTCTCACGCCTGTTCCGACGATTGTTCCTGGGCAAGCTCCTCGCTGCCCACGAGGCTGGACGCTTCGCGTTCTTCGGTAATCATGCCGCGCTCGCCGAGCCGCGAGCCTTCGCTGCTTTCCTCGCGCCGCTCCGCAAGACCGAATGGGTGGTCTACGCCAAGAAGCCGTTCAGCGGGCCGCAAGCCGTGCTCGCTTATCTGTCGCGCTACACCCACCGCGTCGCCATCTCCAATCGCCGGCTGATCTCCGCCGACGAGGCCAGCGTCACGTTCACGTGGAAGGATTATCGGGTCGAGGGCCCTGACCGCTACAAGACCATGACGCTGCCAACCCACGAGTTCATTCGGCGCTTTCTGACGCACGTGCTCCCCAAGGGTTTGCACCGCATCCGCCACTATGGATTATTCGCCAACGGCATTCGCGCCGCCAGCATCGCGCGGGCGCGCGAATTACTCGCCGTGCCGTCCCGGGCGAAACAGCCCGAGATGTCCGCGACCGCAGCCGCCGACGAACCCCGCGTGTTGCCGCGTCCATGTCGCTGCTGCGGCGGCCGCATGATCATCATCGAGACCTTCGCGCGCGGCTGCCAGCCCAAACACCAGCCGGCGTCCGCTACAGCAGCGATCGGGATCGACACCTCATGATGCCGTCACCACCGATCCAACAGCCCAGTGACGCTCGCCATTCTGGCTGGCTCGGCCAGCATAGCCGCCGCTTACTGCAGGTCGAGAAATCGGCCCGCAATCACACCGCCAACCCTGTCCGGCAACGCCCAATGCGCTCGTGCGGCCCGTCACCCACACCCATCCTGCGAGGCAAAGCGATCGGGGCGGGCGCTCTGACCAACCTCGCCCAACCTGACGCCGCGACTAAATCCCCATAGAGCCCTGGCACCGACGGTGCCCCACTTCCCGCGATTTCGTGCCTTGGCGCTTTTCAGACGCCGGCCCCCCGAACGTGTGGACGGCTCGTCACTGCCGGCGTCCGAAAACCTGCACAGAAGCGGAAGCGTACCCAAGCAATTCTAGTGGCTCTTGCGCGCTCGGAAAGACGCGTCAGTTGCCGATGGCGCTGACTTCGCCGGCATTGGTCAGGCCCTAAATCAGCCGCTCGATGGCGGGCGGCTTCAGTTGTGCTGGCTGGTGTCGTCAGGCCGCTTGGGTTTCGACTGAGCGCTCCGCACCGCGGCTATTGCGGAGCTTGCTTAATGTGCCGTTCCAAAGTCCGATCCGGGCTTTGATACTGCGGCACGCGGCACGCAGAGCCCGTTCACGCCCATGCGGTGAGTTCATCACCAGATCTTCGAGCACGCCCCTTGGGGCCGTGGCTGTCGCCATCGAGTTCGATGTGGCGATCGATGTAGTAGATGAAATGACGCAGGCGATCGTTGTCATGCTTGGCGCCA
>JBJMSU010000252.1:0-9295 GCA_045801465.1 Xanthobacteraceae bacterium | reverse complement strand
GGCGACCCCGACTGGCCTTTCGCGTTCGAGGCGCGCCAGTATTTCAACCTGAGCCCGTCCGCGCTCAGTGTCCAGATGGTGTTCACGAATCGGGCCGAGGTCGCGCAGCCGGTCGGCCTCGGCTGGCACCCCTACTTCCAGAAGCGGTTGCGCAGTCGGCTGCACATCGAGCTGTCGGATCGCTGGGAGTCCGACGTCACGCAGTTGCCGATCCGCAAGGTCACCCAGCCGGGCATCGACAGCGACGTCGTCCATCTCGGCTTCGACAACTGCTTCGAAGGCTGGCGCGGGCCGGCGCGCATCCGCGACGAAAAGCTGTCGTTGCAGCTGACGTCGTCGCTGCCGTATCTGGTGGTATTCACGCCGCAGGACCGCGACTACTTCTGCATCGAACCCGTCAGCCATGTCAGCAACGCGGTGCACATGGCCGATCCCGCCGCGCATGGCCTGCGCAGCCTCGCGCCGGGCGAATCGATGGATGCGGCGATGAAGCTCGAGATCGGCGTGGTCTAGGGTCGCTGGCGGGCTTAGGCGCGTCGCGTCATGACGGCCGGCGCGCGATGCGCCGGGTCTCGCCGATCGCGAGCACCGAGAACGTTTCGTCCGCGATGCCGCGCGCCCGGCGCGCTTCGGCGAGATCGAGCGGCGGGCGGTCGAGCGCTTCGTCGGTGAGCTGGAACGTGCCCCAGTGCATGCCGATCGAGCGCTTCGCTCCGAGGTCGAGGTGGATCTGCACCGCTTCGGCCGGGTCGGCGTGCTGGTTGCGCATGAACCAGCGCGGCTCGTACGCGCCGATCGGCAGGATGGCAAGGCGGAATGGACCGTAGAGCGCGCTCGCTTCGCGGAAGCGAAAACCGTCGCCATAGCCGGAATCGGCGACGTGATAGATGCGTCCCGCCGGCGTCGCGATGATGAAGGCGGCCCACAGCGCCTTGTTGCGGTCGAGCACGCCGCGTGCCGACCAGTGCCGCATCGGCGCGAGCGTCACCTCAACGCCGTTCCCGAGGGCCACCCGGTCGCCCCAATCGTAGGCCTCGGCGGCGATCGCCGGGTCCTGCGCGCGCATCACCGTATCGTTGCCGAGCGGCGTGATGATGCGCGGGCGATGCGTGGCGACAAGGCGCGACAGGGTCGCCATGTCGAGATGGTCGTAGTGATTGTGCGAGATCAGCACGACGTCGATCTTCGGCAGCGCATCGAAGGCGATGCCCGGGGCGTTGACGCGCTTCGGACCGACGAAATCGATCGGCGAGACGCGGTCCGACCACACCGGGTCGATCAGGATATTGAGCCCGGCGGTCTGCACCAGGAGGCTGGCATGCCCGATGAAGGACATGCGCAACGCCCGGCCATCGATGCGCGCTGGCGGTTCGTCGGCGTAAGGGCTCGGCACCCAGTCGGACCAGGTGATGCGCCCCCGCGCCGTCCACCAGCGCAGGAGATCGGGAATACCTTTGGGGGCCATCCCGTGCGGATCGACGAACCGAAGGCCGTCGAAATGATCGGACAGCGCGCCCTCGTAGTAGCGCGCGTGGGCGGCGCGAACGCTGGCCAGGCCGCCGGCGGCAGCCGCCATGGCGCTCAAGCCGGTGATCAGCCGTCGGCGGGTGAACCTCATGCGGGCGGCGAGCCTAGCGAAGACAGAGACTATTTTGCGGCAGGTCGATCACGTGCCGGTGTTGTCGGCATGTTGGGCGGGTTTCGTTAAGAAAATAGGACAGGGCGGACGAAATATCGAATCATTCGGAGGCTTGACGGTGCTGCCTGCAACCCATAGGTTCCGCACGCTCTCGTCACAGACGTAACGTACGAGCAGCCGCCCGGTCCAGGAGAGGCCGGAGGTCAACGCCCGACAGCGCGATTGCGCCCTCGGGCGCCATTGATGTTTGGAGAAACGATGTTCGACAGCCTGTCGGAAAAGCTGTCCGGCATTCTCGACCGCCTCACCCGGCGCGGTGCGCTCACCGAGGCCGATGTCGATGCGGCGTTGCGCGAGGTGCGTCGCGCCCTGATCGAGGCGGACGTCGCCCTCGATGTGGCGCGCGTCTTCGTCGACCAGGTGCGCGTGCGGGCGGTCGGCATCGAGGTGATCAAGTCGGTCACCCCGGGCCAGATGGTCGTCAAGATCGTGCACGATCAGCTGATCGAGACGCTCGGTTCCGACGCGCAGCAGATCGATCTCAATGCGCCGGCGCCGGTTCCGATCATGCTGGTCGGCCTGCAGGGCTCGGGCAAGACCACCACGGCGGCGAAGCTCGCCCGGCGTCTCGCCGACCTGGCCAAGCGCAAGGTGCTGATGGCCTCCCTCGACGTGCGGCGGCCGGCCGCCATGGAGCAGCTGGCCGTGCTCGGTCGCCAGGTCGCCGTCGACACGCTGCCGATCGTCGCCGGTCAGATGCCGGTGCAGATCGCGCGCCGTGCCCTCGAAGCGGCCCGGCTCGGCGGCTACGACGTCGTGCTCCTCGACACGGCCGGCCGCACCACGCTGGACGAGGCCATGATGGCGGAAGCCGCCGAGGTGAAGCGTGCCGCCAGCCCGCACGAGGTGCTGCTCGTGGCCGACGCGCTCACCGGCCAGGACGCCGTCAACCTGGCGCGCGCCTTCAACGAGCGCGTGGGCCTGACCGGCATCGTGCTCACCCGCGTCGACGGCGACGGCCGCGGCGGCGCGGCGCTCTCCATGCGCGCCGTGACGGCGCAGCCGATCAAGCTCATCGGCACCGGCGAGAAGCTCGATGCGCTGGAGGATTTTCACCCTGCTCGCATCGCCGACCGCATCCTCGGCATGGGCGACATCGTCTCGCTGGTGGAAAAGGCAGCCACCACGATCGACGCGGAAAAGGCTGCGCGCGTCGCCGAGAAGATGCGCAAGGGCGCCTTCGATCTGTCCGATCTGCGCGAGCAGCTGGTGCAGATGACGGCCATGGGCGGCATCGGCAGCCTCATGGGCATGCTGCCCGGCATCGCCAAGATGAAGAATCAGGTGGCCGCCGCCAACCTCGATGAGCGCGTGCTCAAGCGGCAGGTCGCGATCATCGATTCGATGACGCCGCAGGAACGCCGCAGCCCGGACGTCCTCAAGGCGAGCCGCAAGAAGCGCATCGCGGTCGGTTCGGGAACCAAGGTCGAGGACATCAACCGGCTGCTCAAGATGCACCGCACCATGGCCGACATGATGAAGGCGATGGGTGGCGCCAAGCGCGGCCCGCTGGCCGCGCTCGGCAATATGATGGGCTTCGGTGGCGGCATGCCGAGCCCTGAGCAGCTCGCCGATCTGGCGCAAAAGATGCCGGGTGGTTTGCCCGGCGGGCTCCCAAGTGTGCCGCCCGGGCTGCCGCCGGGCTTGCCCGGCGCTCCAGGTTTGCCTGGCCTGCCGCCCAAATTTCCTGGCGGAAATCTGCCCGGGCTTGGCGGCAAGCTCCCGGGTCTTGGCGGGTTCCCGGGCCCGGGGAAGAAGAAGTGAACGCGTCTCTCGTGTAGCGCGCATGAAGCGAAGCGAAATGCGGACCGACCCGGATTTCGCTGCGCTTCATCCGGGCTACGACACAATGTAATTTTTCGACTGAACGAAAGGACCAGCGATGTCTCTGAAAATCCGGCTCGCGCGGGCGGGCTCCAAGAAGCGGCCATTCTATCACATTGTGGTAGCGGACTCGCGCAGCCCGCGTGACGGCCGCTTCATCGAGCGGCTCGGCTTCTTCTCTCCGCTCACCCCGAAGGAGCAGAAGGAGCACCGCCTCAAGCTCGACCTCGACAAGGTGAAGAACTGGCTCACCAAAGGCGCGCAGCCGACCGACCGCGTGCTGCGCTTCCTCGACGAAGCCGGCGTGATGAAGCGGCCGGCGCGCAACAATCCGGTCAAGGCCAAGCCGAAGAAGAAGGCGCAGGAACGCGCCGCGGGCGCCGCCAAGGCGGAAGGCGGCAGCACTGAGGCGGCCCCCGCCGCGAGCTGATGGCGAGCCGCATCCTCGTCGCGGAAATCGGCGCCGCGCATGGCCTGCGCGGCGAGGTCAAATTGCGGTCCTTCACCCAGGATCCGATGGCCGTGCAGGATTACCGGGTGCTGGAAGGCGAAGACGGCACGCGCACCTTCGCCATCGAAGCCCTGAAGCCGGCAAAGGGTTGTCTGATCGCACGGCTTGCCGGTGTGTCGGACCGGACTGCCGCGGAAGGTCTGCGCGGCGTGAAGCTCTATGTCCCGCGCGATCGGCTGCCGGCGCCGGAGGACGATGAGACCTTCTACTATGCCGACCTGATCGGCCTCGCCGTTGCGACTGGCGATGGGCGCATGCTTGGCAAAGTCGTCGCGGTCCACAATTTCGGCGCGGGAGACCTCATCGAGGTGGAGGCGGGATCGGGTGGCACCGTCATGTTGCCGTTCACCGCCGCAGTCGTGCCCACGATCGACCTCGCGGCCGGTCGGCTCGTCGTCGATCCCCCGGCCGGCGCGTTCGGCTAAAGCTATGCCCTGGCGCGCCAGCATTCTCACCATCTTTCCCGAGATGTTCCCCGGGCCGTTAGGCCTCAGCCTTGCTGGCAAGGCACTCGCCGCCGGGATTTGGTCGCTCGAGACGATCGACATCCGGGCGCATGCGACCGACAAGCACCGCTCCGTGGACGATACGCCGGCGGGCGGCGGGCCCGGCATGGTGATGAAACCCGACGTGCTCGCACGCGCAATCGATTCGGTTGCCGACGATCGGCCGCGATTGCTGATGAGCCCGCGCGGCCGGCCGCTCACGCAGGCGCGCGTGGCAGAGCTCGCCTCTGCCTCGGGCGTACTCGTCGTGAGCGGACGATTCGAAGGCGTGGACGAGCGGGCGATCGCGGCGCGTAATCTCACGGAAGTATCGATCGGCGACTACGTGCTCTCGGGCGGCGAGATCGCCGCCATGGCACTCATCGATGCGTGCGTGCGCATGCTGCCCGGCGTGATGGGTAAAGAGGCCTCGGCGGTCGAAGAGAGCTTTGCGCAAGGCCTGCTCGAGTATCCGCAATATACCAAGCCGCAAATGTGGGAGGGCCGCGCCATCCCGGATGTGCTCGTCTCCGGCGACCACGCCAAGGTCGCGGCATTCCGTCGCGCCGAGGCCGAGCGGCTCACGCGCGAACGGCGCCCCGACTTGTGGGCGCGACGTCGCGCCGCGAAGGACTCATGATGACGCTGATCGTCCGCATGCTGGTCGTGCTCGCTGCGTTCCTGGTCGCGAGCCTGGTGGCCGCGTTCGTGATCACGTTCGGCGTTCTCATGGACTGGGAACAGATCCTGAGCATGACTGGATTCAGTCCGGGATGGTTTGCCGTCGCCTTCTTCGGCCTGATCGTGTCCGCCAAGGGTCTGGTTTCGGCGCTTCTTGTGATCGTGCTCACGGAGGCATTGCGCCTGCGTTCGCCGCTCTTCTATGCGGCGGCGGGCGGGATCGGGCTCGTTGCGCTGTACTACGGACTGGGCCTTGCCGAGCGCGGGCCGGGCGGCGACGTGCTCGTTGGACGCGAGCTCGAGATCATGGCGGGTGCCGGCATCGCCGCCGGCTTTGTCTATTGGGCCATCGCCGGCCGCAATGCCGGGGCTTGGCGGGAGCAAGGCGCTTCGTCATCCCCATAGACACGCTGCGGCCGGCCCACCGCTCAGGCGCGGTCGGAACGTGGGCGTGGAAACTGCCGTCAGGATCACGTTTCGCCGTTTGACCGCCGCTTTGCGGTCCGTAACACTTTAGGCTCCACCGGGGAGAGAGACGATGCGACGAGCATTCATCGGCGTCTGCGGCGTGGCCGCGATCGTGCTGGCGCACGCTCCGGCCGCCGCGCAGACGGTCAAGATCGGGCTGATCCTGCCGTATACCGGTCAATTCACCGATACGGCCGCGCAGATGGACAACGCCATCAAGCTCTACATGAAGCAGCACGGCGACACCGTTGCCGGCAAGAAGATCGAGGTGATCCGCAAGGACACGGGCGGCGTCGCGCCGGACGTCGCCAAGCGCATCGCGCGCGAATACGTCGTCAACGAAAACGTCGATATCCTGACCGGGTTCGTGCTCACGCCCAACGCGCTCGCCGCTGGCGACGTCTCGGCGGAAGCCAAGAAGTTCATGGTGGTCATGAATGCCGCGACCGCCATCATCACCACCAAGTCGCCCTATATGGCGCGCACCTCGCTGACCTTGCCGCAGTTGAACGAGCCGTTCGGAACGTGGGCCTACAAGAGCGGCATCCGCAAGGTCTACACGATGGTGTCGGACTATGGTCCGGGGCATGACGCCGAAGCGGCGTTCCAGCGCACCTTCAAGGAGGCCGGCGGCGAGATCATCGGGTCGGCGCGTTTCCCGGTCGCCAGTCCGGATTTCTCCGCCTTCGTTCAGCGCGCCAAGGACGCCAACCCGGAAGCGATCTTCATTTTCGCTCCCGGCGGATCGCAGCCCGCCGCCCTCGGCAAGGCGCTGGTGGAGCGCGGCATCGATTTCAAGAAAACCAAGATCCTGGGCCAGGGCGAGATCACCGACGACAACGCGTTGCGCGGCATGGGCGACGCGGCGCTCGGAATCATCACGAGCTACCACTACGACCACAATCACGACTCGCCCATGAACAAGCAGTTCACCAAGGCGTACCGCGAGGCTTATGGTCGCGATCCCGACATCTATTCCGTCGGCGGCTGGGATGGGATGCACCTGATCTACGAGACGCTGAAAAAGACCGGCGGCAAGACCGACGGGGATGCGCTGATCGCCGCCGCCAAGGGCATGGCGTGGGAGAGCCCGCGCGGGCCGGTCTCGATCGATCCCGAGACGCGCGACATCGTCCAGACCGTCTACATCCGGCGGGTGGAGAAGGTCGGCAGCGACTTGCGCAACGTCGAGATCGAGAAGATCCCGAACGTCAAGGATCCGGTGAAGGCCCGGATGAAGAATTAGCTCGCTCCGGCGAACTGCGCCCGAATTTCGAACCAGCCGGCCGCACCGCCTTCCCGGGCGCGCAACGGTCGGCTAGATCGATGGCATGATTGATCCTGTGCGGATTGAGGCGGAATGAACCGCACCGGCTTGGTGATTGCGCTCGGCATTGCCGCCGTTGCCGGTGTCGTGTTCGCGGTCTATCCCGAGCTTGATCTCGCCATCGCGCGCCCGTTCTATGATGCCGCAAAGCAGGATTTCTCTTTGCGCTTCCATCCCACGCTGGCGTGGCTGCGCGGCGAAAGCATGTGGGTGGTGACCGCGCTGATTGCGCCCGCCGCGGTCGCGCTTGCGCTCAAGCTGTTGCTGCCGTTCACGCGCATGTTGATGTCGCCGCGTGCCGTCGTCTTTCTCATCGCGACGCTGATCCTCGGACCCGGTCTGTTCGTCAATGTGGTGATGAAGGACTATTGGCCGCGCTCGCGTCCGATCGATGTTCCCGAGTTCAACGGCAGCGAACGCTTCGTCCCCTGGTGGGACCCGCGCGGCATCTGCCCCAAGAACTGCTCGTTTGTCGCCGGCGAAAGCGCCGGCGCCTTTTGGACGCTTGCACCCGCCGCGCTTGCGCCGCCGCCGTGGCGTCCGCTCGCTTATGCGGCAGCAATTGCGTTCGGGGCGGCGGTCGGTGCGCTGCGCATCGTCTTCGGCGGGCACTTCTTCACCGACGTGGTCTTTGCCGGCTTCTCGATGTTTCTGATCGTGTGGCTGATGCACGGCGTCATCTACCGCTGGCGGTCAACCCGTCTCTCCGATGCTGCGGTCGAGCAGGCTCTCGAGCGCCTCACGATGGCGCTCTATCGCGCCGCCGCCGGTCTGATCACCCGTAGGAATAAAGGCACGAGCGAAACGCGATAAGCTGGAACATTGCGAGCCAAGGCCGCGTTGAATGGGCACTCAACCAGGAGACGGAACATGGCCAATCCAGCGGAGGAGCGCGGCGGCAGTTCGACGACATTTCGCCGCGACGTCGAGACGGCGGGAGCAAACCTGAAGAAGGACACCGAAACGGCCGCCGGTCGCGTCGGCGAGGAATTCCAGCGTGCCAAGGAGCAGATCTCGCAAACCGCCGCCGCGGCCCGCGACGATCTTGCCACGGATCTACGCAAGCTGAGCGATGACGTGTCCAAGCTCAAGGATACGGTCGCCAACATGACCAAATTGGTCGGCTCGCAAATCGGCGAGGCGGCGACGGATCTGGGATCGGAAATCGCCTCCACGGCGAAGGACCAGGCGGGCTCGATGGTGGCCGAATTCGAGCGGGTGGCGCGTCGCAACCCGCTGGCCGTCGTCACCGGGGCTCTCTGCGTCGGGCTGGTCATCGGGCTGATGAGCGGACGCCGGTAATGCTCGGCACCGTGCTGAGCCTGGTCGGGATCAACCTCAAGCGCCAGGTGCGGCAACTCGTGCTGACGGTGGTGTTCGCGCTCCTCGGCGCGATTCTGCTGCTGCTTGCCCTCGGGTTCGGCATTGCCGCCCTCTACGAGTGGCTCAAGTTCGAATATGGGACGCTTCCCGCGCTCGGTATCCTCGGCAGCGCCTGGGCGGTGCTGGGCATCGTAGCGTTGTGCCTGGCATTCCTGCGCCCCAAAGGCACCAAACGTACCGCCGCTGTGCCGGCAGCGAATCTGCAGGATCCGGCCGCGGCCATTGCCCAGGCCACCGAGCAGGCGGTGCACGGCGCCACGGGTCTGGTGCGCGAGGGCTCGCGCAAGCAGGTGTTCGGCGCCGTGCTCATCGCGGCGTTGGCTGGATTTCTCATCGGGCGACGGTTGTAACCGCCGGAACTGAATCGGAAACTGGCGCGTTCTCGATCGGAAAGCCAACCTGTCGCCGGGAGAACGCCATGGATGCGCGCAAATTGGTCTGGCCGGCAGTGGCGCTGGTCGGCGGCGCACTGCTCGGACGCGTGATCGGCATCAGGGGGTTGGTGCGCGCCGGTATGGCTGCGCTCACAGTTGCCAACGTCTCGAAGAGCGCGGGCCTGCTCGCGGCCGGTAAGGTCGCCCCCGCGAAGGCCGTCGCGCGATCGACCCGGAAGCGAACGTCGTCACGCAGGTCGGCACCTAAGAAAGCCGCTTCGGCTGCCAGCACGCGCACACACTAGTACGGCGAATTTGAAGTTCCTATCAGATCGCCGCAAGCCCGTGTAGGAACTTCAAATTCTAAGCCGCACTAGAAAATATCGATAGTCCTAGTGCTCCTTTGATTCCGAAGTTCGCACTCGAGTGTGCGGCGAACTGATGCGAACTTCGGAATCGCAAGGAGCACTAGTACCTCGTCACAGAGGATTTGACTGGTTGATTTTGAGCCATTTGAGAATGGGGAGTTCTTCTGGGGGGACG
>JBJMSU010000202.1:0-41847 GCA_045801465.1 Xanthobacteraceae bacterium | reverse complement strand
GCCTTGCTTCACCTCGGCGATAGCGCGCGCCAGCGCCGGGCGGATGTCGTCGGGCTTCTCGATCGGACCTTCGCCGTAGCATCCCATGGAGCGGGCGAGCGCGGCGAAGTCCGGTTCGGGGCCGAACAGGTCCATGCCGATATGCGCCTTGGCCTCGTCAGTGCCGCGCAATCGCGCCATGCGCAGCTGGTGCTCCCAGTCGTTGTAGTAGGCGCGATTGTTGAACATCACGATCAGGATCGGGATCTGGTACTTGGCCGCGACCCACAGCGCGCCGGCGTCGAACATGAGATCGCCGTCGGGCTGGATGTCGACGACCAGGCGGCCGCTGCCCTTGTGCGCCAGCGCGACGCCGAGCGAGATGCCGATCTGGGTGGCGGTGCCGAGCTCGCGGCCGGGATGACGATGAGGTTGGTCGAAGTCCCACAGCCGCCGCGTGAGGTTGCGCAGGTTGTTGGCGGTCAGCACCCAGTCCTCGTCCTTGATGACGTCCCAGATTTCCAGCGCGAAGCGCGGGAGCGTCACCGGCGCCGTATTCCAGTCCTTGCGCGCGTCCTGCTGCCATCTCGCCCACAGCGCGTCGTGGCGGCGGCCGATGGCGGCGCGGCGCTCCTCGATGCGGCGCTTGAGCTTGCCGTCATCCTGCAGCCTGGTGCGACAGAGGCGGGTCAACTCGGGGATCGCCAGCGCGGTATCGCCCAGCGCCCGCACGGCGGACGGCTGCATGCGGCAATAGTCGAACGACCATTTGCTGATGCCGATTTCGGCGAAACCGATCTCGACCCGTTCGCAGGAATCGGGAAGCAGCGGCGTCACGCTGCGCTTGGTGCTGTCGAGCTCGCTTAAGGGCTTCTCCCAATCGCGCACGTCGAGCGCGACCAGGAGGTCGGTCTGCCGCGCGTAGTCCTTGTCCATGCTCAGGCACAGCTTGTGCCGGTTGGGAAAGTTGAGCGCGCTGTCAATGTCCCATACCGGCGCCGCGACGGTTTCGGCGAGCTCGACCAGGCTCGCGAACCCGTCCGGCCGCCGGCCAACATATTCGGCGAGCAGCAGCGGATGCTCGGCGGCGATGAGGCGGTCGGCGATCGCTGTGAGCGCTGCCGGATCGGGCATCATCGGCGCCGGCGTCGCGGCCGCGTGCCGGGACGGCAGCGCCACCTCGCTGACGAGCGGCTCCTCCTGCAGCATCGCGTCGTAGCACATGTAGATCGGGCCTTGCGGCTCGGTCGTCATCACCGAGTAGGCGCGCGCGAACGATTCCGGCACGCCGTCGATGGCAGTCGGCTGATAGTCCCATTTGACGTAGTCGCGCACCGCGTTGCCCTGGACCAGCGCCGAGTGCGTCCAGTCGATATGCGGGCGGCGCTTGCCCTCGTGCATCGGGCCGGTGGCGCCAATGATGAAAATCGGTATGCGATCGATATAGGCGTAGTAGATCGCCATGGTGGCGTGCAGCAGTCCCACGAGATTGTGCAGGATCACCGCCATCGGCTTGCCCGAAGCCTTGGCGTAGCCGTGGGCGATCTGCACTGCGATTTCCTCATGCTGGCACAACAGCATCGGCGGATGGTTGCCGCCGTAATTGATGAGCGAATCGTGCAGCCCGCGGAAGCTCGCCCCGGGGTTCATCGTGATGTAGGGAAAATCGTAGCGCTTGATGAGATCGACGATGACGTCGGATTGCCAGCCGCGAGTATTCTTCGCTTCCATCAGCCTGACCTTGAAGCTCGCGTCGCTTACCGGAGCAATGCCGCCGCCTTGTGCGCGATGTCCGGCGACGTCTGGTGCTCCTCCTTCACCAGCTTCTCGATCTCCGCCCCGGAGACGGGATTGATCTCCATCTGCGCCTTGTCGGCATCGGCCAGGAAGTCCTTGTCCTGCAGCGTATCCATGAACGCTTTGCGCAGCGCCTCGGCGCGATCGCGCGGAACGTCGGGCGGTGCGAGGAACGGCCGGCCCATCACCTGACGGGCGAAAATGAGCTTGAGAATCTGCCGTTCCGCATCCGTCTTGGCCAGATCGACCACGAGCGGGACATCGGGCAGGTCGGGATGCTTGCTAAGCGCGAGCTGGACCAGGATGTTGAATTTCTTCTGCTCGTACCATTGCTGGTGGGTCGACTTGACGCTCGACCACGACCAGCCGCAGCGGCCCTGCACCTCGCCGCGCTCCATGGCAAGCCCGATCTCGTTGCCGCCCGGATAGCCGGTGACGATCTTGAACTTGGCGCCGAGCACGCCATTGACGATCTTCGGGAACTGATCGGTATCGGCGGACGCGCTGGTGCCGCCGACCACCAATTCCTTCGTCAGCAGCTCGGAGAAGTTCGTGACCCCCGACGTATGCCAGGCGACGCAGATGCTGACTTCGTTGTTGGCGCTGCCGATCCAGGTGAACTTGGTGGCGTCGAACTGCGCGCTCTTGTTGCCGAGGAGCGGGTCGAACCCGGTGCCGCGGCCGATGATGCCGAACACGGTTCCATCCTTGGGCGCGACCCGATAGAGCCAGTTGGCCAACCTGAGGCTGCCGGCCCCCTCCATATTCTTGGTCAGGACCGTCGGGTTGCCAGGGATGTGCTTGCCCATGTGGCGGGCGAGCATCCGGGCGTAGAGATCGTAGCCGCCGCCCACGCTGTAGCCGACGTAGACCTCCACATTCTTGCCCTTGTAGAAGTTGGCCGGACTCTGCGCCTGCGCGTGCGACGTGAGCCAGAGCGCGGCAACCACAGCGGAGCCCAGGCAGAGTTTCCGCGGGCGCATGACGCCACTCCCTTCTCGCACCGCGTCCTCCATTCCCGTGCCCGGCGTTGAGCAGGCGCTGGATTGCTTTCGCATGACCGCGGGGATATCACGAACCCGAAGGGTTGGAAACGTGACGGAGCGCGTAAATGACGGGCCTCTATGAACAGACGCCGGGCCTCGGCCACAACCTTCCGCGCGAGGGCGAGGAAGAGGAAAAGCACCAGCGCTGGGATCGCTGGGCCAAGAAGCGGACCTTCGTCCGCGCGCTCGAAGGCACCTACAGCCATCTCTACAAGCAGCTGGTCGAGGCGCCGCGCGTCTACTCCTCGCGCGACGTGCCGTGGAAGGGTGGCCCCGGCCAATACGGCAAGCACGTGGTGAGCCCGCAGCACGCCAGCGTCACCCAGTCGATCGAGACGCATATCGAGGTCTACGCACCGGGCGCCTACGGGCAGAAGCACGGTCACCTCAACAGCGCCTGTTTCTACGTGCTCAAGGGCCGCGGCCATGACGTGCACGACGGGCGACGCATCGAATGGAAGGCGGGCGACGTGATGTTCGTCGAGAACGGATGCGTGCACCAGCATTTCAACGACGACCTGGAGGACGAGGCGATCCTGCTCGTGTTCAAGGCAAAGCCGCTGTTCCTGTTCATGCATCTGCTGTTTCAGAAGATCGTCGAATGGCCGCCGGACGAACCGCCCAAAGGCCAGGAGAACTACCGGCCGCCGACGGACATCTGAGCACGGAGCAATCGAGATGAGCACCGCGTTCGAAGAAAAAGGCCCTGCCCATTCCGGCGCCAAGACCTGCAGCTTTCGCGCCGAGGACGTCGCGGCCTCGCAGGAATTCCGCAAAGCCTACGAAACGCGCCACAACGTGGTGAGCGCGGAAGACATGCCGTTCGAGCGTTCGGCCGACGGTCTCATCAAGCACATCGTGCACCGGCGCATGGACACGCGGGAGTGCTGCGTCGAGGCCTATATGCAGTTCCTCCAAGCCGGCGAGCGCTCGGGCAAGCACCGGCACATGTGGGAGGAGATCATCTTCGTGGTCGAGGGCTCCGGCTACGACCTGCACTGGGACCTGAAGTTCGATTGCCTGGAGAAGTTCGAGTGGGAGTGGGCGCCGGAGCCGAAACGGTTCGAATGGAAGCGCGGCGATTTCATCTACATTCCGCCGTTCACCAACCACCAGCATTTTGCCAACGACGAGGCGCGCCTGATCGTCATCTCCAACCGCATCGTCAAGGACATGGGTTTCGACTGGTTCGATCAGGTGGAGGCGGCGCCGGGGTTTGAGACATCACCTTCCGCCTGAAGTCGTGTTTCCGATCGGTAGTTAAACCCCCCTCCCTGTCCCTCCCCACAAGGGGGGATGGAACCGGAGGAGAGGCTCTGCTCCACACTACCTTCGGTCTAGGAGAGAAATCGACCGCATCGATTTTCGTCCGCACTGACTCGCACGTCACGAAGGTGCGCGCCACAGGGTCCCCTCCCCCCTTGTGGGGGAGGGACAGGGAGGGGGGTGGATGGCGATCAAGAAAGAAATCACGCGCCGTGCAGCCTTACCTTGACCTCCATGCTGCCGATCGCCGGACAGCGGGCGACCATGACGTCGCCCGGCTTGACCGGGCTCACGCCCTCGGGTGAGCCGGTATAGATGACGTCGCCCGGCAGCAACGTATAGAAGCTCGACCCATAGGCGATCAGCTTAGCGATGCCGTAGATCAGGTCGGAGGTGTTCGCGTCCTGGCGGACTTCGCCGTTCACCGCGAGCGAGAAGTCGACATCGTCGGGATCGGGAATCTCGTCGGCGGTGACGAGCCACGGCCCGAGCACCGCGTAGGTATCGATGGACTTGCGGAAGCTGCGGTCCTCCGGGCCGCGCAGTGTCATGTCCAGGCCGAGCGTGTAGCCGGCGACGTGGTCGAGCGCGCGCTCCTCCGGGATGTCGCTGCCGGGCCGCCCGATGACCACGACGAACTCGACCTCGTGATCGTTGCGCCGATCCGGGAAGCGCAACGCGACGCCGGCGGACGGGCCGACCAGCGCGGAATTGGCCTTGAGGAACAGGCCGGCCTTGCCGATGTCCTTCGGGACACCGGGGTTGCTCACGGTCTTGTCGGCCGCCATCTCGGCGACATGCGCGCGATAGTTGGTCGGTGCCGCAACGAGCTTCGATGGATTGGCGACCGGGCTTAAGAGCTTCACGGCCGCCAGCAGATAGGCCTGGTAGGTCTCCGGATCGCCAATGGCGGCCTTGATCTCGTCCAGTCGCGCCACCACCGGGTCGCCGTGCACGCCGTCGCCGGCGCGGCGGACGACGCGGTCGACCACCGCGGTGACGTCGTGGACGACGTCACCGCGCACGATGCCGTATTTGCCCTCGTTGAATCGACACAGGCGCATGCCGGGCTCCCGCTCAGACCAGTGCCGCCGATTTGAAGTTCCTACAGTGGGTTCCGCACGCTCGTTTAGGAACTTCAAATCGAAAGCAGCACTCGGACCATAGACTTGCTAGTGCCCCTTTGCTTCCGAAGTTCGTCTCAGAGGGTGCTGCGATGTATCACGAACTTCGGAAGCGGGGCACTAGTGTCGCTTTGATTTCCGAAGTTCGCATGAGAGCGTGCTGGACGGTTTTGCGAACTTCGGAAATCGCGACACCAGCCGACAGCGCGCGGGGCAAACGATGATTCGCGGGCTCGCATCGGCCGCAGTGCTCGGCGCTCTGGTCGCAGCAGGAGGCTACGCGGCAATCGAGTCTGCGGGGCGAAGCTCCATCGCGCCGCGGCTCGGCGCCCCCGACCGCACGGCTGAAGCGAAGCTGCCGCTGGAAGATTGGCCGATCTGTACCACCATGGCGGCGATGGGAACGGAGGCCGACTGGGCCGAGCTCGACCCGGATTTCGCGGCCGGCAAGAAGGCGCTGGTGGCCGAGGACTGGAATGGGGCGATCGCGGCGCTCAAGCTTGCCGCGTTGCGCGACCCGCGCAACGCCGATATCCAGAACTACATCGGCTACGCCTATCGCCGGCTGCGCCAGTTCGGCCCGGCGATGGGGCATTACCAGCAGGCTCTATTGCTCAATCGCCGCCACCGCAGCGCACACGAGCACCTCGGTGAGCTCTATCTGGCGCTCCGCGAACCCGCCAAAGCCGATGAGCAGCTTGCGACCCTGGAAGGCATTTGCCTGATCCCGTGCGCGGAAACCGACGACCTCAAGCGCGCGATTGCGGCCTATAACACGCTGGCGGCGCGCTGATTTTGATCGGTCGCGCCCTGCTACTGCGCGGCCTCGGGGAAATGGCGCTGCAGCACCGCCTCGGGGCTGGCATAGGCCTCCTGCAGGTCGACGCTCCAGTATTTGAGCTCCTCGAGCGGGATCGGGATGCCGGTGACGGCGCACCGCACGAAGGCTCCCGGCCGGATGACGCGGAAGTCGCCGTCCAGGAACTTCACCTCCGCCTCGCCGGCCATGGGCGGCGGGCGGTCGTAGCGGTTGAGCACCGAATGACCTCCTTGGTTCAGGCAACCCCGGCGCACCCCAAGATAATGGTTCGCATGGCGCCGGCAAACCCACCGGTTCGTGATCGGGCGAACCGGCATCATCCGGCCTGGTCTTGTGGTAAAATCGTCACGCCGGGGATAACGGAATCAGGGTATGCGCGCCGCCGCTCTGTTCTTGGCCTGTATTGCGATCGGGGCCGCCGCGGCTGCCGGCGGCGCGGCCGTAGCGGAAGAGGTCGAGATCCCGCACGGCGAGGCGACGCTGAAGGCGGTGCTGTTCCGGCCGGAGGGGGCCGGACCGTTTCCTGCCGTCGTCGGCCTGCACGGCTGCAGCGGGCTTCTCAACCGCTCCGGCCAACTGGGGACCCGCTACCGCGACTGGGGCGAGCGGCTGGCGGCCGCCGGCTATGTGGTTCTCTACCCGGACAGCTTTGGCGCGCGCGGGATTGCCTCGCAATGCACCGTGCGCGAGCGGCGGGTGCGCTCGTCGCACGAGCGGGTCGCCGATGCCCATGCGGCGCGCCGCTGGCTGCAGGGCAGGGAGTGGGTCCGGGCCGACCGGGTGGCGCTCATCGGCTGGTCGAGCGGGGCGACGGCGGCGCTGTGGACGGTGCGGCCGCGGGCGGGGGTGCGCGACGGCGCGCCCGATTTCCGTTCGGCAGTGGCCTTCTATCCCGGCTGCCGGCGGCTCAATGAGCTTGCCTGGAGCGCGCGTGTGCCGACCTTGGTCCTGATCGGAGCGGCCGACGACTGGACGCCGGCCAGCGCCTGCCAGCAAATGATAAGGGGCGCGCGCGGACGCACCGCCCATGCCGAAATCGTCACCTACCCGGACGCCCATCACGATTTCGACCACCCGAACCGGCCGATCGCCCAGCGCAGCGGGCTTGCCTTTTCGGCCGACGGATCGGGTCGCGCCCACGTGGCGACCAACCCGCCGGCACGCGCCGATGCCCTCAAGCGCGTTCCCGAGTGGCTGGCGCGCTAGGTTAAAAGCGTCCCGGTCGGCGCAAGCGCGAGGCTTGCGCGACACGGGTCCAAGACGCGGCGACGCGCGCTAGATGGCGCGGTCGGGCACCAGCACGTCGCGCTTTTGCGCCTCGCTCGCCTCCGCCATGCGCGGAGCCGCCGGCAACTGCAGCACGGTGGCGCGCTGGCCTTCGCACAGGCGGGTGACCAGCACGATCTGCCCATTGGGGAATTCCAGGGCGTCGTGATGGGCGCTCGGATGCTCCTCGTTGACGTGGCGGAACCGGGCCACTCTCTGCCCCGTCTTGCGCTTGGGGAAGAAGCCGAAGGCCGGCTCGCACTCGACGTCCTTGTCGAACGCGATCTCGGTGCCGGGAAGCAGGCACACGGCGACGTTGGGCGCATCGACCGAGGCAAACCCGCGCGTGATGGAGTTGGTGAACTTCGTCGTGGTGAGCTTGTCGTCGACTTTGGCCGGCCGCGACGCCACGTGATGCAGACTGTAATCACACATTGAAGGCACTCCTCTTGCTGCGCACAGCGAAGTGAAATTGCCCCTCGTCAGGGTTTCCCCTTGTGGGCAGGAAAACAAGTGACGGTGGCGAACTTATGTTCGATGCCGAGGTCAGATTTTTTGCGCCGTCACGAATCTTTGAAGCGGCTGCTCAGATCCGGGGCCGGATTGCCGCCGCGATGGGCACGGCCCGTGTCGGTCTCCTTGACACAGTGTCAGCCGTCTGCACCGATTTGGGTATCGCGCTCCTGCCGGTCGGGCAAATTCTCAGGCCCACCCTTCATCGCCCGGCTCTAGCCCGCAGCGGCTCGGAGACCTGAACGGATGCCCCATCCTCCCTTTCGCGCCGAGCATATCGGAAGCCTGCTGCGGCCGGCCGGCCTCCTCGACATGCGGCGGCGCTTCGCCCGCGGCGCGGTCGATCATGCCGCGCTCACACGCGCCGAGGACCGCGCGATCGAGGATGCCGTCCGCCTGCAGGAGCGGGTCGGGCTTCGCCTCGCGACCGATGGCGAGTTCCGGCGCCGCTCCTATCACAGCTATTTCTACGGTTGCCTGGGCGACATTGCGCCGGACGCGGTGAGCGAGGATGCCGGGGCGGCGGGGAGCGGGCGCGCCGCCCCCGCCGGGCCCGTTGCCCCCGCCGGGCCCGTTGCCCCCGCTGGGCGCGTCGCCCCCGCCGGGCGCGTCGCCCAGCCGAAGGCCGTCGTCGGGAGCAAGTTGCGGTGGACCAGGGCTATCCATGGGGCCGACTTCGCCTTCCTCAGCGCCCGCACCCGCGCGCTGCCCAAGCTCACCATTCCGGGCCCGTGCGCGGTGCATTTCCGTGGCGGCGATGCGGCGGTGACGCAGTCCGCCTACGATGACGTGGACGAGTTCTGGGACGATACCGTGACGGCCTTCCGCCAGGAGCTCGCGGCGCTGGCCGCGCTCGGCGCCAGCTATGTGCAGATCGACGAGACCGCGTTCGCCAAGTTCGGCGACCCCGAGGTGCAGGCCACGCTCAACGCGCGCGGCGACGATCCCGCGCGGCTGATCGACACCTATATCGAGGTGACCAACCGGGTGCTCGCCGGCGCGCCGGCGGGGCTGCATATCGGCATGCATCTGTGCCGCGGCAACCGCGGCGGACATTGGCACGCGGAGGGAAGCTACGAGGCGGTCGCCGACAAGCTGTTCAACCGGCTCGCCATCCGCTTCTTCTTCCTGGAATATGATTCGCCGCGTGCCGGCGATTTTGCGCCGCTGCGGTTCGTGCCGGCGGAGAAGTCGATCGTGCTCGGCCTGGTCTCGACCAAAACGCCGGTCCTGGAGGAGAAGGATCAGCTCAAGCGCCGCATCGAGGAGGCGAGCCGCCACGTTGCCGTCGAACGCCTCGCCATCAGCCCGCAATGCGGCTTTGCCAGCAGCGAGAAGGGCAATCCGCTTAACCCCGACGCGCAGGAGGCCAAGCTCCGCCTGGTCGTGGAGACGGCCCACGAGGTGTGGGGCACGGCGTGAGCTTAAGGGTTATCCATTTGGTTTTTGTTGATGCATTTCGGTTGTCATCCCGGACGGCGCGCGCGGGCGAGCCGATCCGGGATGACATCGAGAGGCCGTGCGCGTCCAATCCGATCGGCCCCGCCTTCACGGGGACGACCCAAATCATCAGCCAATCCGCTACCGCCCCGCCCGCGCCTTGAGGGCGGCGAGATCGGCCTCGGTGCGTAACGTCATCACGGCGACCTTGCCTGAAGTGCTCTCTCAATGCGGCGATCGGGAACGAGCCACATCAGGGCGACCAAGACGTAGATGGCGTGGGCCGCCCACGGAACGAAAAACGCGAGCACAATCGCCGCGATGTAAAGCACGGGCGAAATCTTGCCCTTAATGTCGGCGCCGAGGGCCCTGGCTAGCGGGCTCTCGCCGCCATGATGAGCGACGATCGCCCTTTGCAGCAGGTAGTAGGCGATGGCCGGCATCAGCAGGGCCACGCCGTAGAGGGCCGTCGGCAGGCGGGTGAATTGGTTCTCTCCCATCCATCCCGTCGCAAACGGGATCAACGACAGCCAGAACAGCAGATGCATGTTGGCCCACAGGATGACGCCGTTGACGCGGGTGGCGGTGTGCATCAGGTGATGGTGATTGTTCCAGTAGATGGCCAGATAGAGGAAGCTCAGCACGTAACTTGCAAACACCGGAGCGAGGTTTGCGAGCGCCGACCAGTCGCTGCCGTGCGGGACTTTGAGCTCCAGCACCATGATGGTGATGATGATGGCGATCACGCCGTCGCTAAATGCAGTCAGTCTCTCTTTCGGCATTTCTGATCACCTCTTAGTATTGTTCGATCCGGTTTGGTCTGCGCCGGCGCTTCGAATACCAGCTTGGACCGCAGCAATGGGTCGAACCATTCGACGAACGCCCGCAGGCGCCGGGACAGTGACGCTGCTGGAGGTAGAGGAGCGCGATCGGCTGTGGCGCTGGGCGTGCGTCCGGCAGGATCATCCCGGCTCGGCGCGCCCGGATTAAATCCGGGGCGTCCGGGATGACAAACGCCGGGGTGCTGCCGCTGTCGACTACCGCGCGGCCTGCGCTTTGAGGGCGGCCAGATCGGCCTCGGTGCGCAAGGTCATCACCGCGACCTTGCGGGCGCGGAAATAGGGCAGGACCACGTGGGTGCGCCCGTCGCGTTCCTCGACCGAGACGTAGCGCACTTCGCCGCCGCGGGTCGGCAGGTCGAACACGGTCCACGTCCCCGAGGCCGGGTCGTAGCGCGCCACCCGGTCGGTCATCCACAGATTGGTCCAGGCATTGTGGTTGCGGTCGACGTGCACGTGATAGGGCTGCAGGTTCTCCGGCAGCGGCACGAAGCTCAAGTCGAGCGTGTTGGTGTCGATGCGGGCGAGGCTGCCGCCCCATGAATTTCCCACCCACAGCACGTCGCCGTTCTTGTCCGTGCCCATGCGGCGCGGGCCCTGCGACCACGGGAACGGGGTGTTGAAGTCGGGCGAGAACACGCCGGCGTAGTGCTTGCGCACGTCGCCCGGCACCCGGTCCATCTCGGCCTGCACGGCCGGCAGCCGGATCTCCGCGGATTTCCCGCTCGCGCCTTCGCCGCGCCCGAGCGTGTCGATGATCATCTCGGCCCAATAGCCGTTGCCGTTGCGGTCGGCGGCCATCCCGTAGGTGATGCCGTTGCCGTTCGGCGTCTTGAAGGTGACCGACTTGAACTCCGTGAAGGTGTTCGTCTCCGGGTCGAAGCGCAGCGCGCCATCGGGCGACGACGACCAGATCTTGCCCTTGCCGTCGTAATCGACGGTGGTGGCGCCGCCCGTCGGCGACATGCCGGTGGGCGGGATGTAGACCTCGATCTTCTCGGTCGCGGGATCGAGCCGGCCGAGGCCGCCGCGGCCGGGATTGACGTTGAACCAGAGAATGCCGTTCTGGTCGCGCGTCAAGCCGTGGGTGGGAGCCGCGAGCCCGTTCGTCGCCGGGACCACAAAGGGTTTCACGGCGCCGGTCTTCGGGTCGAGCTTGGCCACGGTGAGGTGGCGCGTCGGCACGTTGCTGGTGAACCAGATATGGCCGTCGCGGTCGAACCAGGCGTCGTGCACGCCGTGACCGGGCATGATGCCGGACGGCGTTCCCAGCGACCAGTCGCTGCCGTCATTGGTCACCACGTTGTAGGGCGGCCCGACGTCCGGATCGATCGGCGTGTCATATTCGTTGATCATGGCGCGCGCCGCCTCGCCGCTCGGGCGCGGGCGCTCTCTGATGCGGAACGCGGTCTCGCCCGGGCCGCGCGCGCGCGCCAGGTAGGCGGCGAGCTCCTTCTGGTGGAAGTCGAGGATGCCGTTGACCGGACGATCGGCCTGCACCACGCCGTAGACGTTGACACGCTTCATCAGCTCGATGATGGCGTTCCAGCCGGCCTCGTCGAAGCGGTGCTGCAGGACATAGCTCGGCGTGTGACAGCCGGTGCAGTTGTTGCGCACCAGCCGCTTCATGCGCAGGTCGTCGGGCGTTTCCTCCGGCAGCCCGGCGAGCATGAGGTCGCCCGGCAATTGCCGCACCTGCCGCTCCGCATCGGTCATCGGCTTGAGGCTGAAGTCCTGCCGCCGCCCGGCGGCGAGATCGACCTCGCCTTTGGCGGTCTCGAAGCCGAGCGCCTGCGCCCATACCCGGTATTTCCCCGCCGCCAGCGCCGGGAAGTAATAGGTGCCGGCCTCGTCGGTGAAGACCGTGGTGGTGATGGTCCCCCCGTCTGCCTTGGCCGACACCGTGACGCCGCCCATCGCCTCGCCGGCCGCGGACGTGATGGTGCCGCTGAGCAGGAGGTCGGCGGCCCGCACCGGAGCGAAGGCTGCCGCCAGCGCCGCGAGGGCGACGCAAACCGTCAACGAGAAACGCGTTTCTCTTGTCATGGCGTTCTCCTTCACCGTTGCTGTCCGGAGGCTGCCGCGGCCGCCGCCTGCGGCGCCGGGACGGTCTTGAGATAGGCGACGATCGCGTCGATCTCGCCGCGCTCGAAATGATGCTTGAAGCCGGGCATGCGCGGCGTGCCGTTGCTGATCACCTCGCGCATCACGTCCGCCTGGCCGCCGAGCGACTCCTTCGACAAAGCCGGGCCATAGAGGGCGGCCTTCTGCTGCACGTTGGTGTGGCAAACCCCGCACGACTGCACGAACAGCCGGCGGCCGAGCGTTTGCGTCGGATCGAGGTCGGTCTGCTGCGCCATGGCGCCGTGCGGAATGGCGACGGCGGCCAGGGCGATCCAGGCGTGGCGCATCATCAGGCGTCCTCCCGAGGACTTCGGAGTTTTTGTTTTCCGAGCCTACGACCGCCGCCGCGCCGAGGGAAGCGCGTCGGCGTCATGCCAGAATGGCGAATAGCGAGTAGCGAATGGCGAATGGTGAAGAGCGAATGGGGGGCACGGTGATGACCGCGCCATTCGCCACTCGCCATTCGCCTCAGTCGAACAGGCTTCCCTGTCCGGGATCGCTGCCGCCGCGCTTGCGCGGCTTCGCCACGCGCGGCGGCGCGAAGGTGGTCGGCGCCCCCTCGGCGCGCGCCGCGACGCGGCCGTCGGCAAACTCGATGTCGAGGGGAAGCCCGGGGCTCACCTCGGTGGCCGAGCGCAACGGCCGGCGCTCGCGGTCGCGCACCAGCGCGAAGCCGCGCGCCAGCACGCCGCGGTAGGAGAGGGCGTCGAGCAGCCCGGCGGCGCGATCGAGCACCGCGGCCTTGTGCAGGATCAAGGTGCGCGCGGCGCGGTCGGCGCGCGCCGCCAGCGCCTGGGTACGTTCGCGGCAGCGGGCGATATGGCTCCGCTGCGCCTCCACATTGGTGCGCAGCGCCACCGACAGCCGTGTGGCGATGGAGCCGAAACGTTCGCGCCGCCGTTGCCTGAGCACCGTCATGGCGCGCCCGGCGCGTGCATTCAATGTCGCCACCGTCTCGCGGCAGCGTCGCGTGTGCGCGCGCAGCGGCGCCGGATGCAAGCGCGCCGCAACGCGCGAGAACTGCGTGTGGTGGATCTGTGCATTGGCCTTGAGCGCGCGCGGCAGGCGGTCGGCGGCGGCATCGAGGCGCTGGCGCGGGGTCGCCAGCAGCGTCTCGGCCGTCGGCAGCGCGCGCGCCGCGGCGCGCAGTTCCTTGCGGCGCGCCTCCATGCCGCGCAGCCAGCAGGCGAGGCGGCGCCGCGCGAGGCCATCGACCTGGGCGATCAGCTCGGCCCGCACCGGCACCGCCATTTCGGCCGCCGCGGTCGGCGTCGGCGCACGCTTGTCGGCGGCGAAATCGATCAGCGTCACGTCGGTCTCGTGGCCGACCGCCGAGATGAGCGGGATCAGGCTGGCGGCGGCCGCCCGCGCCACGATCTCCTCGTTGAACGCCCACAGGTCCTCGAGCGAGCCACCGCCGCGCGCCACGATGAGGACGTCCGCGCGCGCGATCGCGCCTGCGGTGGCAAGCGCATTGAATCCGTGGATCGCCGCCGCCACCTGCTCGGCCGCGCCGTCGCCCTGGACCTTGACGGGCCACACTACCACGCGGCGCGGAAAACGGTCGGCGAGGCGGTGCAGGATGTCGCGGATCACCGCGCCGGTCGGCGAGGTGATGACCCCGACCACCTCGGGCAGGAACGGCAGGAGCTGCTTGCGCGCGGCTTCGAACAGGCCTTCCGCCGCGAGCTTGCGCTTGCGCTCCTCGAGTAGCGCCATCAGGGCGCCGAGGCCGGCCGGCTCCAGCGTCTCGATGACGATCTGATACTTGGACTGGCCCGGGTAGGTGGTGATGCGGCCGGTGACCACGACTTCGAGCCCGGCCTCGAGCTTCACCTTGATGCGCTGCGCCGTCAGGCGCCAGATCACCCCGGCGAGACAGGCCTTGTCGTCCTTGAGGTCGAGATAGATGTGGCCGCTCGAATGGTATTTGACGTTACCCAGCTCGCCGCGCACCCGCACATAGCCGAACGCGTCCTCCAGCGTGCGCTTGAGCGATGCGGAGAGCTCGGAGACGGTCAGCTCGGGTAGATTGAGTCGCGGCTCGTTCATGCCCAACTGTAGCCCGGATGGAGCGAAGCGCAATCCGGGATCCCGCATTCCACTCGCGCTGCATGAGGGCTACGAAGCCGCCGTAGCCCGGATGAAGCGGAGCGAAATCCGGGGTAAGCTCCGCTGATGGTTCGCTACCGCCGAAATTTCATTCCTGGTGGGATGTTCTTCTTCACCGTCACGCTTATAGATCGACGTTCGTCGGCGCTTGTCGAAAACATCGCCTCCTTGCGTCGCGCCTTTCGCATCACCCGCGCCGAGCGCCCTTTTACGATCGATGCCATCGTGGTCCTTCCGGAGCACCTGCATATAGTCATGACGATGCCGCCAGAGGATTCAGATTTTTCCGGAAGGTGGCGGCAGATCAAGAGCTTGTTCACCCGTGATATCGTCGCCCGTGGTTTGCCAGTCGCCCGCAACGAACGGGGAGAATACGCATTATGGCAGAGACGATTCTGGGAACATACCATTCGAGATGAAAAAGACTTGGGCCGGCACGTCGACTACATTCACTACAATCCCATCAAGCATGATCTCGTCTCGCGCGTGAGCGATTGGCCGTACTCCTCGTTCCATCGCTATGTGCGGCAGGGCTGGTTGCCGGAGGACTGGGCAGGAGTCGCTGCGGACCCCCGAACTGGCTTCGGTGAGCCGATGGGCTGATCCCGCATTGCGCTTGCGGGCTACGCAGCGCCTGTAGCCGGATGAAGCGTTAGTGTAATCCGGGGTCCCGCATTCCGCTTCGCTTCATGCGGGCTACAAGCCTACAAGGCTACGCGGCCGCCGCCCGGATCAATCGCCGCGCCACCTTCATGCGCTGCACCGAATCGCCGGCGAGGTGGCTCCAGATGATGGCGTCGCGCACCAGCTTGTCGGCGTGATGGTCCATGCGGCAGTGGTGAGCGCCGCGCACGTCCATATAGAGCTCGGTGACCTCCTGGATCACGTCGGTGGAGAAATTCATCGCCAGGCCGGGATTGGCGGAGTGGATCTTGCGGTCGTGCTCCCACGCCACCCGCAGGACGAACGAGCGCAGCGCCTCGGTCAGCATGTTCATGCGGTTGAGCTTGAGCTGAACGATCTGCTGGTCGACCAGCGGACGGCCGCCCTGCCTGGCGCTGCGTGCGTGCGCCATCGCCTGCTCGCAGGCATCGTCGCACACGCCGAGCGCGTTGGCGGCGAGCTCGAGGTCGCCGAACAGGTCGCCGCCGGTGGTATCGCCGCCCTGGCCGCCGCTCTTCTTCACCGCGCCGCCGACCTCGCCGACCACGTTGGCATGCGGCACGCGCGCGTTCTCGAAGATCAGTTCGGCGTTCTGATAGAAGCGCCAGCCGCTCTTGTTGAACACCTTGCCGATGCGGAAGCCGGGGGTGTCGCGCGGCACCATGAACATGGTCGTGCCCTGGCGCAGCGGCACGTTGGGATTGGTGCGCACGTCGAGGAAGAACAGCTTGCCGACGCTGCCGTTGGCGATGAAGCATTTCTCGCCGTTGAGGATCCAGTCGTCGCCCTGGCGCTCGCCGCGCAGCTTCAGGCCGGCCTTCGGATCGTCCTCCGGCGGCAGCCGGTTGTCGGAGCCGGCGCTCGGCTCGCTGATGCCCTTGCCGAGCAGATAGGTGTCGTCGGCGAGGAACGGCTTCAAGAACCGCTCCTTCTGCTCGTCGGTGCACACCGCGGCGATCAGGTGGCTCCATTTCCAGCACTGGCTGAAGGTCTTGGAGATGGCGCTGTCGGCCTTGGCGAGCTCCGCCATCACCAGCGCCTGGGTGACGAAGTCGGTGCCGTGGCCGCCCCATTCCTTCGGCACCGCCATGGTGCGGAAGCCGAGGCGGGAGCCCTTCTTGACGATCTCCCAGTCGAACGTCTCGCGCGGGTCCGGGATGTCGTCACGCGCGAGCGAGATCGGGCGGATCTCCTCGTTGGCGAAGGCGCGCGCCTTCATCTGCCATTCGCGCTGCTCGTCGTTGAGTGCAAAGTCCATGGTGGGAGTCCCTCTACGTCATCCCTCTGCTCGTCATGGCCGGGCCCGTCCCGGCCATCTCGCTTAGCTTCGCACCGCCGGTGCCCTCCGAAGCGAGATGCGCGGGTCAACGCTCGCCGCTGTGGCGGCTCGCCCGCAATGACGGAGTGAAAATCTCATTCCGCGGCGCGCATGGAGGCGGCGGGCAGGCGGCGGAAGCCCGCCAGCGCCTCGGCGATCGTAAGCTTGGCGTCGCTGACGCCGGCGCCGACGTGCAGCGAGATCAGGGCGTCGCGCACGTATTTCTGCAGCGGCATGTCGCGCATCACCCCCATGGCGCCGAAGCATTCGGCCGCGTCCTTCGCGGCGTGGTAGACGGCTTCCGCCGTGAACACCGAGGCGATGGCGGCAAGTGGGAGGTCGTCGAGGCTGCGGTCGGCATAAGCCTCCGGGTGATCCGAGCCCCAGGCCGCCTGCCACACGGCATTGCGTGCCACGCTGAGGCGGATCGCGATGTCGGCGAGCTTCACGCCGATCGCCTGGTGCTCGACGATGCGGCGGCCGCCTTGCACGCGCAAGCCGGCGTACTCGAGCGCCGCCTCGTAAGCCGCACGGCCGATGCCGAGGCTGATCGCCGCCGCCAGCGGCGGCGCGCGCCCGCCGTCGCCGGTCAGCGCCGCCTGTCGCTGCGGATCGACGAGGTATTGCGCCGGCACCCGGCAGTCCTGCAACGTGACCGTGCCGCAGGCGCCGTGGAACCAGCGATCGCGTCCCTCATGCGCCGCGACCGTCAATCCCGGCGCATCGCGCGGCACCAGGATGGTGCGCACGTCGCCGGGCCCTTGCGGATCGCTCGCCGTGACGGCGAACAGCTTGGCGACCGGCGCGTTGGCGACGCAATCCTTCACCCCGTCGATGATCCATTCGCCCTTGGCGGTGCGCACCGCGGTGGTTTTAAGGGTGACCGTGCCCGGGCCGGGCCGATGATAGTCGATGCCGAGCGCCTGTTCGCTGTCCGGCTCCTCGCACGCGAACGCCAGGTGATAGCGGTCGTCCTCGAGAAACAGCGGCAGGAACCGGTCGCGCTGCTCGGATGTCATCAGCCGGTCGAACAGCACGTGGCCGAGACGCGACGTCTCGCTTAAGACCGCCGCGATGTCCGGATCGCCGGCGGCGAGCTCCTCGGCGACGATGCAGCCGGTCAGCGCGTCGGCGCCGGCGCCGCCCGCCTCCTCCGAGAGCGCCAGCGTGCGCAGGCCGAGCTGCGACGCCTTGTCGAGGATGGGAAACGGCAGGCTGCGGTCCAGCGCCTCCAGCCGCTCCGGCTTCAGCGCCAGCGGCTTGATCTCTTGGAGCACGAAATCGCGCACGGTGTCGCGGATCTCGATCTGCTCGGGCCCGAGATGAAGATTGTACATGCTGCCTATTCCGGTTTGATGCCGGCTGTCTTGATCACGGCCGCCCATTTCTCGTGATCCTGCCTGACCAGCTTCTCGAATTCGGGCGCCTCCAGCGAGTAAGGGGTGAGCTGCTGCTCGGTGAGCAGCTTGACCACCTCGGGGTCGCGCATCACGGCAATCGTCTCCTGCGAAAGCCGCGTCACGATCTCCTTCGGCGTCTTGGCCGGAACGATGATCCCGGCCCACGGCGCCATCTCGAAGCCGGGCAGCGTCTCGGCCACCGCCGGCACGTTCGGCAGGTCGGGCATGCGCTTGGGCTCGGCCACGCCGAGCGCCACCACCTGGCCGGCCTGCATGTTCTGGAACAGCGTCGAGACGTTGTTGAATCCCATCTGCACGTCGCCGGCGACCAGCGCCAGGCTGGCCGGTCCGGTTCCCTTGTACGGCACGTGGAGAAGCTTGATGCCGGCTTTGAGCGAGAACAGCTCCATTGCCAGGTGGCTGAAATTGCCGACACCCGCCGACGCATAGGTGAGGCCGCCCGGCTTCTCCTTGGCGAGCGCGATCAGCTCGGCAATGCTGCGCACCGGCACGGACGGATGGATCGCCAGCATGCCGGGGAAGCGCACCAGGGTCGTGACCGGCACGAAGTCGCGCAGCGGCTCATAGGGCAGCTTGCTATAGAGCGACGGATTGACCGTGAGCGGCGTATCGGACGAGGTGGCGATCGTGTAGCCGTCCGGATCTGCTACCGCCAGCGCTTGGAGGCCGATGCCGCCGTTGGCGCCGCCGCGGTTCTCTACGAACACCTGCTGGCCGAGGCGCTGGGTCAGGTACTTGGCGACGATGCGGGCGATGGCATCGGTGCCGCCGCCGGCCGGGAACGGCACGATCATCTTGACCGGCTTCTGCGGCCAGCTCTGCGCCGGAGCATAAGCCGGCGCCAGGCACGCGATGGCGAGCGCGGCCAGCAGTGTGGTTATCGGCTTCCTCATCGTCCTCCCCTTACGCGTTCGTTGACGCATCATACCAGACCCGTGTGTGTCCCGGGCGCAGCGCACCATTACGTGCTGCGGCCGGGACACGGGTTATCACTTCAGCACCGCCTCGGCGATGGCGTCGCCCATCTCCTCCGTGCTCGCCGTGCCGCCCAGGTCGCGTGTGAGGTGCTTGCCCTCGCCGATCACGCGCTGCACGGCGGCGTGAATGAGCTCAGCCGCTTCGGCCGCCTTGCGTTCGTTGTGCTTGCGGCCGAGCCACGCCATGAGCATCTGCCCGGACATGATCATCGCGTACGGGTTGGCGATGTTGCGGCCGGCGATGTCCGGCGCCGAGCCGTGCGTCGCCTGCGCCATCGCCTGCTTCTCGCCGACGCACAGCCCGGGCGCGAGGCCCAATCCCCCCACCAGGCCGGCGCCGATGTCGGTGAGGATATCGCCGAACTGATTGGTCGTGACGATGACGTCGAACTGCTGCGGCGCGGTGACGAGCTTCATGGCGATCGAGTCGATCATCATCTCCTCGAACGTCACGGACGGGAACTCGCGCGCCACCTTGCGGCATTCCTCGGCGAACATGCCGCAGGCGAGGCGATAGACCGGCTCCTTGTGCGCGGCCGTCACCTTCTTGACCTTGCGGCTCGCCGCCATCTCGAACGCCTCGCGGGCGACGCGATTGGATCCTTTGCGCGTGATCACCCGCATGGCCACCGTGATCTCGTCGTTGGGGCGGAATTCCGGCGCGCCCGCCACCACCGTCTCGGAATAGAGCATGCCTTCGGTGATCTCGCGGAAGAACACGATGTCCACGTCCTTGTGGATCGACGGCAGGTTGGCGTGCGACAGCGACGGCCGCACCGCCGCGAACAAATCGAACTTCTTGCGCACCGGCGGCATCACCCAGGTGGCATCGCCGCGCGGATAGGCGGCGTGCCCGATCGGCCCCATGATCCAGCCGGGCAGCGCGCGCAGGCCCTCTTCCGTCACCTTCGGCAGCGTGTGGCCGTGCGCCTCGTGCCCGGCCTTGCCGATCGGCAGCTCCTCCCACTGAAGCTCGAGGCCGGTGCGTGAGGCCGCCGCCTGCATGGCCTTCACGCATTCCGGCACGACCTCGAGGCCGATGTCGTCGCCGCGCAGGATTCCGAGTTTCAACGTGGAGGCTCCTTGCACTCGTCATTCCGGGGCGCGCCGAAAGGCACGAGCCCGGAATCCATGACCACGGTGTTCATGGGTTCCGGGCCCGGCGCTTTCGCGCCGTCCCGGAACGACGCGCTGTCTTGTGATTGCATCACTCGTCCACGACGATCTGCAGCTCGTCGACGATGCGGCGCCAGCCGGCCATCTCGGCCGTGATCCACGCCTGCGCGTCGTTGAGCGAGGCCTGCGTGGCCGGCAGCATGCCGCCCTTGTGGAACGCCTCTTCCATCTCGGGCGCGGTTGCCGCCTTGGCGAAGGCGGCGTTGAGCGTCTCGAGGATCGCGTGCGGCGTGCCGGCCGGCGCGAATGCCGCCGACCACTGCACCGGCTTCACGTCGGGGAATCCCAGTTCCTGAATGGTCGGGATGTCCGGATAGGCGGCGAGCCGCTGGTCGGCCGCGACCGCGAGCGGCCGCACGCGGCCCTCCTTCATCATCCCCACCGGGTTGGTGATGTTGAACCACGACACGTGGATGTCGCCGTTGGCGAGATCGCGCAGGATCGGCGCGCCGCCGTCCTTGAACGGGATATGCACCAGGTCGAGCCCGGCGCGCTTGGCCAAAATCGCGGTGTTGATCTGCTGATAGCTGCCGATACCGGCGCTGCCGAACCGCACCTTGCCGGGATTGGCCTTGGCGTAGTCGATAAATTCGGCGAACGTCTTGGGCTGGAAGTTCGTGGTCGTGGCGAGGAAGAACACCGGCACGTCCACCAGCCGGGCGACGATCTGCACGTCCTTGTCGTAGTCGATGCGCATCTTCTTGGCGAGCAGCACGGGGGTAAGCGCGTTGGTCGAGATGTTGCCCACCATCAGGGTGTGCCCGTCGGGCCGGGCGCGCGCCAATACCTCGATCGCCAGGATGCCGGAGGCGCCGGGCTTGTTCTCCACGAACACCGGGCCGCCGAGCCCCTTGCGCAGCTGTTCGGCGAACAGCCGCGCCACGACGTCGGTGAGCCCGCCGGGCGCGTAGGGCACCAGCACCCGGATCGGCTTGGCCGGAAACGCCGTCTCGGCCGGCGCACCGCTCGCGAGGAGCGCGAGGCAGAACGCAACCGCAAGGCTCAAGGCGCTGCGCCGCATGGGCACTCCCCGTGTCTGCTTTTGCAGATTGTAAGGACGCCGCGCGGGGGTCCACAATAGCGTCGGGCCGATTAGCTGCATGGCAGGGAGCGCAACCTTGAAGATTGGACCGACAAAGGATCGCGCCAGCGCGATCAGCACGGCCAATGCCGAGACGATCGTGGTGCGCGGGCGTGACCTGTGCCGCGACCTGATCGGCTCGCTCTCGTTCACGCAGTATTTCTGGCTCCTGGTGACCGGCGAGGCGGCAAGCGCCGCGCAGGCGCGCGTGCTCGACGCCTGCCTGGTGGCGATCGCCGAGCATGGGCTGGTACCGAGCGTGCAGGCGGCGCGCATGACCTACGCGGCGGGACCGGAAGCCATGCAGGGCGCGGTGGCGGCCGGCATCCTCGGCTGCGGCTCGGTGATCCTCGGCAGCGCCGAGGACGCCGGCCGTTTTCTGAGTGACGTGCGTGCGCGTGCGGACGGCGGCGACCTTGCCGCCGCGGCGCGCGCCGCGATCGAGGACTGCCGCGCCGCCAAGCGGCCGTTTCCCGGCTACGGCCATCCGCTGCACCGCACCGCCGATCCGCGCGCCGCTCGCGTGCTCACCGTTGCCGCCGAGGCCGGCCTCGCCGGGCCGCATGCGGCGGCAGCGCGCGCGGCAGAGCGCGCGATCGTCGAGGTCACGGGAAAAAGCCTCGTGCTCAACGTCTCCGGCGCCATTCCCGCGGTGCTGCTCGATGCCGGCTTCCCGCTCGCCGGCATGAAGGGAATTCCGATTCTCGCGCGCACCGCCAGCCTGGTGGCGCATCTCGTCGAAGAGCAGGCGCGCGCCATCGGCTTTGCGCTGTCTGAAGCCGCCGAGACCGGTATCGCCTATGACGGCGCGGTGCCGCCCGGCTTCACCGCGTGAGGACGATCATGCCGGGGCCGCTCGCAGGCATTCGCGTGATCGAGCTCACCACCATGATCACCGGCCCGCTCGCCGGCATGCTGCTCGCCGATCTCGGCGCCGCCGTGATCAAGATCGAGAACCCGGCCGGCGGCGACCCGTTCCGCAGCTTCCGCGGCGGCCGCTACAGCGGCCACTTCATCGCCTACAACCGCAACAAGCGAAGCCTCACGCTGGATCTGCGCGCGGCAGAAGCCAAGGACGTGTTCCTCAAGCTCGTGCGCGACGCGGACGTTTTGATCGACAATTTCCGCCCCGGCGTGCTCGACCGCCTCGGGCTCCAATACAATGTGCTGGCGAAAACCAACCCGCGGCTGATCCACGCCTCGATCACCGGGTTCGGCCCCGACGGCCCGTATCGCGACCGGCCGTCCTACGATGCCGTGGCCCAGTCGCTGAGCGGCGTCTTGAGCCAGTTCGTCGATCCGGCCTCGCCGCAGGTCGCGGGCCCGACCTTGTCCGACAACGTCACCGGCTTCTATGCCGCCTACGCGATCCTGGCGGCGCTGTACGAGCGCGAACGCACCGGCAAGGGCCGCCGCATCGAGACCAGCATGCTGGAATCGACCATCGCGTTCGCGCCCGACGGCTTCATCAATGCCAGGCGCCACGGCATCAAGGCCGGCCAGTTGACGCGGGTGAGCGTGTCGCAATCCTACGCGTTCCGCTGCCAGGACGGCCGTTTGATCGCGCTGCATCTCTCGTCGCAGGAAAAATTCTGGGCCGGCCTGCTCGCCGCGCTGGAGCGCCCGGACCTCGCCACGCACAAGGACTTCGCGACGCGCGAGCAGCGCATCGCCAACTACCCGGCGCTGCACGGAGAGCTCGGCAAGACCTTCTTAACGCGCCCGCGCAGCGAGTGGGCGGCGCGCCTCGAGGCCGAGGACGTGCCCTATGCGCCGGTGCTCGACGTCGAGGAAGTGATGGACGACCCGCAGGTCAGGCACCTCGAAACCTTCTATCGCGTCGAGCACCCGCACGAGGGCGAGGTGTGGGGCGTCTATCCGCCGGTCCGCTTCGACGGCGCGCGTCCGGGGCCGATCGCCCCGCCGCCGACCCTGGGCGAGCACACGGAGGAGATTTTGCGCGAGCTCGGCCTGGACACCGCCGCGCGCGACGCGCTGAAGCGAAATAAGGTGGTTGAAGAGTAGTTGCGCCTTTCACTCGTCATGCCCGGCCTTGTGCCGGGCATCCCGCTTAGGCTGGCAAGGCCGTGCCCAGCTAAGCGGGATGGCCGGGACAACCCTCGCGATCGCCATTGCGATCGCTCGCCCGGCCATGACGATGTTGTGTGTTACGAAGATGAGTCACACCGAGAGGGGACCATGAACCGCATAGTCGCTCGTTTGTTCGCCGCGCTCACCGTGCTTGCTGTGCTCGTTGGCGCTGCGGTGCCGGTGCGCGCGCAGGATTATCCGACGCGGCCGGTGAAGATCATCATCGCCTTTCCGGTCGGCGGGCTGCTCGACGTCGTTTCGCGCATTGTCGGCGAGAAGCTTTCCGGCCTCACCGGCCAGCAGTTCGTCATCGAGGCGCGGCCCGGCGCCGGCGGCACCTTGGCGACATCCGCCGTCGCCCGCGCCGAGCCCGACGGCTACACGCTGATGATGATCAACGACAACCACGCCATCAATCCGAGCGTGTTCAAAAGCATCCCCTACGACAGCGTCAAGGACTTCGCGCCCATCGGGTTCGTCGGCAGCGCGCCGCTGGTGTTCTCGGTCCATGCCGGTCTGCCGCTGCGCAGCGTGAAGGATTTGGTGGCCATGGCGCGCGAGAAGCCCGGCATTGTCACCTACGGCTCGGTAGGGGTCGGCAGCGCCGCGCATTTGGCCGGCGAGATGTTCACTTCCGCCGCGAACGTTACCATGCAGCACGTGCCCTACCGCGGCGGCGCGCCGGCACTCAACGATCTCGTCGCCGGCCACCTCAACACGCAGATGCTGAGCGCGGTGGTGGCGCTGCCGCATATCGAGGCCGGGAAGCTTCGGCCGCTGGCGGTGGCGCATTCCGCCCGGCTCGACGTGCTGCCCGACGTGCCGACCCTGGCCGAGGCCGGCTATCCGCTCGAGGCCGCCTACTGGTTCGGCCTCGTGGCGCCCGCCGGCACGCCGGCGCCGGTCATCGCCAAGCTGGAGAAGGCGCTCGGCGAGGTCCTGGCGATGGCGGATGTGAAGAAACGCCTCACCGACATGGGCGCGGTGGTGAACCCGCTCGGCGCGCGCGATTTCGCCGCCTATATCCGCACCGACATGGCCAAGTGGGCCGACGTCATCACCAAGAACAACATCAAGTTCGAATAGCCATTGTCCGTTCGGTGCCGCCCATGTCGAACAATCCAACGCCGCTCGGCAAGCTCGCCCCCGGTGCGATCGGCACCTTGACCCTGCCGCCCCTGGCGGCGGAGCTGATCGCCGGCTTTCGCGCCCTGCCGGATCTCACCGGCATGGCGTCCGATGCCATGGACGAGCTCGGCATCGTCGGCGTGATCCCGGCGAGCATTCTGCGGCCGACGAATCCGGCCGCGCGCATCGTCGGCCGCGCGCTCACGGTGCGCAACGTCGCCGCCGCCGGCTCGGTGCCGGACACGGTCGCAGCCGGCGTTTCGGGATTGGGCGAGATCGAAGCGCACAATCTCGCCCAACCGGGCGATGTGCTCGTGCTGCAGGGCGTCGACGGCGTGTCCAACCTGGGCGGCATGTCGGCGACCATCGGCCATCGACAGGGGGAGATCGGCGCGATCGTCGACGGCGGCGCGCGCGACGTCGATCACTCGCGCGCCATCGGCTATCCGATCTGGAGCCGCAGCGTCAGCCCGATCACCGGCAAGTGGCGGGTCGAGACGGTGGCGGTGAACAAGCCGGTCGCGATCTGCGGCATCGCGGTCGAGCCCGGCGACCTGGTGCTGGCCGACGAGGTCGGGGTCTGCCTCATTCCGCGCGCCCGCGCCGCCGACGTGCTGGCGCGGGCGCAGCGCAACGCCGCCGCCGAGCAGGCGCGCCAGGAGCGGATCGACGCTGGCGCCCCGGTCAAGGACCTGATGCCGAAGCGGCGGTGACGGATCACTCGCCGGTGATGCCGAGCGTCTTGATCTTCGCCCCCCAATAGGTGAAGTCCGCGGCGAGCTTGGTGCGGAACGCGGCGCCGTCCAGGCTGCCGCGCAGGCCGGCGGCGGTCAGGCGCTCGCGCATGGATGGCGAGCGCAGCGCGTCCACGACGGCGGCGCCGAGCTTCGTCTCGATGTCGCGCGGCAGGCCGGCCGGCGCGAACACGCCGTACCAGTTCTCCATCACGGCCTCGGGAAAGCCGAGCTCCGCCGTCGTCGGCACGTCGGCCAGCATCGGTGAGCGCTCCTTGCCGAACAGCGCCAGCGCGCGCACGGACTTCGCGGTGATCAGGGGAAGCAGGACGGGAAAATCGGCGATGAGGAAGTCGATGTGCCCGCCGAGCAGATCGTTGACCGCCGGGCCGGCGCCGCGGTACGGCACGTGCGTCGCCTTGATGCCGGCCGCCGCGTTGAGCATCTCGCCGGAAATGTTCATCGTGGTGCCGGGCCCGGCGGAGGCGTATTTCAGGTTCGTCCGCTTCCCCAGCGCCACCAGCTCGGCGAGGGTGTCGGCCTTGACCTGCGGCGCGATCACCAGCACCGACGGGACCGACCCGATCAGCGCTACGGGCGTGAATGCGGCCGCCGGATCGTAGCTCAGCCCCGGGTGCAGATGGGGGCTGATGACATGCGACCCCAGGCTGCCGACCAGCAGCGTCTTGCCGTCCGCCGGCGCTCGCGCCACCGCCTCGGTGCCGATGATGCCGCCCCCGCCGCCGCGATTCTCCACGATGACGTCGGCGGCGAGGCGCGGGTTGAGTTCCTGCGCCAGCAGCCGCGCCAGCATGTCGGCGGGCCCGCCGGCCGCAAACGGCGTGACGATCTTGACAGCGTCGGCCGCAAGGGCGGCGTCGGCGAACAGGAGCGCTGTGGCGACGAGTAACCCCATACGTCGGTTCATCGTCTACTCCCCGCGAATATCTAATCGAAGCCGAAGAACTCGGCCGGATTGTCGACCAGCATGCGCCGGCGCGTGGTCTCGTTCACGGCGATGTCGGGGATCAGATCGACGAGCTCGCCGTCGTTGGGCATGCGGCGGACGTTGGGATGCGGCCAGTCGGTTCCCCACAGGATGCGCTCGGGCGCCTGCTCGGCAAGGATGCGCGCGAGCGCGACGGCGTCGCGAAACGGCGGCTCCTGCTGCGACACGCGATCGGTGCCGCTGAGCTTGACCCAGACGTTGCCGGCATCGACGAGGCGACGCAGCGCCACGAAGGCCGGGCCGTCGGGCCCTTCGCGCACGTCGACGCGGCCGATGTGATCGATCACCACGCGCGCCTTGATGGCGGCGATGAAATCCAGATTGGCGAGGAGGTCCTTGCCATAGACGTGGACCTCGACGTGCCAGCCGTACGGCTCGACCAGGCGCATCACCGCGCGCACGTCGTCGCGCGCCGGATAGGGGCCGAGATGCGACACGAAGTGCAAGCGCACGCCGCACACGCCGGCGGCGTCGAGCCGCTTGACCTCCTCCGGCGTCGTTGCCGGCGTGAGCAGGGCGACGCCGCGGTAGCGGCCGCTCGTCGCCGCCAGGAGGTCGAGCATGACGGCGTGGTCCGAGCCGTGGCAGGTGGACTGCACGAAGACGCCGCGCTCAAAGCCGAGCACCTCGTGCAGCCGCAGCAGCGCCTCCTTCGGTGCATCGTGCGGCGTGAACGGGCGGTTCGCCGCGAACGGAAACACCGCGTGCGGTCCGAACACGTGAAAATGCGAATCGCAGCTCGAGGAGGGAAGCGCGAAGCGCGGCTTCCTCGGCTGCGGGTCGGGCGGCGGGCAGCTCGGGCTCACATCAAGCATGGTTGCCTCGTTGGGGTGATCGCTTGATTCCTTGCCGGTCAGTCGCAGCGCGCCGTCATGCCGCCGTCGACGACGATCTCGGTGCCGGTGATGAAGCGCGCCTCGTCGGAGGCGAGGAACAGCGCCGCGTAGGCGGTGTCGCGTCCGTCCCCCATGAAGCCGAGCGGAATGCGCGCGACGCGCTGGCGCACGAGCGTTTCGACGTCGCCGCCGGTGCGCTGGCCGGCAAGCCGCGCCTCCAGCATCGGCGTGTGCAGTTGCCCCGGCACCACGGTGTTCACGCGGATGCCCTTGGCGGCGTACTGCACGGCGGTGACGCGCGAGAACTGGATCACGCCGGCCTTGCTCGCCGCATAGCCGACCTGCGGCGAGCCGGTCCAGCGCAGGCCCGACGTCGAGGCGGTGTTGACGATGGCGCCGCGCCCCTGCGCCTCCATCACCGGCAGCGTCGCCCGGCAGGTGAGAAATACGCTCTTGAGGTTGTAATCGATCTGGCGGTCCCAGCCCTCCTCGGAGAGCTCGACCGGCCCGCCCGCCGCCGAGCCGCCGACATTGTTGACCAGGATATCGATGCGGCCGAAGCGCGCCCGGCACGCCTCCACCATGGCGGCGACCTCCGCCGCGATCGTCACGTCGCAGTGATGCGCAACGATCTCGGCGCCGGCCTCGCGGGCGCGCTCGAGCGTCTCGGTCATGGCATCGGGATCGCGGTCGACCGCGAACACCAACGCGCCTTCCTGCGCGAACAGCACCGCGGCGGCGCGGCCGTTGCCCCAACCCGGACCGACGCAGCCGGCGCCGGTGACGATGGCGACCTTGTCGGCGAGACGCCCGGCCATGGTGTGACGGGTCCTTCGGTTCTAAAACGCAATGATCATGCGATTGTCATCCCGGGCGCAGCGCAGCACGAAGCGTAGCGGAGTGGTGCGCTGCAGACCCGGGACCCAGGTAGCCCGGCATCAGACGAATGGTGAGGCAGGGGATCTTGGGTCCCGGCTCTCGCGCCTGACGGCGCTCGGCCGGGATGACAAGCGAGACGTGATCGCATTTCAATTCGTCTTGATGCCGGCGGCGACGACGACGTTGCGCCATTTCTCGATCTCGCTCTTCAGATAGGCGGCGAACTCGTCGGGGCTGGTGGCGGCGAGTACCGCGCCCTGGCTGGCGAGCTTCTCCTTGACCTCGGCGCTCTGCATCGCCTCGACGGCGATGCGGTTGAGCTTGGCGACGATCGCCGGCGGCGTTCCGGCCGGCGCCACCATGCCGTACCAGTTCTCGGCCAGCAGATCCGGAAAGCCGACCTCGGCGGTGGTCGGTACCTCCTTCACCGTTGCGTGACGCTCCCTGGCGCCGAGCGCGATCGGCTTGATCTTTCCGGCCTGCACCTGCGGCAGCAGGATCGGCAGGTCAAGGAAGACCATCTGCACCTGCTGGCCGAGCAGATCGTTCATTACCGGCGCGGCGCCGCGATAGGGCACGTGCACGATGTCGATCTTGGCGCTCATCCTGAACAGCTCGCCGGCGAGATGCGGCATGCTGCCGGGCCCGGTCGAGGCGAAGTTGAGCTGGCCCGGCTTGGCCTTGGCGAGCGCGACCAGTTCGCTCATGCTGGCGGCCGGCACGCTCGTCGCCACCACCAGCATCTCCGGCACCTTCGCCACCAGCGTCACGGCCTTGAGGTCCTTGGTCGAGTCATACGGGAGCTTCTCCTGCAGGCTGGCCGAGATGGCGAGCGCGCCGGCGCTGGTGATGGCGATCGTGTAGCCGTCGCCCTCGGCCTTGGCGACCGCGTCGGTGCCGAGCACGCCGGCGGCGCCGCCGCGGTTATCGATCGTCACTGGCTGGCCGGCGATCTCGGACATGCGCTGGCCGACCGCGCGGGCGATGATGTCGTTCGGCCCGCCGGGCGGGAACGGCACGATCAGCTTGATCGGCTTTGCCGGAAACTCCTGCGCGCTGGCAAGCGCGGGAGCGAGAACGGCGACGGCGACGGCGAGGCGCAGCAGGTTTCGCATGGGAGGCTCCAATCGTCGTTCCGGGGCGCCGCGCAGCGGCGAGCCCGGAACCCATGAACACGAACGTGCGCATTCGAACAGTGGTGCATGAGCCGAATGGCAGGGGATATGGATTCCGGCCCTCGCTTCGCCCGGCCGGAATGACAGCGCTCACGCGCTCGGCGCCACGGCGTATTGCTCATCGCTGACGTGCTCGAGCCATTCCACCTGTTTGCCGTCGAGTGCCTCCTGCAGCGCGATGTGCACCATGCGGGTGTTGGGGCCGGCGCCGTGCCAGTGCTTCTCGCCCGGCGGGATCCACACCGTGTCGCCCGCGCGAATCTCCTGCACCGGTCCGCCCCAGGTCTGCACCCGCCCGCAGCCCATGATGACGTGCAGCGTCTGGCCAAGCGGATGCGTGTGCCAGGCGGTGCGCGCGCCCGGCTCGAAAGCGACGCGGGCGCCGCGAATGCGCGCCGGCGCCGGCGCCTCGATGATCGGGTCCTGCCACACCGTCCCGGTGAACCAGTCGGCCGGCCCCCGGCGCGTCGGCACGGCGCCGCAGCGTGTGATCTCCATGACGTCCCTCCCAAGCTACAACATTGTCATTGCCGGGCGTCGTCCCGGCAATCTCGCTTAATTTGCACCGCGTTGCCACTAAGAGATGAGGCATCCCCAGCACTCGGCTGCCAGCCGGAAGCGATCGTCGGTTCGGCCTTGATCGCATGGACGCTCTTGTTTGAACGCGACAGTGGCGTCAAGGGTCTAGACCGCTTCGCGGCGGCAAAGCCGCCCTTAACGCCACTGTCGCGTTCAAGAACTTGGCTGTCCATGCGATCAAGGCCTTTCTCAGCCTCACCGAGCATCAGCCGAGCTCACGTTGCACTCCGCGCCAGCGCCGCGAGGCCGTCGCGGCTGGCGATGCGCGGGCTCCAGCCGAGCGCGCGCAATGCCGACGCATCGGCGACGAGCGAGCCGGCGAGGCGTTCGATCCACTCGGGGCGTCCGGCGGCGCGCAGCGCGATTTCGAGCGCGCGCCGCGGCACCGGGATGAGGCCGGGGCGGCGGCCCAGCCCCGCGCGCAGCGCCGCGATCATCTCCGGCACGCTTAAGGGCTCGGCATCGGCGACGATCAGCGCCCGCTTGAGCGGTCCCGGCGCGGCGAGCACCGTGGCCACCGCATCGACGAGGTTGTCCACCGCGGCGAGCGAGCGCCGCGCCGTCAGCCCGCCGAGCGGCAGCGGGTAGGGCGCACGCGCAAGCTTCGCCAGCGCCGCCAGGTTGCCCTTCACGCCGGGGCCGTAGACCAGTGCCGGCCGCAGCGCCACCCAGTCGAGGCCGAGCTCGGCGAGGCCCTGTTCGGCGGCGAGCTTGGATCTGCCGTAGTCGTCGGTCGGGCGCGGCGCCATCGCCTCGGTCACCACGCCTTCGGCCGAGGGGCCGACCTGCGCGCGGATCGAGGAGAGGAACACGAAGCGCTTCACCCGCGCCCGCTCGGCGGCGCGCGCAAGCGCGATCGTCGCCTCGGTATTGAGGATGCGGTAGTCGTCGGCCGGCACGCCCGACATGGCATGGGCGATGCCGGCCGAGTGGATGACCGCGTCGACATCGGCGAGCGCCGCCGCCATGTTCTGCGGCCGCGCGAGGTCGCCGATGATGGCGCTGCCGCAATCGAGCGCGATCTCGGTCGGGCGGCGCAGCAGCACGCGCACGCGAAAGCCGCGCCGCGGCAGCTCGGCGAGGAGCCGCCGCCCGATGAAGCCGGTCGCCCCGGTGAGCGCGATGAGAGGCTGCTGGGCCACTGCCGTCCGATCCGCTGTGCCGTCGATGTTGACTCACGGCTACGACCCACTCCGTCATCATTCCCGGCCTTGTGCCGCGCATCCCGCTTAGGATGGAAGCCAACTAAGCGGGATGGCCGGGACAACCCTCGCCGCTTTTGGCGGCTCGCCCGGCCATGACGATGTGGTGGGCGCCAGTAGTATAATGATTACTTCGCCGGACGGCTCCACTGCACCGCCGCTGCCGAGGCGGCGAGGCTGAGCGCGATCATCACCAGGATGCCGGCGACGCCGGTCGCCGCCGCCACCAGGCTGGCGCCGAACGGCAGGCTCACCTGGCCGAGACGGTTGCCCATGATGCGCAGCGAATTGGCGGTGCCGCGCGCCCCCGCCGGCGTGCGGTCGACCACGGTGGTGACGCTCAACGTGGTGGCGATGCCGAGCGAAAATCCCATCACCGCCATGGCGAGATACATCCCCCACAGCGGGATCGGCAGCGCCAGCGAGGCGAAGGCCAGCGCCGCCGCGAACGTGCATGTCACCATCAGCGGCTCGCGGCCGAACGCCACGACGATGCGCGCGTAGAGCAAACGCGACCCCATGGAGAAGGCGGCGCGCACGGCGAGCAGGATGCCAATGACGGCGACGTCGATCGAGCGCTCGGCGCCGAGGATCGGCAGGTAGATGACGACAAGGTCCTGCGCGGTGACGATGAAGACGCCGGCCGCCACCACGGCGTTGAGGCCGGGCACGCGCAGCAGCGCCTTCACGGGAACGAGGTCGCGGCCTTCGGCGTGGGCGGCGTGCGCCCGGCTTGGCCGGATCGTCAGCGCGATCGCAAACGTAATCACCGCGCACGCGAGTCCAATGGTGAACAGGCGTTGCGTCGGCGGCAGCATCGCCGAGCCGCCGGCCCAGCCGACCAGGAACGGCCCGAGCCCCTGCCCGATGGAGGAGGCCACGAAGTAGTTGCCGAACACCTTGTCCATGCCGCGCGCGCCGCCGGCGCGCACGCACAGCATCTGCTGCGCCGCCATCATGAACAGATGCCCGGTGCCGAGCAGCGCCGTGGCGGCGAGCAGCGCCGCCGCCGAGGAGAACAGCGCAAACGCCGCGCACGCAGCCGCGATCAGGCCGGAGCCGATCCACGCCGTCACGGCATCGTGGCCGCGGTCGATGAAGCGGCCGACCCACACGGCGAGAAAGATCGGAAACAGCGCGAAGGCCGCCGAGATCACGCCGAGCCAGATGATAGGCAGCCCGAGCTCGACCGCGCGGTAGGACGTCGTCACCCGCACGAGCGCGACGACGATGTGGACGAGCACCGAATTGGCGAGCACCGGGGCGAGGAGGCGGTAGTCGATGTCGCTCGACGCGTCCGGGGCGGGTTTTTGCAGCATGTGCCCGCCACATTAGCCGGAATGCCGGCCTCGCCAAGGGCCGTGGCGGCATGGCGCGTATGCCGCGGCCGGGCGCGGTCTGGAGACCTGGCGGCATGGCCAAAGCAGGTTCATGATCGATCGCGCGAGCGGGAAGGGCGTGATGCTCACGAACAGCCGTGATATCATCCGGCCTCTTCGGCACGACGGGTTCGAGGAGAAGTCGATCCGGGGTTCTCATTACAAGTTCGTGCACCCTGTATCGCGGCGTGTCGTCATCGTGCCGCATCCACGGAAGGACGTTCCGCTCGGAACGGCGCGGTCCATCTACAACAGCGCAGGCTGGCAAAAAGACTGAGGTCTGGGCCAATGCCCCATTACATCGCTCTCATCCACAAAGATGCGGATAGCTGCTACGGCATCTCGTTTCCCGACGTGCCGGGCGTCGTCACGGCCGGAGACACGATCGATGAGGTGATGCAGAAGGCCGCCGAGGTGCTTGAATTCGCGGCGGAGGATTGGTCCCAGTTGACCGGCCGCGAATGGCCGAGAGCGCGAACGATCGACGAGTTACGTGCCGACCCTGAGTTCCTCGAGGAGGCAGCCGACGCCGTGGTGGCCGCTGTCCCATTCCGGGCGACGCTCGAAGCAGCGGAGTGACGGTTTCCTGCCCGGGAATGTCCAAGCCCATCGCCATCTATGTCGACGCCGATGCCTGCCCGGTGAAGGCCGAGGTCTATCGCGTCGCCGAGCGCCATCTCGGCAAAGGCCTCGAGCTGAAAGTCTTCGTCGTCACCAACAGCCGGATCGCGGTCCCGAAACATCCGAACATTGAGCGCGTGATCGTGGGCGCCGGCATGGACGCGGCTGACGACTGGATCGCGGCGCGCGCCGACGCCGGCGTGATCGTCATCACGGCCGACGTTCCGCTCGCTGCGCGCTGCGTCAAGGCAGGCGCGCAAGCGATCGCGCCGACCGGCCGCGCCTTCAGCGAGGAGTCGATCGGCATGACGCTTGCGACCCGGAACCTGATGGACAGTTTGCGCTCGGCCGGCGAGATCACCGGCGGCCCGAAGCCGTTCTCCCCGCGCGACCGTTCCGCCTTCCTCTCCGCCCTCGACCAGGCCATCGTACGCCTGAGGCGGGCGGGACATGGATGAGGCCGTAACGGGTTGCGGCCTGTGTGATGCCCGTTAAACGGGATAGGCTCTCCGTCCCATGCTGACCAATAGCCGCGACATCAAGCGTCGTTGGGAACACGAAGGCTGGATTCTCGAGCGGGTTGCCGGCTCACACCACGTCTTCAAACATCCCGTCTCGTGCGAGACAGTTGCTTGCCTCACCCGAAGAAAGACTTGGGCCGCGGACTTGTGCATGCCATCGACAAGAAGGCAAAATGGAAGCCTGACTGAAGGTATCGATATGCCCCATTACGTCGCAGTGGTCGAAGACGCAGGACCTGACAAAACGGTCGGCTTCTGGTTTCCGGATCTGCCGGGCTGTTTTTCCGCCGGCGATGACATCGACGACGCGTTGCGCAACGCCGCGGAAGCGCTGGCGCTCTATGCCGAGTCCCTCGCCAACGAGAGGCGTCCTTTGCCTGCGCCGCGATCCATATCGGTGTTGCGCGATGACCCTACGGTTGCGCCGGATCTACGGGAACACGTAGTGGCTCTCGTCGCTTTTCCGGTGAGCACGGTGCATGCGGCCGAGTGAAGGCCCAGCTCGCCGCACCGCCTGTGTGTCATGCCTTCCCAAGAGGTGATCCATGTCCATCATCCGGCTCATTCACATCAGGATCGATCCCGCCGCCGGCGCCGAGGCCGAGCGGGTGTGGAAGAAAGAGTGCGCGCCGCTCATGATCCAGCAGCAGGGCTGCGTCGCCGAGAAACTTCTGCGCGGCCGCGACGGAGGTGAGTTCATCTCCTACTCGGAGTGGGAATCGGAGGCCGACATCGAGCGCTATCGCGAAAGCGACGCGCACAAGGAGATCGTGCGCCACACCCGCGGCCTCAAAGGCGCCGAAGCGGTGGTCAAGCTCTACGACCTGGTGAAGTAACGCCGGTCATTCCGGGGCGCCGCGCAGCGGCGAGCCCGGAATCCATGATCACGGCGGCGAGGTTGCCGCCACTGCTCACCACTGCACACGTCGTGGTCATGGATTCCGGGCTCGCGGGGTTAAAGCCCGCGCCCCGGAATGACGTCCTCCATCGGCCCCTGCAACCATCCCGGTGCACCGCCGTTATCCTCGGTTGCCTTCCAAACACAGGGAGATCGCCATGGGGTTGCTGGATCAGATTCTTGGGCGAAGCGCGCAGGGCGGACGCGGCGGCATGTCGCCCCTCACCATGCTGCTGCTCGGCGTGCTCGCCTATCGCGCCTATCAGGGCCGCGGCGGCGGGGGCGGCGGCGGGTTGGGCGATATCCTCGGCCGCGGCCAGCCGAGCGGCGCCAACCCAGGCAATGCCGGCGACCCGAGCCCCGGCGGTCTCGGCGATCTGTTGCGCGGCGGCCTCGGCGGGCTGCTCGCCGGCGGTGCCGCCGGCGGCGCGGCCGGCGGCATGCTCAGCGGAGCGCTGCGCGAACTGGTCGATCGCTTCCAGCAGAGCGGCCACGGCGACGTCGCCCATTCGTGGGTCGGCACCGGTCCGAACCGCGCCGTGACGCCCGACCAGATGCGGGATGCCTTGGGCGAGGACACGGTGAGCTCGCTCGCCGAGCAGGCCGGCATCAACGAGGTCGACCTCCTCAACGGCTTGAGCCAGGATCTGCCCGAGGCCGTCGACCAGCTCACGCCCGAAGGCCGCGTGCCGACCGAGCAGGAGGCCGCCGCCCGCTGGGCGTAGGCACTGCCGCGATTGCGTTCACGGCTCCCTTACTATCGCGGGGGCTGCCGCTCGACCACACTTCGCTCCGAAATCCTTTCCGGAATGTGATGCTTGACGGCGTGAGCCCCATTGGGGTACCATAGCCCAATGCGTCGCCGTCCTGTTTCGGTGATCGAACTTGCCGGTTTTCGGCGCCGCGCCGCTGATTTACTGACCGCAGAGGAGCAGGAAGCGCTCATCGAACTCGTTGCCTACGAACCCACTTGCGGCGACCTGATCCCAGGTACGGGTGGATTGCGGAAGGTCCGCCTCGGCCGCAAAGGAATCGGCAAGCGCGGTGGCGCGCGCGTCATCTACTATTTTCACGACGTCCATGTTCCCATTCTCCTTCTCGCCATCTACGCGAAGAACGAGAAGGATGACCTGAGTGCCGCGGAGAAAAAGGAGTTCGCCAGATTGGTGAAGGAGATTGTCGCGCAATGGAAAAGAAAATGAAAAGCCTCGCGGAGGACATTCGCGCAAGCCTCCGTGAAGCGCTGGATCACGCGGCCGGCAAGCGCACGAAGGCCGTCGTCCACCAGGTGGTTCCGCGCGAGACCGGCGCGCGCGAAGCGCGCCTCAAGCTCGGCCTATCGCAACGTGAGTTCGCTGCTTTCATTGGAACCGGTGTCGGCACCGTGCGCAAGTGGGAACTCGGCACTCGCAAGCCTTCAGGCGCCGCCCGAACCCTCATCGAGGTCATTCGGGCCGAGCCGAAGGCCGTTCGCCGCGCGATCACCAGGAGCCGAGCAGCGTCTTGATTATCCGCACCGCGCGGATCATCGTGGCGTCTGCTCTTGTGCCGCGCCACGCGAGCCGGTAACCGACTGACACGTCGGATTTATCATCGCCCAGCATGAACATCCTCCTTCTCGGCGCCGGCGGGCGCGAGCACGCGCTGGCCTGGAAGATCGCCGCCAGCCCGCTGGTGGACCGCCTCTATTGCGCGCCCGGCAATGCCGGCATCGCGCGCGAGGCCGAGCTCGTCGCGCTCGACATCGCCGATCATGCGGCGGTGGTAGCGTTCTGCCGGGCGCAGCGCATCGACCTCGTCGTGGTCGGACCCGAGGCACCGCTCGTCGCCGGTCTGGTCGACGATCTCAGCGCCGCCGGCATCAAGGCGTTCGGCCCGACCGCGGCGGCAGCGCGGCTCGAAGGCTCCAAGGGCTTCACCAAGGATCTAGCCCGCGAGCACGCCATTCCCACCGCGGCCTACGCCCGTTTCACCGCGGCCGCGCCGGCCAAGGCCCATGTGCGGGCGCATAAACTCCCGATCGTGGTCAAGGCCGACGGGCTTGCCGCCGGCAAAGGCGTGGTGGTCGCCACGACGGTCGACGAGGCGCTCGCCCATATCGACGACATCATGCGCGAGCCGTCGGGCGCGCTCGTGGTCGAGGAGTTCCTCGACGGCGAGGAAGCCTCCTTCTTCGTCCTCAGCGACGGCGAGAACGCAATCCCGCTCGCCTCGGCGCAGGACCACAAGCGTGCCTTCGACGGCGACCAGGGGCCGAACACCGGCGGCATGGGGGCCTATTCGCCGGCCGCCATCATGACCGAGCACATGAGCGGCCGCGCCATGGACGAGATCGTGCTGCCGACCATCCGCGCCATGCAGGCGAAAGGCTGCCCGTATCGCGGGGTGCTCTATGCCGGGCTGATGATCACTGCCGACGGCCCGAAGCTCATCGAGTACAACGCGCGCTTCGGCGACCCCGAATGCCAGGTGCTGATGCTGCGCCTCATGTCCGACCTCGTGCCGGCGCTGCTGGCGGCGAGCGACGGGATGTTGAAGAACTTCGACCTGCGCTGGTATCCCGACGCGGCGCTGACGGTGGTGATGGCGGCGCGCGGCTACCCCGGCGCCTACCACAAGGGCGCGGTCATCGAAGGCCTCGATGCGGCGGCGGAAGTCGAGGGCGTGGAGATCTTTCACGCCGGGACGCGGCAGGAGGGCGGACGCATCCTCGCCAACGGCGGCCGCGTGCTCAACGTCTCGGCGCTGGGCGCGAACGTCGCCGAGGCACAGGCGCGCGCCTATGCGGCGGTCGACAAGATCCGCTGGCCGGACGGCTTCTGCCGCCGCGACATCGGCTGGCGCGCAGTGGAGCGCGAGCAGGTGGCGAAGTCGTAGCCCCGATGGAGCGCTGTCATCCCGGGCGCAGCGCAGCACGAAGCGCAGCGGAGTGGTGCGCTGCACCGCATCCGGGATGACAGGCCGCTCCCCGCATTCCGCTATCGCTCCCTGCGGGCTCCAGCGCCTACAATCCGCCGCCCCACCGCGGCTTAAGATCATGCCCGACCTCGCCGACCTCTATCCCGGATTTGCCTCGCGCTTCATGCCGACATCCATCGGCACGATCTTCGTGCGCACCGGCGGGACCGGGCCGCCGCTGCTCCTGCTGCACGGCTATCCGCAGACCAACGTGATCTATCACCGCGTCGCCCCCAGGCTGGCGCAAGGCTTCACGCTGGTGATCCCCGATCTGCCCGGTTACGGCTGGTCGGCGGTGCCGCGCTCCGACGCCGATCACAGCCCCTACACCAAGCGTGCCATGGCTGCCGTGATGATCGAGCTGATGGAGGCGCTGGGCTTCGTCCGCTTCCGCATCGCCGGCCATGACCGCGGCGGGCGCGTTGCCTATCGGCTGGCGCTCGATCACCCGGAGCGGGTCGAACGCCTCGCCGCGCTCGACATCCTGCCAACCTACGACTACTGGCAGCGCATGGACCGCCAGTACGGATTGAAGATGTACCACTGGCTGTTCCTGGCGCAGCCCGAGCCGCTCCCCGAACGGCTGATCGGCGGCAATCCGGTGTTTAATGTCGACCACACGCTGGCGAGCTGGACCAAGGCGCAGAGTCTTGCCGCCTTCGATCCGCGCGCGCTCGCCCACTACCGCGCAGCGCTCGCCGATCCGTCGCGCATTCACGCCGCGTGCGAGGACTACCGCGCCGGCGCCCATGCCGATTACGACCACGATGCCGCCGACCGCGCGGCCGGCCGCCGCATTGCCGGCCCGGTGCTGGCACTGTGGGGCGCCGGCGGACTTTCGCCGGCCGGCGACACGCCGCTCGACGTGTGGCGCGAATGGGCGAGCGACGTGCGCGGGACGGCGATCGACTCCGGCCACTTCCTCGCCGAGGAGGCGCCCGACGCGACCGCGGCGGCCCTCGCCGAATTTTTCGCCGCGTGACGTCATGATGCAGCTCGACCGGCAGGCGGCGTTCACCGGCACCAAGGAAGCGGCGGGGGCGCTCAAGTTCGACAGCGACAAGCTCGAAGCCTACCTCGCGCGCGAGGTCGAAGGCTTTGCCGGGCCGCTGAGCGTGCGGCAATTCAAGGGCGGCCAATCGAATCCGACCTACCTGTTGGAGACGCCGACGCGCGCCTACGTGCTGCGCCGCAAGCCGCCGGGCAAGCTGCTGCCGTCGGCGCACGCGGTGGATCGCGAGTACCGGATCATCTCGGCGCTGCATGCGCAGGGCTTTCCGGTCGCCGCGCCGGTCGTCTATTGCGCCGACGACAGCGTCGTCGGCACGCCGTTCTATGTGATGGGCTTCGTGGCCGGTCGCGTGTTCTGGGATCCGCACATGCCGGGCGCGACGGCGACGGAACGCGCCGCCGTCTACGACGCCATGAACGCGACGCTGGCGCGTCTGCACGCGTTCGAGCCGGTGGCAATCGGGCTCTCTGATTTCGGCCGCGGCGAGAACTACGTCGGCCGCCAGGTCGAGCGCTGGTCTAAGCAATACCGCGCCTCGGAGACCGAGCGGATCGATGCCATGGAGCGGCTGATCGCTTGGCTGCCCGATCATGTGCCGCCCGCCGGCCCGGTGCGCATCGTGCACGGCGATTACCGCCTCGACAACATCATCATTGCTGCCGCGGCGCCGCAGGTTCTTGCCGTGCTCGACTGGGAGCTCTCCACGTTGGGCGATCCGCTCGCCGACTTTTCCTATCACCTGATGCAATGGGTGATGCCGCCGTCGGATGCGGGCGTCGGCTCGCTGGTCGAGCACGACCTCGCCGCGCTCGGCATTCCCTCGCTCGCCGATTATGTGGAGCGCTACGTCGCCCGCACCGGCCTCGATCCGCGGCCGCATCTGCCGGTCTATCTCGCCTACAATTTCTTTCGCCTGGCGGCGATCTTTCAGGGCATCGTCGGCCGCGTGCGCGACGGCACCGCGACCAGCGAACATGCCCCCGCCAAGGCGCTCATGGTGGCGCCGCTCGCCGAGACCGCGTGGGGCTTCGCGCGCCAGGCGGGCGCGACGTGAGTCGTTCCCGCGAGGGGTCCCCGCCGCGTCACGCGGCGGGGTGCCTCGTAGGCGGGAACCCATGACCACCGCTCTCGCGATATACACTCGTCAGTGGTCATGGGTCCCCGCCTTCGCGGGGACGACATAAAGTCCGTAAGCCGGATGACGAACGAATCGCGGCGAAAGACGTTTGCGCTTGCACTCGGGGTCGGCGGCGCCCGCGCGCTCGGCCAGATCGCCGTGCTCGAGGCGCTCGACGAGCTTCAGCTGCGCCCGGCCAGGATCGCCGGCTCGTCGTTCGGCGCGCTGATCGGCGCCGCCTACGCGGCCGGCATGACCGGAAAGGCGATCCGGCGCCACGTCATCAAGCTCGCCCATGACCGCGGCGGCATCCTTTCGCGCCTGATGGCGGCGCGCGCGGCGCCGCTGTCGCAGTGGATCACGGCGCCGCTCGCCAATCCCATCCTGATGGACGCGGCGAAATTCTGCGGCTCGTTTCTTCCCGCCGCGGTGCCGGACGATTTCGCCGCGCTCGCAATCCCGCTTCAGGTTATCGCCACCGATCTCAACGGCCGGTGCGAGATCGTCCTCGACGCCGGCGCGCTCAAGCCGGCCATTGCCGCCTCCATGGCGATTCCCGGGCTGATCCGCCCGGTCGAGATCGACGCCCGCGTCCTGGTCGACGGCGCCGCCGTCAACCCGCTCCCCTTCGACTGCCTGCGCGGGCTGGCCGACGTGGTTCTCGCCGTCGACTGCTCCGGCGGTCCCGACGAGATCGGCGGCATTCCCGATCCGTGGGCGGCGATGTTCACCACATTGGGCATCATGGGCCAGACCATCGTCGCCGAGAAGCTCAAGGCCGGCGGGCCCGATCTCGTCATCCGTCCCAACGTCGGCATTTTCCGCCTGCTGGATTTCTTTCAGGCCAGCGCCATCCTGCGCGCCGCCGAGCCGGCCAAGGCCGAGGTGAAGGGGATGTTGCCGAAGTTGCTCGAATTGTAGGCTGGGCAAAGGCGCGCGATCTGGGCGCTGCATGGTGGGCAGATTTGCCATCGCGCCGTCCCTCGCCGCTTTTGGCGGCTCGCCCACCAACAGCGCTGCAGCAGGCAAATTTGCCTACCCTACGGCGCGTCACCGCCTTGCTTGGAAGAAATCCTTGAGCAGCGCGGCAGCGGCTGCTTCGCCGATGCCGCCGTAGATCTCCGGCCGGTGATGGCACGTCGGCGCGGAGAAGAAGCGCACGCCGTTCTCCACCGCGCCACCTTTGGGATCGGCGGCGCCGTAGTAGAGCCGGCGCAGCCGGGCGAATGACATCGCGGCCGCGCACATGGCGCAGGGCTCAAGCGTCACATAGAGATCGCAGTCGCTCAGCCGCTCCGAGCCGAGTGCGGCAGCGGCGGCACGGATCGCCAGCAGCTCGGCGTGCGCGGTCGGGTCGCGATCCGCGATGGTGCGGTTCGCCGCCTTGGCGACGACGGCGTTGTCGCGCACGATCACGCAGCCGACCGGAACCTCGCCGGCCGCGCCCGCAGCCCGCGCTTCGCTCAGCGCAAGGTCCATGAACGATGTCATCTGTCCCTGATTACCTTGTCGTCATCACCGGGCCGGCGCGCAGCGCCGAGAGCCGGTGATCCATCTACTAACAAAATGGCTGGATTGCCGGGTCAAGCCCGGCAATGACGAGTGAACCGTCACGGCTCGTTCCACTCTGCGATCTCTGCTATCAGCCGGCTGATATCGACCGGTTCCCGTATGGCACGCAAGAGCGAACAGCCGCAGCCGCGCGCAGGCGAGCGCATCGCCAAGGTGATCGCGCGCGCCGGCCTGGCCTCGCGCCGCGAAGCGGAGGCCTGGATCGCGGCCGGGCGCGTGGCGATCAACGGCAAGACCATCGCGTCGCCGGCCGTCAACGTCGGTTCGAGCGACCGCATCACCGTCGACGGCGCGGCGTTGCCGGCGCGCGAGCGCACGCGGCTCTTCCTCTATCACAAGCCGCGCGGGCTGGTGACCACCCACGCCGATCCGGAGCGGCGGCCGACCATCTTCGCCGGGCTGCCCAAGCACCTGCCGCGCCTGATCAGCGTCGGCCGTCTCGACCTCAACACCGAAGGTCTCTTGCTGCTCACCAACGACGGCGGGCTCGGGCGCGTGCTCGAGCTCCCCGAAACCGGCTGGCTGCGCCGTTACCGCGTGCGCGCGCACGGCCGCGTGACGCAAGGACAACTCGACTCGGTGCGCGACGGCGTCACCATCGACGGCGTCCGCTACGGACCGATCGAGGCTGAGCTCGAGCGCGAGCAGGGCAGCAACGTGTGGCTCACCTTCGCGATCCGCGAGGGCAAGAACCGCGAGGTGAGGAACGTGCTCGCCCATCTCGGGCTCAAGGTCGCGCGGCTCATCCGCGTCTCGTTCGGGCCGTTCCAGCTCGGCGAATTGCCGGCGGGCGCGATCGAAGAAGTGAAGACGCGGCATTTGCGCGAGCAGCTCGGCGAACGCCTGACGAAGCTCGCCGGCTGCGATTTCTCGGCGCCGATCTCGGCGGCGCCGCTTGCGCCAACCCCTCCCCCGAAGGGGGAGAAGCGCACGGCCGTTCCTTTGTCATCCCGGCCGAGCGCCGCACGGCGCGAGAGCGGGGACCCAGGTATCCCTGCCGCGCCTGTTCCGGATGCCGGGACACCTGGGTCCCGGATCGGCTCGCGGACGCGAGCCGTCCGGGATGACAATCGAAAGGCCCGACCCGCCAAGCCGCGCCGGCTGCGTCGCCGCTATCACGGCAAGCGGGAGCGCTGATGCGCATCGTCGGGGGGCGCTTGCGCGGGCGCAGCTT